>CAJUSJ010000031.1:0-42276 GCA_910588865.1 uncultured Lachnospiraceae bacterium
CTTTAACATATTATCCCTATAAAAAATTCTAACCCGCCTAAGCAAATCAGCATCGAGAAAAACTTGTGACGCTGCCTGGCCAATTAAAAGATTTCTAAATTCCTGATACAGATTCATAGATGCACTGTATTTTCCGTAAAATCCCATATGCCATACACATATTCCATTCATGGAGATGATATTAGCCTTGCATCGTAATGAATACTCTACATCATCCCCCCTTATAAATAACGGGAGCGGCAGACCATTCTTGTCTATAACACTCATGGGAATACAGCAGTACCACCAACCCTGATACATATTCTTTCTTTTATATAACTTTTCATTAAGCAGATTATCTCTAAGCCATACATGATTCCAGCGGGGTTTTAGAGGGAAGAAACTTCCAAAATCATCAATAGTTCCAATATCCTCATGCTGGATATTCTTTTCCTCCAGCAACAACATGGCCCCACTAACAAAACTCTCCTTATATTTCTCTCTAATATGTTTCAACAGCACATACATCCGGAAAATACTGTCTGGAAGGATCATCACATCATCATCCATCAGCAACACATGAGTCGCTTTAGGATTCTGATGCCTGCTCTCAATCATTCCTCTGGCAAATCCGCCTGAACCACCTGTATTCTTATTGGAATGATAATAAATCCTGGCATCCTCGGGAAAATCTTCCCTTTTCAGAGTTCGCCCATTATCTACGATATGAATTTTAAAATGACTGCTCATATCTTCCTCAGAGTCCAGTATTCCCACCTTTAGGCGTTTCACATTTTCCTTAATGTACTCTTCCTTCCGGCAGGTTGTGGTCGCCAGAGCCAGTTCTACATTTTTTGTATTCTTTTCACCAAATTCACCCTCGTAATATCCTCCAAACACCTTCACTTCGCCGAAGGTCTTAATCTCAAAGCCAAGGATCTGCTCTTTGTTTTCCGGATATTCCATATATACAGAAGTCCTTTCTCCGGCCTCTACATGTTTTTCACCTAAAGCCGTTCTTATAGGAATATCATTTTCCAAATGGTATCCACAAAGGGTGATATTACAGGTTCCTTCTACCTCTACACACAGATGTACCCGCTTAATATCTGTATATTGCCTCCACTTCCCGTAGGATACCCCATTGAAATATGTATTAAATTCAACACACTCATATTTTCCAAGGCAGAGATAGCTATTCCTTTCCTCTTCCATCAACACTCCCCAGTCACCATGGTAAAACATATCCCTATAAGTAAATAGTGTATCGTTATTCTGAAATAATATATGCTGTATTTTTTCTCTCATCGTCCTGATTCCTCCATATTATTTTTTCTGCTTTCCAAAATCAACTGTCCGAGCAACGACCAAAAACCTGCACAAAAGCGGCATTTTGACTCACTTCCCCAAAACCATCACATCTTATCTCTGCTGCAGCTCCCTGATATACGCGTCTCCCACTTCATTCACCTCCCCAGCCATCCTTACAATCCCTTTATCCAGCCAAAGCGCCTTATTACACACGCTTTTTACTGATTCAATCGAATGGGATACGTACAGGAGCGTAGTCCCATGCTCCCGCATCTCTCCCATGCGCCGCTCGCATTTCTGCTGAAAGGCGTAGTCTCCCACTGCCAGGACTTCGTCGCAGATCAGGATATCTGGACGCACCATGGTGGCGATGGCAAATCCCATACGAGCCGCCATACCAGAAGAATAGTTCTTGATAGGCATGTCCAAAAAATCCCACAGCTCCGCAAAATCTACAATCTCGTCAAAGTGCTCCCGCATGAACTTTTTATCATGCCCCAAAACAGCACCGTTGAGAAAGATATTCTCCCTCGCTGTCAAATCCCCGTCAAAGCCTGCCCCTAACTCTATAAGGGGAGCAATAGAGCCGTTGACATGGACACTTCCTTTATAGGGTTTTAGAATCCCGCATATAAGTTTCAGCAGTGTAGATTTTCCGGAACCATTGGTTCCAATGATTCCCCACGCTTCCCCCTTTTGCACCTGAAAATCAATTCCTTTCAGCGCTAAAAACTCCTTAAACATCAATTCTCTGCTTATCAGCTTCACGAAATATTCTTTCAGATTATCGATCCGCTCTGATGCCATATTAAACCGAACAACGGCCTGATCTACTCGCACCGCGCATTTATCTTCCATACAGTCTCTTTTCCCTCTCTACATGAACGCTGTTCTAAATATACAAAATGAATTTATCCTGGCCTTTGTAAAAGATCCATCCGCCCACTATGAGCATCAGGAATGCCATAGCGAATCCGTACAGAACCAAATGCGCGCCTGGCAGTGATTCGTTAAGCACAATTGTCCGAAACTGCGCAATATAGGAATACAACGGATTAAAATGTTTAATGATCCATATGAGTTTCGGGGACAGCTGTTCGATGGGATAAAATATGGGAGTAGCATACATCCACGCTGTTAAAAACGCGCTGTATATATGCTGGACATCCCGAAAGAAAGCTGTTCCGCATGCCAGAAGCAGGCCAAGTCCAAGCGCAAAAATGTAGACTTGAACCAAAATTACAGGAATAAACAGCATCTTCGCGGTAAATCTGACGTGGCATATTATAAATACGATGAGCATTGCCCCCATAGCGAAGATCATGTTTACCAGCCCGCTGGTTACCCTTGATACGGTAAAAATATATTTTGGCACATATGTTTTCTTCATCAGCGCCGCATTGCCGATGATGGCCCAGGTAGACTGGCTGGTAGACTCTGATACAAAGTTATAGATCGTCTGTCCTATAATAAGATACACCGGATAATTGGCAATCTCAAACCGGAACATATTGGAAAATACCAGAACCATAATGCCCATGAGCATCAGCGGGTCCAGAATACTCCAGAAATATCCCAGAACACTTCTCCGGTATTTCAATTTGATATCTTTAGCGATCAGCTGTCCTAACAGCGGTTTATACCGCAAGAACACATCCAACCTTTTTTTTATTATTGTCATTTTTCTCTAAGATACTCCTTCCAGGCAACCTGATTTGTAAGGTTTCCTATATTTTCCCGATAATTTTTGCATGCTGAGTCAAAATATTTTAAAAACACAATCAGAATTTTTACATATATCTTTATAACCTTACCCAGATCCCCGTACCTCCGTTCCACTACAAGAGCCTTACGGCTTCCAGGCTCAAACAAAAGAATCCTCTGTCCGCGGAAAACGTCAAAGGGTGAATCTGTTGAGGCAACCAACCTGATCCCGCTTTTGTCCGCGGGAAGAAGCCAGCCGTTGTAGGTCAGATAACAGTACCACTTTGCTTTCTTTTTCTTCTCCCTGTTTCTGGCAATAGCGTCCATTCCCGATAAATTATCAAAATCTGAAAGCTCTTTTCTGGCAATCTTCCTGTCTTTCCCTGAGAGTTCTTTTATCACTTCATCTACCGGTCTGGGGTTATAGCACATTCCCCTGATCTTTTCATGGATCTTTTCCGGTTTTTTTCTGGCCAGCCATTGGGGGCCTTTTAAAAAATCCAAAACTCCTTGATATACTATGGCAGCGTCTTTACAACGCATCCAGATTGCCGCCGAAGTCACGGATCTCAGAACAATCTTTAACGCGGTCTTTTTTATATCCCCTGTTCCGTGCAACGCCAACTCAATCAGGTTATTTCTGGTATCATAGTACAGATTGCTCCCCGAAAAGGTAAGATCCGCGCCCTTGTGCCACACTCCAATGCCATTTAAAAATATAACGCCCTTGTCTTGGTTGCGAAGCCCAAACTCTATATCATCATGGTGTAGAAACAGTGGCAACGGCAAATTGTCCTTCCGCGCCACATTAAGAGAATAGCAGCAAAACCACCACCCGGAATACCATTCTCTCTCATGTCCTGTATCGGCCAGATATGGAGACAGAGCATTCGAAAACAGCCTCATATCCAAATCCTGTTCCGGCTGAATCACACTGCCGTTTTCCCATCTCTCCCCGGCACAGAAAAGCATATGGGGGCAGTCCTCTCTCATCATAGAGCCGCCCACTGTCACATCTCGCCACTCTGGTCTGAGGGTAACCAAAAGTCCATAGAGCCGCACAAAAGCATCTGGTTCCATGGTCGCGTCATCATCCGCCAAAAGGATATGGGTAAATTGTCTTTTCTCCCTATCCTCCAGAACTTCCAGCATTCCGCGGGTGAATCCGCCGCTCCCTCCTGTGTTTCTGTTGGGAATAATCTGTATCCGTCCCGCGGTTCTATCAAGAATCTCCTGTAAAGAAGACCTTCCCTCAAGCGTCCCTCCATTGTCAACTACATAAACCTGAATATGCGGGGAAACCGCCTGCCCGCTTTCCATCAGTTCTGCCAGCATGGTCAGATTACGTTCTACATATAGCTCTCTGCGATACGTACAGATATCAATACCTATATTAACCGTCAAACACTGTTCAGCCTCTATCTCCGCTCCATACCACCCTTCCAGTTTCTTTTGAGTATTTTCTCCTTTCTCCACCAGGCTGAACCAGAATACACCTTCCTCGTATCGGGAATAAGGAAATTCTGTCACATACTCTTTTTCCGTATATGGATCCAATATCTCTTCTTTAATAACTTCCTGATCGTGCATAAGTATCAGGCGATCATATCCTATCAACCGCAGAAATAGATGAAGATTCGTAATTCGGCTGTATGTTTTTCTTTTTTTTATATAAAACAAATTGAAATATCCGTCAAAATCTATTCGATTCATACAGTTATGACAATATAGTTCTTCTATATTGCTAATGCCACTCCTTGGCATTAAGATACTTTGTAATTGAATTTCCATCTTTTCTTTCCTAATCTACATATTTTTTCATCTATCGTCAGGGTAAATCATTCTAAATATAGTGTAAATCCCCTTAAAAGTCAATAGCCATAACCCTTTTGACAGAATCTTACTGCCGACAGACATAAAAACCGCCCCGAAAGTTCTCCACACTCTCAGGGCTTTTTTATATCACAACTTATCTTTCCACCGTCACCGCTCCCTGACCACCTCAATCACCTGGGCGATGAACATAACAGCCGCTCCCAAAAAAACAGCCATATCTCCTATGTTAAAAACAATCTTCTCCAGCTTCTTCACCCGGAAGCTGAAATAATCCACCACATAGCCCCTTTTCCACCGGTCCCACAAATTGCTTAAGCCTCCGGCCAGAACCAGGGAAGCGCCGGTCTTTTCCAGTACATGGCCTTTCTTTGGGTAAAGCCACAGAAATACTCCGGCCACGCCGGACAGTACCGACAGGGGGATAACCTTTACAAGCTCTGGCTTGTCCTTTAAGACGCCCATGGGAAAACCGGCATTGTGGGACCGGTGGATGATGATAAAGCCTTTGGTTGCCTCAAGCTTTCTTGGGAAGTCCTCTGGGTCGGCCTCCTCCACAACGGCTTTGATCGCCAGGTCGGCCAATAGGATGGTTGCTGCCAACAATATCAATGCCATGGTCTTTGTCTCCTTTTTTACTATTTATTTTACTATGATTATCTTCTTCCGTCCAGTGAGTTCTCATTCATTTTCTGCATATAATATAAAAAACCCTTTCGGAATGTGAGTTATGAGCGCATGTACTGCTAATGTAGCCGGACAGGATTACGCTGATTTTATCTATCGCCACAGTTCGGCCACCTTGGAGGAGCTGTCCCAGACCCTCCACACCGATTGCATCTCTTTTGTCAATGAATCCTTCGCGGTCTACTATGTCCCCCTTGAGGAAGCCATGCCCCTGAGCCTCCCAAATCACTCCTATGATTCTATCCCATCTCTGTTCGGACTCATGGACACTACCAGCATGGAGGCCTCCGGAATCCTTTCTACCTTCCGCCAGCCGGCATTGGGCTCCAACGGTGAAGGGGTGATCCTGGGACTGATCGACACGGGGATCGACTATCAGAACCCTCTGTTCCGCAATCCAAACGGCACCACCCGTATCCTGGGCCTTTGGGATCAGACAGCAGAAGGCGGAGGATTTGAGCTGCCGGGAAACCGTCCTTTTCTCTTCCCCTTTTTATACGGAAAAGAATACCGTGAGGAGGAGATCAACCAGGCTCTCTTTGACGACGATCCCCTGTCTGTGGTTCCTGCCACTGACACCAATGGCCACGGAACCTTCCTGGCCGGGATCGCCGCCGGAGGCATCTCGGTCTCCCCTGATTTCACCGGAGCGGCGCCTCAGTGCAGCTTGGGAATCGTAAAATTGAAACCCGCCAAACAATATCTCAGAGATTATTATATGATACCCAATGGGGCTGACGCTTATGAGAGCGTCGACATCATGCTGGGGATCACCTATCTGACCCTTCTTGCCCGCCGTCACCGGATGCCTCTGGTGATCTGTCTGGGACTGGGGGCCAATTCCGGCGGGCACACCGGCGCGTCCCCTGTAGGCGAGGTTCTCAACAGCCTCCGCTCTTTTCTCGGGGTGACCGCTGTCTGCTCGGCAGGCAACGAGGCCGGCCTCCGCCATCACTACCTTGGGCAGATAAACGGCCCCGCGGGCGGCTCCGGGGATTATGACGAGGTGGAACTGCGGGTGGGGGAGCAGGAAAAGGGCATGGTTATTGAACTGTGGGCCGACTCCCCGGAAATCTACACCGTGGGATTTGTCTCCCCCACAGGGGAAGTGATCCAGAGGATTCCTCTGTCCCTGAACAATGAGACCACTGTAAAATTCTCTCTGGAATCCACCTCCATTGTTGTGTCTTACGCGACCGCCCTGGGATCCCAGGGAAGCTTTCTGGCCTCCCTGCGCTTTATCAGTCCCATACCCGGCATATGGCGGATACGGGTGTACCCCACCATTATCTTTTCCGGGGTGTACCACATGTGGCTTCCCATCCAGGGCTTTGTGTCTCCTGACACCTATTTTCTCCAGTCGGATCCCTACACCACCATCGTCACCCCGGGCAACGCGGACTTTCCCATCACGGTCAGCACCTACAACCACTTGGACGGAAGCCTTTATATCCACTCCAGCCGGGGCTACACAAGGGATGGACGGATCAAACCGGATCTGGCGGCCCCCGGGGTGGAAGTGTATGGCCCCGGTATCTCATCTGTCCCCGGGGAATACCCAATGATCCGGATGACCGGCTCCTCCGTGGCTGCCGCCCATGTGGCAGGGGCCGCGGCCAACATCTACTCCAGGCAGTACCCCACAGGGGCCTATCCCATCATCGGCGGGGACCTGGTAAAATCATCGCTTACCCGGGGGGCAAACCGAAATCCCAATTACATCTACCCTAACAAGGAATGGGGATACGGTACCTTAAACCTCTATGATTCCTTTCTTTCTCTTCGGGAGTGAGTCTCCTATCCCCGCGTCTCGATCCGTGGTCCGCCGCTTTTGTCCAGATAATCCCTGGTGATGACCACGGTTCCGATGCCAGGATCCTTTGGCACCTCAAACATGATGTCCAGCATGAACTCTTCCATAATGGCCCGCAGGGCCCTGGCTCCTGTGTCCCTTTTCATGGCCTCATCCGCGATCCACTCTAAGGCCTCATCCTCAAATATCAGCTTTACTTCATCCATGGCCAGCAGCTTTATGTACTGCTTGACAATGGCATTTTTCGGACGCCTCAGAATATCCACCAGCATGGATCTGGTCAGCTTCTGGAATGTAACCACCACCGGAAGCCTTCCCAAAAATTCAGGAATCATGCCGAAAGCCCGCAGATCCTTGCTGGTCACATGTCCCAGCAGATCCGGGTCGTCGTCGTACCGGTCCTTCAGTTCAGCCCGGAAACCTATGGATGATGTCTTGTTGAGACGCTGTTTTATGATATCCTCCAGGTCCGGAAACGCGCCGCCGCAGATAAAGAGGATATTGTCTGTATTCACCGTGGCCATGGGGGTAAGGGCATTTTTCTGATTGGAGCCTACGGGAACCTCCACCAAGCTTCCCTCAAGAAGCTTCAAAAGCTCCTGCTGCACCGATTCTCCGCTGACATCTCTGGCATTGGTGTTCTTTTTCTTCCCGATCTTGTCGATCTCGTCGATAAAGACAATCCCCCGCTCCGCCTTCTCCACATCATTGTCCGCCTCTGCCAGAAGCTTGGAAATCACGCTCTCAATATCATCTCCGATATATCCCGCTTCTGTAAGGGCCGTGGCGTCGGCGATGGCCAGCGGCACATCTAAAAGCCTGGCCAGGGTCTTTACCAGATAGGTCTTCCCGCTTCCCGTGGGGCCGATCATCAGAAGATTAGACTTCTCGATCTGTACATCTTCCTCCCCCTCCTGGGACTTATTTTTCGAAAATACCCTTTTATAATGATTGTAAACTGCCACGGAAATGGCCTTTTTCGCCTTCTCCTGCCCTATGACGTAATCATCTAAACTGCTCTTGATCCTGTGGGGTGCCGGGATATCTTTGATGTCCAACTCCGGCTTCTGCTCTTTTTTCTTTTTCCGTATCCGTTTTTTCTCCGGAATGGCTGTGTCGGGGATCTTCATATTGGCAAGGTCCCCCAGATTCAGATTCATAAACGGCATATTGGAGATCTGGGAAAAATCCACGCTTCCCTTTGTGACAGCGTCAAATGTCTTCTGCATACAGTCGTGGCACAGGCACATATTTCCAGGCATCCGGATCATGGCGCCGGCTTTGCTCTCCGGCCTGCGGCAGATATAGCAGATCTTCTCATACTCGTCTTCCGTATGCTGGTTCTGATTCGTATCTTTTTCTTCCACAACAGGTTCTCCTTCCTCTGTACATGGGTACCTTCTGATTATAATAAAATTCAGGCCCCGGCACAAGACCGAGACCTGAATTTCTGTCAGAAAATCCAAATAAAAAATAAATTTATCTATCCTCTCCCAAAGTCGATCTTCCTCCCAGAGTGATCTCAATGGTACGCTCTACATACTGGCCGTTTTCCAGAGACTGAACCACCATGGTGACGGTCTCCCCCTCCTTGTAATATTTTAACATATCCTGGAGAGCGGACATGGTCCGAACGGTCTGATCGTCAAACTTGGTTATAACATCCTTTTCCCGCAGGTCTGTCTTGGAAGCCGCTCCGCCCTCAATAATCCCGGACACAAACACTCCTGAAGGCATACCAAGCTGTTTTACCATACTGTCTTCCACCGTAAATCCCTGGATCCCAAGATATCCCTCTTTTCCTTCTTCCACTGCCGCGCTTCTGGTTCTCTTGGTCATGAGGGAGTTGATAATGTCTTCCGCCTTGGAGATGGGGATCGCGTAACCGATGCCTTCTACTTCTGTGGAAGAATATTTGGCCGCGTTGATGCCGATCACCTCTCCTTTCATGTTCAGGAGAGCCCCTCCGCTGTTGCCCGGGTTAATGGCCGCGTCTGTCTGAAGCAGGTTTCTTGTGGTTGCCCCTCCATCTGTAGTCACCTCCCGATCCAGGGCGCTGACCCAGCCCACGGTTGTGGACTGCCCGTATCCAAGGGCGTTGCCGATGGCGATAACGCACTGCCCCACTTTCATCTCATCGGAATTGCCCAGCTTTGCCACCGTAATCTGGCTAAACGTATCTGTCGGGATCTCTGACAGAGGAATGGCCACCACTGCCAGATCCGACTCCGCGTCCGTACCTTTCACCGCCGCGTTCACGGTTGTGGAGTCAATAAACACTACCGATAAACTGTTGGAATCCTCCACCACATGGTTGTTGGTCACCACCAGCAGCTCCTCATCATTCTGACCTACTATGATCCCGGAGCCGCTGCTGGGAACCTCGTAGGTTTGTTTCTGCCCGAACCAGGAATTGCTCTGATAGAGCATGGTATTGTTGATGGCCACAATGGACGGCATGGCGTTCTCCACGATGGTGGATACATCCATGGCCAGGGCACTGCCGGCTTGGCTGGTGCCTGAGCCCGAGCTTCCGGGAACGTCAACCGCTGGTGCCGTTCCTTCTAAAATAGCGGACTGGCTCACCTGGGGATAAGCCTCCTCTTTCATGGAATCCGCCAGCATATTGATCCCCACCATGGTTCCG
Source organism: uncultured Lachnospiraceae bacterium (assembly GCA_910588865.1). Lineage (GTDB taxonomy): Bacteria > Bacillota > Clostridia > Lachnospirales > Lachnospiraceae > UBA3402. The sequence continues at coordinate 9,975 of CAJUSJ010000031.1, forward strand.
CCGGACACGGTTCCGAACAGGAGAGCCGCGGCTGTGATTCCGGCCGCTTTAGAGAACAGGCCCCGGGGCTTCTTACTCTTTTTCATCCTGGCTCCGTTTCCCGTCTCATCCTGAGGCTGTCCCGCCTGGCTCCCCGACATCTGCTGGTACGTCGGACCATTGTGGTAAAAGCTCCCATTCTGACCCTGCTGATAATATCCGCCGTTTCCCGCCCCGTTCTGATTGCTGTTTGCCGAGTAAGTCTGACCGTTAAGGCTTCCCGCTGTCTGACTCTGCTGTCCGCTGTAGGCCTGAGGCTGGGGCTGAATGCCTTGGGCGCGGCTCTCTGGCTGGCTCTGGATCTGGCTGTAAGTCTCCGACTGGCTTGGGGTCTGACTGTAGTTCCCCGGCTGGCCCTGGGCCTGACTGTAGTTCTCTGACTGGCTTCGGGCCTGGCCGTTGTTCTCCGGCTGATTCTGGGCCTGACTGTAGTTCTCTGACTGGCTCCGGGCCTGACCGTGGTTCTCCGGCTCCTGAACCTGGCCATTGTTCTCCGGCTGATTCCGGGCCTGGATATGGCTCTCCTGACCCTGAATCTGGCCTTCCCCATGAGGCTGGCTCTGAACATTCTGGCTGACGCTTTCAGTCTGACTCTGACCCTCTGACTGGCTCTGGGTATCTGTCATGATAAAGTTCGGCACACGCTCTTCTGATCTATGGTTTTCAGGATTCCCATTACCGTCAAACTCCTGATTTCTGTTTTCTTCGTACATATGATTATCCCCTTTCTTTTTTAAAAGCTCTATCAGCAATTCTTTGCTTTATGTTTATAGGCATACTATATCAATGGTTTGTGACGGAAATGTGAAGGAAATATAATAAAATTATGAAAGCGGGGCCGTGAAACAGCCACATTTCCTTTCCGCCCCGTATACATAAAAATACTGCCCCGCGCGTTATCCGCAGGGCAGTATTTCCTTTTTCCTATAATCCGGGTCCCTGAGGTCCCTGGGATTGGCTCTCCCCGCCGCCGGGCCCCGGACCGCTTCCGGCTCCGTTCTGTCCTGACGACGGACTGGTCTCTTGGCTGGCCGAGGTCTGACGGGCCGATGACTCCTGGGACGACGAGTTCCCCTGAGTGGGCTGCGTCACGGAACCAGGACCCGCCGGCTGACTGGTTCCTGTCCCTGACGAACCAGCTCCCGGCGAGCTGGTTCCCGAGGGGCTGGTTCCTGACGGATTCCCCCCGGAAGTCCCTGTTCCTGACGGCCCCTGGACGGAGGGGTCTGTCCTTCCCGGAGAATTTCCTCCCGCGGACACGGTCTCGGAGGAGGAGCCTGTGTTTCCTCCCGGACCCAGGTTTGCCCCTGGTCCCGTATTCTGCTGTCCTGATGGCAATGTGCCGGAACCGTCCGCCTCAGACGACTCAGATGTTGTGTTTCCAGGAACACGGCCTTCCCCGCTGCCTGAGCTGCTGGGAACATTGATGCCTGGTCTGCCCGGGCTTTGGCTCTCGGTGGGGCCCGGTCTTGTCTCTCCAGGCCTTGTGGAGTTTGACCCTGATGGGCCATACCCGTTCTGACCGTTATTCTGGCCGCCGGGATACACATAATCCGGGTCTTCCGGCCAGTCATCAATAGGAGCGTCGATCAGATTACCGTCCTCATCTGTCATATTGGGATACAGGATCAGATTGCCGTTTTCATCTGTCTCCAGTTCTCTTGTTGATTCCGATTCCTCCCTGGTGCTGGCTGCCTCTGTTGTGGCCGCCTCTGTCGTGGCTTTGGCGGTGGTCTCCGGAACATAACTGTCCGTGGCCAGAGCGCTTCCGGTAGACGGTTTTCCCTCCCTGTGCATGCCGCTGTCAGCCGCGATCTTGCTGCTGATCTCCCGCACCTTCTCTGTGGGGGTATAGGCCTCATCTCCAAACAAAAATGTGTGGAGCTGGCTTACATTAGATTCCAGGGTCTGGGGTATGACGCAATCGCCCTTTCCCGGAATGTTGGCGTTTCCCTTGGCAAATGGGAATCCCGCTGTCTCTCCGATATGGTACTTGCCAATGCTGAGAGCCAGGTTGGTCAGGTCGGTAAAATCCAGGTTGGTGCTTATGCTGGGCAGGGTAGTTACCAGAATATTGTTCAGCGTCGCGTAGTCCGCCTGCTTTGCCTTGGCGAAAGCCAGCTCGATAATCTTCCGCTGCCGCTCTGTTCTGGCATAATCCGTGTCCATAAGCCTCAGACGCCCATACGCCACCGCCTGGACTCCGTCAAGGTGATGAAGGCCAGGACTGGTAAGCTGATGGGAGCCGATGTTGGTAGCTTTCACGGTCTCTGTAATAAACGCGTTGATAAAGCGGAACTCTGAACGGGTGATCTCCACATCCACACCGCCCAGGATATTGATCCCCTCTGCCACTGCTTTCCAGCTGAAGGTGACATAATCCGTGATATCCAGATCCAGATTTTTATTCAGGGCCTTTAATGCCTGTTCCGGTCCTCCATTTGTGTAGGCCGCATTGAGCTTCCGGTAGGAATTGCCGTCATTAATGTTTAAGTACGTATCCCGGTACACGGACACCAGCTTAATCTCTCCTGTATCCTGATTAATACAGCAGATCATGTTCACATCTGCCTGGACTCCCGCGCTTACATTGGTATTTCGGCTGTCCACGCCGAAAACAGCGATCATCCAGTAGCCTTTCATCTTCGTTATATCATCTACAGAAAGCGCTTCGTTTCTGACATCTTCCTTATTAAAATCGTCCCTCTGGATCAGGTTGAGACGCCGGGCAAAGTAAGCGTAGGTAAAGATTACCGTAAGGGTCAGACACTCGGCCAGGATCATGGCCAGGATCCGTCTTCTCCTCTTTTTCTGCTTTACCCGCTGGATCTTGGCCTGGGCCAGAGCCTCCCTGGGGGACTCTGCTCCCGCTGTTCGTCTGGTTCTGCCTGTTCCGCCAGCCGTCAGGCCCTCGCTTCCGGCCGCTGTCTCTCTGGCGGCAATGTTTCTTCCCGGGGCTGATATCCCCCGGATGCCGTCTCCTCCCGGCAGTCTTCCTGTCCCGGACGATCTTGCCGCTGTGTTCCCGCTGCCAGGCTGCCGCCCTGACTGGATCCCGCTTTCCCTTAAATCACCGGGAAACCTTTCCGCGCCGGATGCTCTTCCCGCTCCAGCAGGTCTTGCCCCCTGAACAGGCCCCTGAGGGCGGACGCCCCCAGGCGCTCTTCCCGGGCCGGCGCTCCTGCCCGCCCCCTGCTGCCTGCCCCCTGACATTCCGTAGCTTTCCTGAGGCCTGGATTCCTGTCTTCTCACAGGTCTCCCCTGATAATCTTCTTCCATGCGGGCATTTTCCCGTAAATCTCTCTGAGGCCTCCTGGGAGTCCCCTGGCCTATACCGCCTGTCCTCTGAACATTTCTCTCCTGCGGTCTTGCGGGACCGCCCTGCATCCTCTGGCCAGATCTCCCGCCTTCCCTTACAGAACCATTCCTCTGATTTTTGCCGGGCAGCTCATCAAATCCATCATTATGCTCATAGTTCATGCATGTAACCTCGTCTTTATCATGTCTGCTGATTCTTCTGTAGCCGCGGACCGCGGCCATCAGTAGGCATTCTTATTGATAAACCCTTTGAAAAATGTAAGGAACAAGATCCGGAAATCCAGACCCATGGTCCAGTTTTCAATGTAATACAGATCGTGTTCTATCCTCTTTGTTATGGAAGTATCCCCTCTGTACCCGTTTACCTGCGCCCAGCCGGTCATCCCCGGCCGCACCTGGTGTTTGATCATGTACCTGGGAATCTCTTCCTTAAACTTTTCCACAAAAAACGGTCTCTCCGGCCTGGGTCCCACCAGGCTCATATCCCCCTTGAGGACATTAAAAAACTGGGGAACTTCATCTAAGCTGGTCCTCCTGATAAACCGCCCCACAGGCGTTACCCTGGAATCCCCCGGCGTGGTCCACCTGCTCTTTTCGGCGGAAGGAGGCTGCACCTCCATGGAGCGGAACTTGTACATCTTAAAATTCCGGTTGTGCAGTCCCACTCTCTCCTGGCAATAGATCAATGGCCCGGGAGACGTGATCTTGATCAGCAGAGCGGTCAGCAGCATCAGCGGGGAAAACAGAATAATTCCCACAATAGCCCCAAACATATCCACTGCCCGCTTCATCACCTTGTTGGCTGTCTCGTTGAGGGGCACATGGCGTATATTGATCACCGGAAGCCCCATGAGATCTTCCATATAGGGCTTTGTAGGAATCACATTGTTGTAATCCGGGATAAACTTGGTGTGAACTCCTGACTTCTCACAAGAGGCCACGATATACTCCAGCTTCGCGTACTCCCCAAGACTTAAGGTGATCGCGATCTCATCCAGGGTATTCAGTGCCAGAATTGAGTCCAGCTGAGCAATGGTTCCTATGACCCGGACTCCTTTGTAGGCTTTTCCCAGAGGAGAATAGTCATCCAGCATACCGTAAACCCGGTATCCCCATGTGGGGTTGGCCTTCACCCGGTCAATGAACCCTTCCGCTGTCCTACTGTAGCCAATAAGCAGAACATGCTTCTGATTGTAGCCCCTTCCCCGCATGGACCGCAGAAGCCGGCGGATCAAATCCCTCTCCACCGTTTCCGCCACAAGGTTGATGCTGAAAAAATAGAATACCATCCTTGTGGAATATTGTTGGAAATAGGGGTTCTTCTTCAGCAGCAAAAGCAGCATGGAGATAATCAGAAGACCTGCCAGGTTGGCCTTGCAAATGTTGGCAAATTCATATCTTCGCTGCTGTACCCGCTTTGGCGTATACAGTTGAAAAAATGTGTATAACACCAGATACAAAGGCACCAGGACGATCAAAACAGAAAAATAAAACTGAGGAGACAGAAGCCTTCTCTCCGGACTGAACCTGCGGTTTCCCAAAAACAGGATCAGCCACCCGCAGCTGTAAGATAAGATCACTACCAGCGCATCCAGAACCACATGTAACCGGTTCAGCTTTTTCTGATTAGCTTTTATCATGAAAATTCACCTTAGTATTAATGTGTTGCCATATCTTATACATTATACATGAAAAAACCGGCTGGGACATTAAATTTCTCTTAAGATAAAGTAATCTTTTACATTATTATACCCATTCGGGTATCCCGTAATGCATGCCCCGATAAAGCCGGGGCGGGCGTATGGCCTTCGCCATACGGTATGGTATACCCATTCGGGTATCCCGTAATACATGCCCCTGATAAAGCCGGGGCGGGCGTATGGCCTTCGCCATACGGTATGGTATACCCATTCGGGTATCCCGTAATACATGCCTTCGCCGGGCAATAGGGATAGTATACCTCAGCTGCTGGAAATATTCAACCAAAATTTCCTGATCTCTTACACGCCTTTCCAATCTGGCGTTTGCTAAATTCATACACATACAGCCCGGTTCCAGCCAGAAGCTCCCACTGGATAGCCAGATAATTGGCCAGATGCTCCCTCCGGAAAGCCACCTTCTTACATGTCCTCATGGTAGCGAAGCCTTCCCGGATCCCCTGGACATAGTCTTTCTCAAACCCCAGCTTCTTAAAAAATCCGTATTTCACCAGGATCCCCAATGCCAGCGGCAGGCTGTTTACCGCGAGCTGAGGCCAGGGCATGTTCTTGTAGTTCAGGTAAATACCGTTCCGGGCCGCCAGTCTTACCTTGAAGCTGTTGTACTTGGACCCGCTGGTGCCGCTGCCCACATGGTAGACCACCGCGGTGGGACAGTAAAGATTGTGATAGCCAAAGATCTTGGCCCTGTAGCATATATCAATGTCCTCTAAGTAGGCAAAATGCTTTTCGTCAAAATATCCGATGGTATCAAAGACCTCTCTCCGGTATATGGCCGCTCCCCCGCAGGCGGAAAATACCTCCCTAGGCCGGTTAAAGCCCCTGGAACTCTGACCCACTCCCCGCTGGTATGCCCAGCCCAGAACCGAGTACATGTCCCCCGCGCTGTCCATAAGATCTCTGTGAAAGAGCTGCGCCATCTTGCTGCTGACGGCAAAGATCTTCTTGGAGCGGCTGATGGATCTTAACAGCTCCCCCACAAAGTCCGGCTCCGGCTCCGTGTCATTGTTCAAAAGCAGCACATAGGGTGTCCTGACCGCCCGTATCCCTACATTGACTGCCCCGGAAAACCCGGTGTTGGTCTCCAGAAAAATGGTGGGGATCTTGTGTTCCCTCAGCCACTGCCCGCTTCCGTCTGTGGAGCCATTATCCACCACCAGGATATCAAAATTCTGACACCTCTGCTTATCAAGGGCCGCCATACATGGCTCCATAAAAGAAAGCCCATTGTAATTCGGTATGATCACCGTCACCTTCCGGCCTGTGTTCTCCTTCATGGCCGCGCCTCCTGTTTTTCCGTTTTTTTGTCTTGTTTCATCAGCTCCACAATAGCCGGGTCCAGCTTGTAAGGCTCCCCGATCCCCTCTTTTTTCAGATCCCTCAAGGCAAAGTTTGACTTGCGCAGAGTCAGGTTTGGATTATAGTAGGGATCTCCGTCTCTCAAGATATCCGGCCATTTTTTTCCGAATTTCGCCACCTCCCGGTTAAACCTGGCCACCTTCTCCGGCGTGTCCTCCAGTCCCCGGGACTTGGACTCATAGTGATACAAAAGGGCATAGGGGGCATAGACTACCAGCTTTCCAAGGCTCCTGACCTTCATACAGTAGTCGATGTCGTTAAATGCCACCGCCAGTTCCTCGCTGAAGCCTCCCGCTGCCTCGAACACGGATTTCTTGCTCATCATGCAGGCCGCTGTCACCGCGCTGTAATCCTGCGCGCACATGGCCCTGTGGAAATAGCTGTTCTCCGCCTTGTGGAGCCCGATAAAGGTGTGGCCCGCGATGCCGCCAAACCCTACCACCACACCGGCGTGCTGGATGGTGTCATCCTGGTACAGAAGTCTCGCTCCCACAGCGCCCACATCCTCCCTCTGGCAGAACCCCAGCATCTCCTCAATAAAATTTTCCGCGATCAGCTCGGTGTCATTATTTAAAAACAGCAGGTACTCGCCCTTTGCCTGGCTGACGCCAAAGTTGTTGATGGCCGAGAAATTGAACTCTCTTTTCCACGTTACCACCCGCACCTGAGGGAATTCCTTTTGAATTTTCTCGTAGTACTCAAACGTTTCCTTCTTTACGCTGTTGTTCTCAACCACCACAAACTCCAGGTTTTTGTAGGTCCCTCTTGTGAGGATAGCCCTGACACATAAGTCTAAATCCTGGTGATGGTCCTTGTTGGGAATGATTACCGACACCAGAGGCTCTCCCTGGATCTTGAAGGTGGTGTGGTAAATACCATAGTCCACCCCCTTTTCCACCTTCTCCGCCTCTATGCCCATCCGGCGGTAGTGGTCCATAATAGCCCTGGCCCCTGCCTCAAAGGCGTAGAGCTTGCTCTGGGGATTGCTGGCCGTGGAATCCTGATGGCACCGCCAATGGTACAGAACCTTGGGGATATGGTAAATGCCTGCCGCGGCCTCAACGCACCGGAAGATAAAATCATAGTCCTGCGCGCCGTCGTACTCTTTTCTTAAACCTCCCACCTGGTCCACCAGCTGCCTTTTCACCACAAACTGGTGACAGATGTAGTTGACGCTGGTGAGGAGATCCAGGTTAAAGTCTGGTTTAAAATGGGGGTCAAACAGAGCTCCCCCGTCCATGTCCATCTTGTCCTCGTCAGAGTATAGGACCTCACATTCCGGATGCTCCTTTATGGCTCTGGCGCACTCATAGAGCGCGTTCTCCGTCATGGCGTCGTCGTGGTCCGCCAGGACAATGTAATCCCCCTTTGCCATGGCAATGGCCTCATTGGTGTTCTCCGAGATTCCCTGGTTCTGATCCAGCTTTTTGTAACGAAAACGGGGATCCTTTGCCGCGTATTTGCTCACTACCCGCCGCAAATCCTCCCCTTTCGGGCTTCCGTCCGCCATGCAAAGCTCCCAGTTTCTGTAAGTCTGGGACGCGATGGAATCCAGCATCTCCCGAAGATATTTTTCCGGTGTCCGGTAGATGGGCATGACAATGGAAAACAGAGGGCCATCGTCCCACTCCTCCCTCCTCTGCCGCTCCAGCTCCTCTGCCGGGGGCTTGGTGAGAGAATACCACTCCCCATAATCATAGTCATTGTCAAGTCCCTGGATCTTGTGGATGGATTTCACCAGCAATGCCTTTAACCCATTGTCTTTCCAGAAATCCAGAGCCACATGGACGGTTTCCATGTTCATCAGATCCCGGATCTTTTGCATCCGCTTGTGGGCCACGCTGGACCGCTTCTTGATCAGCGCCTCGTTGTATTTAATCCGGACCCTTCTGTTGTCGCAGAGGATCACCAGATAATAATCCCTTCCCCTTTTATATGGAAATTGGATGTCAAATCCGAAATCCCTGTCATACACCTTCCCGTAATAAATCTGGCTCACGTCATCCCGCCTGGTGGACACATATTTAAATTTGACAGGCTTGTGGTTCCTATCCTCCACCCGGAACTTTGGCTGGGACCCAGGGGTCTTTCCTATGACCCAGCCATTAAGCTGTATGGAATTTTCCCGGATCCTGACCACGTCTACATTATGCTTCATCGCCTTGTTCCTCTTCCTGATCAAAATTGATCCTCTCTTCTTCGATAACCAGCGGACGCTTCATGACTCTGGAATTGATAGCCAGAATGTACTCTCCCACCAGACCGATAAAAAAGATCTGGACCGACCCCAGAAAACACATGCCGATGAGAAGAGGCGCCATACCTGCCGCGAACCGGTCCCAGTACATCATCTTCAAAACCAGATACACCAGGGCCACCGCCATGCTGACGCAGCAGCACAGGCCGCCGAAGATAGTGGCCAGCCGCAGTCCGGCCTTGGTATAGGATGTAACGCTGAGCATGGCCGCGTCGTAGAGCCTGTAAAAGTTGTTGCTTGTCTTCCCCGCCCTGCGTTTGGGCTGCTCATAGGGAATCTCCTTCCGCCGAAATCCCAGCTCTGCCACGATCCCCCGCAGAAAAGGGGTCGGGTCATCCAAGTCCCGCAGCACCTTAATGAAACGGCGGTCATAGAGGCCGAACCCGGTAAACTGCTCGATCTGCTCCACATCAGAAAGCTTCTTGATCATCTTGTAATAGCAGCCCCTGAGCCAGTACATCAAAGGATTTTCCTGGCTGGACTTTTTGATCCCAATGACGATGCGGTAGCCGTTTTCCCACTCCCTCACATACTTGGGGATCATGTCCACCGGGTCCTGGAAATCCGCTGCCATTAAAACCGTACAGTCCCCGGTACTCTGGAGCATGGCATAGTAGGGTGAATTAAACTGCCCGAAATTCTTAGCGTTGAAGATCCCTTTGATCCCCTTATCCTCCCCTGCCAGCCTCCGGATTATGTCCCGGGTGCTGTCTCTGGAATCATTGTCAATAAATATGATCTCGTACCGGTAAGAGGGAAGGCTCTCCTTAAACATGGCCCTCAGGGCGTCTGCCAGGGCCTGAACATTGTCCTCCTCATTGTAACACGGCACCACAATGCTGATGGTCTTCATAGTATTTCCCTTTCGTTGTTGTCACCATAACCTTAACCAGGTCCTGGGGCTTATCTTTCATCAGGTACAGCGCTTCCTCGATCCTGTCAAATCCATCCAGGCGATGGGTCACCAGCTTCTCCGGGCTGATCTTCTTGTACTGTACCATCTTGAGCATCCGCTCAACCCGCACCCTTCCCCCTTCTGCCAGCTCCGTGTGTATGGTCTTTCCGGCCATACCCCGTCCTCCTGAGAACTTGGGGAAAGGAAGGTTTCCCCCGCCGCCGAAATAATTTACATTGGACACGGTCCCGATGCCGTAGCGCACCATGTCAATGGCCTGGGCAAACACTTCATCCGTGCCGCCGCAGACAATGACGCTGTCCGCGCCCACACCGCCGGTCCGCTCCATAACCTGTTTTACAATGTCTCTGTCATGGTAATCCAGCACCTCCCAGGCTCCCATCTCCAGAGCCAGGGAAGCGCACACCGGGCGGCTCCCCACCGCCAGGACCCGGGCAGCGCCCAGAAGGGAGGCTCCCGCCACCGCCATCAGGCCGATGGGACCAATGCCCATGACTACTACCGTATCCCCGAACTTGATATTGGCGTGTTCCGCCCCCGTAAATCCCGTAGTCACCACATCCACGCACATCAGAGCCTGCTCCAGGGAGACCCCGGGGGGAATCCTGGCCAAGGTGGTATCCGCATCCGGAACCAAAAACCGCTCCGCGAACACTCCCGGCTGGCTCCTTCCCAGCTGATGTCCGGAAAAGGGGGCTGACGCGTGTTTAAAATTGTGCTCCTGGATGCCCCTGGCCCTCCAGTCCGGAGTAATGGCCGGCACCGCCACCACCTCCCCTGGCCTAAAATCCTCCACCAGCTCTCCAACCTCCAGCACCCTGGCCACGCACTCGTGGCCCAGCACCAGATTGGGGGCTTTTCTGGAACCGCCGCCGAACACGGTGTGTACATCCGAAGAACAGGGGGCCATGGCCACTGGCTCCAATACAGCGCCGTAGGGAGTAAGAGACGGTTCCTCCACCTGGGCCCAGCCCACAACCCCCGGCTCCTTCAAAACAAATGCTTTCATGACAACTCCTCCACCTGATTGCTCCGCAGAGCCGCAACTCTCACCTTATATCCAAACCGTTTTCTGATCTCTCCAAAGATCTCCTCCGTATAGCCCGGGGCGGCGATAAAAATCATGTCCACCGGATCCTTCTCAAACTCCTTTGGAGCCACAATGGGCACATGGGAGGCCGGAGCCACCTTCCCCTGCTTGAAGGGCGCCGAGTCCAGGATATACCTGGCGTGGTCTTTCAGGGCCGTTGTGGCGGCCAGGGTGAAGCCCTGGTGGCCTGCCCCCCACATGGCCAGGGTCTTTCCCTCCTCCTTCAGCTTAAGGCACAGCTCCTGGATCTGCCTGGGGATGTCACAAAGGCTGGCTTTAAGACCGCCAATATCAATGAGAGCCGCGCCTTTCGGGGCCATATTGCCGGCCCCATCCGTCTTTTTTACGATGACAGACAAAGTATCCCGGTTCACCACCTCCTCTTCCAGCACCGAAAAACCGTGCCTCTCCAGAAGGGTTCTCAAGGTGTCAAAGGTATAGTAAGCGATGTGATCCCGAATCAGCTCATAGTAGCCGTCATATTTCAGAATATATTCCAGGCTCGGAACCGTGATCAGCCCCATGCCGGAATCTGTCAGGTTGTTTCGGATACATTCCAGCATCACTCCGGGTTCCGGCTGATGCTCCAGAAAATTAAAGGACAAAAATACGTCGTAAGGGCCATCCTGTCCCAGGATAGTGTCCTCTGTCTCCGTAAATCCTTCTGTCACCTTAAGACCCCGGCCCACCGCCTTCTCCACCAGTTCCTTTCTGTGCTCCACCCCAAAGGCCTTCACCGGAAAGTCCTTCAGCATGTCCAGAAATTCCCCCTGGCCGCATCCCGCCTCCAGAAATTTCTTTCCCTCCAGGCCATAGGTTTCTATGAGATGTCGATACTGGCTGGTCCGCAGCTCCCTCATGGTGGTGGAATAGCCGCCTGAGCGGATGACATCCCTGTAGTATCCCACCGGCTCACAGTCAAACTGCGCCAGGCCGCACGACCGGCACTGGTAAAGCCTTAAGGTGATTCCCTGATCCCGGTCAGCCTCCCCGGGGTCTGGGATGTCCTGGGCAGAAGCCGGCATATTCTCAAGCTTCAGCAGCTCTCTCCCCTGGAAGCTGTGGCCGCACACAATACAGCGGCATCTCTTTTGGGCATTTTTTATCTCAAGCATACGTTTTATTCCTTCTTCAAATGATATCTCCGGCTTCCAGCCTGTCCTGTTCCTGATTTTTGAGATGTCCGGAATCAGGTTAGCCGGTCCCTCGGCGTTTGGCGGAAGTTTTCCGTATACCCGGCTTCCCCGCCTGCCGCACAGGTCATAGATCTGTTCCACAAACTCTTTCAGGCACTTAGTCCCAGAGCCATCTCCCGCCACATTGTAGACACTGTCCCCGTCTCCGGGGCTGCCGCGAAAGGCCAGAGACAAAAGTCCGTTTAAAAGATCTTCTATATAAAGAAAGTTCCACTGCTGAGTACAGGCTCCCAGTTCCATGTTCCCGCCTTTTAAAAATGTGTCCAGGCAGGTATTGATCAGGGACCAGGGGTGATCTCCCGGCCCATAGACGCTGAAGATCCGGGCGTGGATATATTCCATCTCTCCCTCCCCCCGCTGCCTCCACTGAGCGCACAGCTCCCTGGCCCGGCGGCCGAACTCTACCTTGGCTTTGCCGTACTCTGACACAGGATGGCACTCCATGTCCTCCCTCATAACCGTATGGCAGATCCCGTACTCTGCCTGGGAACCGCTGAACACAAACCGGCGGCATCCCAGACTTTTGGCTCCCTCCAGGGCCTTTATACTGTCTTCCACATTTTTCCGCTGCACATCCGCCTTCTGGCGGCCTTTGCTGCCGGATCCATCCCAGCCGAAGTGGAAAAACACCTGACAGGGCTCCTTTATATACTCTCCAATCCGGTCCAGGTCCCCAAGCTCCAGATCCAGGATCTCCGCGTTCACACCGTCAAGGACTTTTTTGTTTGGGGAATGGGGCCGCGCGATCCCGTAGACCTTATAACCTCTGGCCGCCAGCTCCCGCGCCAGGGCTGACCCCAGAAAGCTGGTAACCCCTGTGACCACCACGGGGATCGTTTCCATAGCCGCTCCTCCATCCCCGTCCTGGGAACCGGCGGCCCCTGTGGCCACCGCGCGTATGATTTCCTTCTGCCCGGCCCGGTCCTTTGCGGTCTCCATAATCTCCTCTGTTCTCATCACGCCTTCTCCTGCTTTCCCACTCTTGGGATCAACATATTCTCATCCATCTCCTCCTCTGATAAAAACGGGAACAAATCCTCCAGAGGCGGGGACACCATGGTTCCGTCAGGCAGCCTCTTGGCCGCTGATTTGGGTTCAAAATTCTGATCCGTGGTCACAAAAATCTCACAGATAACCGGGCCTTCCATGGCCAGGGTCCTCTCAATCGCCTCCCCCAGCTCCCCGTTGCGGCGGGCGCTGACATAGGGGTAGCCGTAAGCCCAGGCCAGCTTCTCCATATTAGGAAAGCTTAAATCGCGGCTGTCCCCCCCGATTCCCACCAGAGGCTCCCGGAAGAAATTCTTCTGGGTCTGACGGATGGAGTGATATCCGTCATTGTTGATCAAAAAGATCTTGATGGGCATGTGGTGATGGATAATGGTCTGCAGTTCCTGGATATTCATCTGAATGCTCCCGTCTCCTGTGAGGAGGATAATGTCCTGGCCGCTGTCCGCCATGCAGGCTCCGATCGCGGCCGGAAGATCATATCCCATGGAGGCCACGGCGGAATTGGTGATAAAACGCTGCCCTTTCTTAATTATAAAAGCATGTCCTCCCACCACACAGGCAGAGCCATTGCCCACCACGGTGATCTGTCCTTCTGACAGCCTCTGGCTCAGTTCTTTCACAAGGGCATAGACATTGGCCGCCTTTGTATCATCCTTCACCAAATGCTTTGGCCGCACCACTGGATACTTCTCCTTCCACATCTGGCAGGTCTCCACCCAGGTCATGCCTCTAAGCCCGGTTCCGCCGCCGAAGAGGGGTTTCTCCTCCTGCTGATCCAGCACCCGCTCCAGGGCCTCCAGAAGGTCCTTCGCGTCAGCGTGAACCGGCATGTCCACATGGAGGCTGGGTTTTTTCAGCTCCTCCTGGTCAATATCATTGATAATGGTGTAGGCCTCCCTGGCCCATGTACTATAATTATATCCCACCTGGCGGATACTCAGGCGGCTTCCCACAGAAAATACCAGATCGCTGTTTTGAACGGCGAAATTGCCTGGCCGATCCCCCATGCCTCCGGCCCTCCCTACATAGAGGGGATGGTCGTCAGGCATCAGATCCTGACTGTTCCAGCCTGTGACCACCGGGATTCCCAGCTTCCTCACCACCCGCTCAAACACCGGGTAAGCCCCCGCGATGCGGATGCCATTTCCCCCGTTGAGCACTGGCCGGTCAGCCAGGCGGATCTTCTCCAGGATCTTTCTGGCGGTAGTCTCCTCCACCTTCCCCGGCAGCCTGCCTCCATCTGGTCCTGCCTCAAACCCCTGTGGGTCAAACCCCTCAAGCCTTTCTAAGTCCACATAAGCTCCCTGGACATTTATGGGAATATCAAGCCAGCAGGGGCCGGGCCGGCCTGACTGGGCCAGATAGAAGGCCTTCTCCAGGCAATACCGGATGCTCTCAGGCTCTGTCACCATCTGGCTGTACTTTGTCATGCAGCCAATAGCCTTTACAATATCAAACTCCTGGTCCCCCATTGCCCGGATTCCCACCCCGGACCACCGGGCCGTTGTATCATACCGGACCTGGCCTGACAAAACCATCATGGGGATGGAGTCCAGCCAGCCGCCCAGCACTCCGGTGATGGCGTTGGTCCCTCCCGGGCCTGTGGTCACGCACAGCGCCGCCATCCTGTTGTGGATCCTGGCATAACTCTCCGCCGCTATGGCACAGGCCTGTTCGTGATGCTGATAGAGACACTTAAGCCCTTTTTTGTGTCCCAGCGCGTCGTTGAGATGCATGGCCCCTCCTCCTGTTACCGTGAAAACCTGGGTAATGCCATGATCCACCAAAAAATCCGCGATATAGTCAGAAACTTTTATTTTCATAGATTCAAACCGCTCCTTTTTTATTTTTTTCCCCCTTTTTGAGCCTGTCAACAGGAAGATGAAAAAAATTTTTCCCGCCTCCAAGGCTCCTCCCCCAACCCCTGTCAAGATCCATCAGGCCGAAAATCCCCGTATTTTCAGGCGTTTTTGGGGGATTACCCCCCACACCGCATATTTTCATAAGTATACCACAAATGCCAGCCGTATAAAAGTCTTTTTAAATCCTCCCATTTCTGCCATCAACCCGCGCTTTCCCGGGAGACCCCTATGGGTTATAATGCAGGAGTAATGCAAATGCGGATTTTCACCAACCACAAAAAAGGAGAGAATCAAATTATGAAGAAACAGATCAAATGGACCGCAGCCCTTTCCACCGCAGCTATCATGACTGCCCTTATCCCCGGCGTATGTGTTCCCGCTATGGCGGCAGAGACCACTGGCTGGATCCAGGCTGATGGAACCTGGATGTTCTATGACTCAGACGGGTATGCCCTCACCGATTCCTGGCAGAAGCAGGACGGAAACTGGTACTACCTTGACGAGGACGGCATGTTAAGCTTTGACCGTCAGATCGACGAGTACTATGTGGGCACAGACGGAAAGAGAGTCTACAATCAGTGGGTAAAGGTTGTCAATGATGACGACTGGGGTTCCAGCGACGCGCCGGAATTTTACTGGTACTATTATGGTAAAGACGGCAAGTCCCTTGTCTCCAGGTTCAGGACCATTGATGATAAACAATATTATTTTGACAGCGAGGGACGCATGGTCACAGGCCTTGTGGAGATCGACGGATCCACCTACTACTTTGGCGACGATAATGACGGCGTCATGAAAAAAGGCTGGGTTCAGCTGGAAAATGAAGACGACTCTTCTGATCAGGAACTGGTATGGCACTACTTTGACTCAGAAGGAAAGATGGTCGTAAATCAGATCGACAAGAAGATCAGCGGAAGCTACTACACCTTTGTAGACGGCCAGATGCAGACAGGATGGTTTAAGCTTCCCGAGGAGACCGCTTCTGAAACAGCCTCTGATTCCAACGCGGAAACCGAGGTAAAAGCTCCCCAGGCTCCTGCCGCCGGATATCAGTTCTATGACGAGGATGGAAAACGGGCTTCTGGCTGGAGAACCATTGAAGGGATCCCGGGAGTCAGCGCGGAAGACGAGCAGTTCAGGTTCTATTTCAAAAACGGACAGCCTTACCATGCCCAGAAGGGTATCCAGCTGTTCAACATCGGTTCCGCGAAATACGGCTTCAACGCTAAGGGCGAGATGCAGACAGACCTTCAGTCTGTAACTCTGGAAGACGGTACCAGCGCCAACTTCTACTTTGGCGATGACGGAGTTATGAGAACCGGCAAGCAGACCATCTTCAACGAGGAGGATGGCATCAACCAGACCTGGTTCTTCCACAACGAAGGTTCCCAGAAGGGACAGGGATACCACGGCATCCGCGACAATGTGATCTATGAGAACGGTCTGCGCAAGCAGGCAGACTCTGACCTGCGCTACGCTCCCGTTCAGTTTGAGGGTAAGAATTATCTGGTAAACGCTTCCGGCACGATCCAGAAAGCCACCACTTCCTCAAAGTCCAATGTCCGTGAGGACTTAGGCGCTGGTTTCCGGGATTTCAAGGATTCCAATGAAATGGTATGGACCGTAGATGTAAACGGTATTGTCCAGTAACTGATAACTTTTAACATCATTCATCCGTTCACTTAATCGAGTAGGGGAGGTCTCCCCCCTACTCGTCGGGGCGGGGCCGTATAAACGGCCACATTTTCTCTCCGCCCCGTGTACAATCGAGTGGGGAGGTTTTCCCCCTACTCGCCGTGCCGGGGCGGGGCCGTGCAAACGGCCATATTTCCTTTCCGCCCCGTGTACATAAAAACTGCCCAATGGGAATATTTGGGCAGTTTTTTTCATATATTTTGTTACAAATCCTCGAGTTCTGCGTTTATAAGAAATAAGACATCGCCCATGGACATGCCACTTTACAAATGGAGGAATCGTTATGAGAGAATTATCAGTTTACTATTGCCCGAAATGCGGATATTTTGCTTTCTATCAGCTTCCCAAAAACGCTGTCTGCCACGAATGCTGCCTCGCCATGACGCGGTTGGATATCCCATATCAGGACTTTACCGATCTGGATCATGAAGAGAGGGACCGTCTGATCTCGGTTAAGATGATCGAATCCGCTCCTTCTTTAGTCAAACGCATAACGGCTCCCGAAAAACTGCATCGCCAGAGAAAACTTGTAGGCGCTTTGGTTGAGCGCAACATGGAGCTGGAATCTGAGATCAACACGCTCAACGCGACCATCGATTGGATGCATGAGACCATCTGGAAACAATTGAGGGTGAAACAGGCGCTGACCGAGGAACTCCGGGACTTAAAGACATCCTCTGAGCCGGAACGCCTGAACTCATAAGGTTTTGTCTTTTGACGATCGGGGAGCCTCCCGGCTCCCCCCTGGTTTATGCCTTCCCCTTTTCGTCAGTAATATAACGGAGGATCAAACGGTTTAATGTCACTTGCATTTGAGCTATGATATTGTTCAGCATATCATTGTTGTCCTTTAGCTTTCTGTTTTCTGACCTAAGCTCAGAGATCATATCTGTTTCGTTCATCGGGGGCCCTCCTCTTTCTTTAGAATGCATTAACTATACATTATTTCTGAAACTTTGAAAAGCAGATTCAAACGCATAATTCGACAAATCCGACTCCCCCATTCCCAAAAGATTTTCTCTTCTTTTTTAAATAGTCAAAGGTTTTACTATATATGCCATTTTTCTATAAACTCACCCACTACCTGTGGTTTTATCACTTTTTCCCCTCCTTGCGTTTTTTGTCGAAATTTGTCTTAAAAAAATTTTCTTCCTTTCCTGGCAATCTGTCTTAAGTTTACCTGCCTTTAGGAAAATCAGTAAGAAACTTGTTCCAAAATCGTAAGAATTGAACATGGTTTCCCTCTGGCAAACCCCTGATCCCTGTGTTATAATATATCTGACTAACAAGAGAAGGAGGTTGTGATGGCATGCCCAGAAGAAAATTTACCGTGATCGCACTTTCCTTCCTGATGATGCTCCTGTCCGTATCACCTGTCTATGCAGGCACATGGACTGAACACGACGACGGCACATGGACCTATCTTAACGATGACGGCGAAAGCGTTGTGGGATGGATTGAAGACGGTGACAACCACTACTATCTGGACAAAGACGGCAACAAGACAGTCGGATGGTTCAAGGAAAAAGGATGCTGGTATTACTTTGACGAAGACGGCATCATGGCATCTGATACCTGGGTTGATAATTACTATGTGAATTCAGAAGGCAAGTGGAAAGGCACCAGATAACATTGCCAGAGAAGAAGAGATACAGCGGCTGCTGTATCTCTTTTCTTTTTCCCCAGGGAAGCCCCTTCCTCTTACTCGCCGTGCCGGGGCGGGGCCGCCTTAGCGGCCATATTCCTCTCCGCCCCGTGTACAATCGAGCAGGGAAGGCTCCCCCCTCCCTACTCGCCGTGCCGGGGCGGAGCCGCCTTAGCGGCCATATTCCTCTCCGCCCCGTGTACATAAAAAAACACAGGTCTCACGGATCACAAACTATCCATAAGACCTGTCCACAACGCAAAAATCCATAATCCATGAAAAACGCCCGCGATCATGGGATTTTTCCGCTCCAATCTGGTTATTCAAAAACAACACACCCGATGACTTTCTTATCAAGATCCTGGATCTTCTCGATCTCCAGCTCCACAGAGCTGTACTTGGACACGCCGCACTGCTCTACCAGCACTACCGCGTCACACTCAGGAAGCTTCTTCAGGCTCTCCGCGTTCAACAGCAGATTGCCGCCGGATGTCACCTCCACATCCTCCAGCTTATTATTAAGCTTCTCTGTGATCTGGTCGATCAGGGCCTTGTCAGCGCTTCCCACCACCAGGATGGATTTGGCACCGTCTGTATAGTTGCGGAGGTTGGCGGAAATCAGGCCGTACTCTGCCTCCTCATCCTTATCACAGGCCCGGCCTTCCATCTCATTAAGCCATCTGTCGATCTTTCCGGCTTTTTTCGTCTCAGCCAAGGGCAAAGTTCCCAGCACCTTCAGCCGGAAGCGGTTCTTCAGCTCCTTCGCGGAATATACCTTGTCGCTGAGCACAAAGATCACACACACAACAAACGCCACGGCAAAAGCTCCCAGCACACAGCCCACGATGCCGTATTTTGCCCCGTCTTTAAAAGCTGCTTTGTAAGAGGAAGCGGGCTCCTCAGGCTCCTCCAGGTCCTCAATCTCCTGCTCCTTGACCGCGAGACGGTCATTGAGGTCAATGAGACGGTCGCTTTCACTCTTCTGTTTATCTGCCATGGACAGATCCACCAGGCATCCCTCGCTTCTGTCCACCTCTGTCACGGTATGCTCCCCAACGCTTCTCTCAACCTGATTCTTAAAGCCTTTCACGCCAGCCACAAACTTTTCCAGCGTCTCTCTGGCACTGTCCTCAGTCTCATGTCTCACCTGGATAGACAGCAGGTTGTTGTTTCTGACAGTTATGGTCACAAGCTCCTTCAGGAAACGGCTCTCTATCCCTGACTCCTTGGCCACCTTGTCCATAAACTCCGCGTTGGTCAGCGCGGACTGGTACAGCTGGAGCACAGCCCCTGTAAAGTCCGGATTCTGGTACACCATACCTGGCATGATCTCATAGTCTGTCTTGATAAAAAACTCTGCCCGGGCCTCCCACACATCATAGGGGCTCATGCTCATGAGCACTGACTTCTCTAAGTATTCTTCCTGATTGGTGATATCCTTTTTTAAGTTCTCCAGTTCTCTCTCATTAGTCTCCACTTCCCTGTTATAATTCCTCAAATCAAGCTCATACTTGTCCCGAGCTTCCGTTTTGACCTCCGGATCGCTTAAAGCCCTGTATGTACTTCCCGCCTTGTAGCCCCCTAAGGCCACCATCAAAATAACCGCCAGAAGCACCATGGGCCGCCATCTGTGAAGCACGGAAAACATCAGTTCCTTCAGATCAATCTCCTGCTCATATCCATTGTTGTAATCCATGTGTCATTCTCCTTTACCTTTCTTTTCTTAAATCCGCGTGTCTTTGCCAAACCAAACGGACGCCTCTATCTGGACCCCTGCCCGATCAGAACCACCTTAACTGTCATGATCAGTATCTTAATATCCTGCAGAATGGTCCAGTTGTCAATATACTGCATGTCCAGCTTTACCACCTCATCAAAATCCTTGATATTGCTGCGGCCGCTGATCTGCCACATCCCCGTAAGGCCTGGCGTCATGCTCAGACGGCATTTGTGCTTGGCCTCATACTGTTCAAACTCATCAACAGTAGGCGGTCTGGTACCCACCAGGCTCATATCGCCCTTGAGCACATTCCAGAACTGAGGCAGTTCATCAATGCTGGTCTTCCGGATAAACTTACCCACCCTGGTAATCCGGGGATCATCCTCCATCTTAAACATAAGTCCGCTGACCTCATTTTTTTCCATGAGGGCTTTCTTCCTGGCCTCGGCATCTTGGTACATGGACCGAAACTTATAAAAGGTAAACTTCCGTCCATTCTTGCCCACCCTAGTCTGGCCGAAGAATACAGGTCCCGGCGAATCCAGCTTAATGGCAGGTGCCACAAAAATAGTGGCTACGCCGAGGATGACCATCCCTACCAGGCTTCCCACCACATCCAAGGCTCTCTTGGCCGCCATCTCCCTGGTGGAGAACAGATTTCTGGCAAACGTCACCACCGCGTACTTTCCCACCCGGTTCAGGTTCTTCTTACCCGCGTGAGTGATATCAAACACATCAATATTGATATCCACAATGACCCCCATGCGCTCCAACTCCTGAACCCAGGTTTCCAGCAGGGGCGTCCGCCGCATCTCCCCGTCGATGATAAACACTTCATCCACACCGTTATGTATCACATAATCCAAAAGGGAATCCCGGTCCGCCACAACCGGAATCCCGGAAATCTCCTTTTTCACTTTCCCGTCAGTCAGGGCGATGCCCACGATCAGACGGTTCCATTCCTTATAATCCACGATATCCCTGACCACACTCTCCGCTTGGCCGGAGGTGGTAACGATCAGCAGGCGGCTGCTGTACTTACTCCGCTTATACCCTTTCAGCATACACTGCTTAAAAATAAGCCTGGCGGAATACATCACAACCGTATTGGTCACAATAAAATAGCCGAAGATCAGTCTGGACATCTCACTGCTCCGGTGGATCAGAAACAGGATCAAGATCAGAGACAGGCTGAACACCACTTCCGCTTTTATAACATTCTCCAGCTCCTCAAAAGCTCCTCTTCTGAAAAAATGATCATTAAAATCTTCTAAAATATTAATGGCCGCGTACAATGCCAGCACAAACACCAGAAGCCACATCTGGTCCCCCCGGCTGTCTCTTCCATAAATCAGTCCGTAACGCAGCCAGAACGCCACTGCCAGGCTGATGGCTATGCTTATCATATCCAAACCCATAATCAGGACATTTTCAAAGGCTTTTCTCTTTTGGTACATTTCTCTACTCCCACAACAGACGTATCAGTTATTATAGCATAAATTTCGCTATAATGCTTTAGTTTTACTTTATTTTTTTATTCTATTGAAACTTTTGTCTATTTCTTACATTTTTATACCCTTATGTACTGTGTTTTTAGCGCAATACACACAACAACATCCGGTTTTAATGCTACAGTTTTTTCTATTTTACAGGCATTGCCCATTTATGTCAACAATCATTCTACCATACCTTGTGGAATTTCGACAGCGGAATCTTTAAAATTTGACTGGAAACTGTTAGCAGCGATTCAAATTTTTTCTTCCCATTCCAAATAGTGAGGCTTTTTGTCGACGTAATCCGATTATGGACAATATACTTATCTGAACAAGGGATGTTTAATAAGAGTAAGAAGGAGGGGCTACGAATGATTACTTATGAACCGCTATGGAAAACCATGAAAGAAAAACAGGTCAGCCAGTACCGACTCATTACAAAATACGGTTTCAGTTCTGGTCAGATCAACCGCCTGAAAAAGAACAAGTATGTGTCTACCCACACCATCGGTGTATTATGCACCATCCTGAAATGCTCTGTGGAGGATGTCATGGAATTTCACATGGACAACAGCGAATACGCGTTTCCGTCACCGGAAATGTATGACAGCCATGTAAACGACGCTCCCACCCCTCAGGCATAACCATCCTATCCGCGAAAAGAGGCCTTTAAGGCCTCTTTTTTGTATATACGGGACAGCCAAGGGAAGGACCTCCCCCCGCGATTATCTCTCACCACATCCGCCGGTATTCCCCCGGCGCTGTCCCTTCCACTTTTTTAAATACCCGCGCAAAATACGCAGGCTCATCGATGCCGCACTGGCGGCCCACCTCCTCCACGGTCATATCGCTGAACCGCAGGAGCTGTTTGGCGTGAGTCACCCGGACCTGGGCCAAATAGCTGTTTACAGAGGTTCCGAACTGCTCCTTAAAGATCCTGGTAAGGTAAAATTTGTTAATAAAAAATCTTCCGGCCAGCTCATCTAAGGTAATCCTTTCCTTATAATGTTCATCCAGATATTCTTTCACCTGCTGTATGGACTGCCTTTTTGACCCCATATGTGTATTGTGCTCCGGATGCCAGCTCTCTGCCATGAGAAACGCCAGAAGGCTGGTTATTTTTTCAAATATATGCATGTCCCGGATATAGTCCGGGGAATCGGCGATCTGGTACAGCTGGTCTAAAAGCTCCACACACAGTCCGGGGTCATCTGGCCGAAACACCGGTCTTCCCCCTCTCTCCACATATTTCTCATAGATCCCTGTCATGTTGGGTCCGTAAAAATGAACCCACTTGAGAGTCCACAGATCCTTGGACGACTGGTGGGAATATGCCCTCCGGCAATCCACAAAACCGCAGTCCCCCGCTGACAGGTCATAAGAGACTCCCTCATAAGTCAGACTGCCGGAACCCTTTAAGACCACCAGAAATAAGTAGGACAACAGATCCTTCCTGCTGCTTACGTGAGGCACCAATGCCTGCAGCTCCCCTGTCTCCTGAAGATGCAAAAGATTAGTCCTGGCAAAATTGGACGGCGTGTAGATGACCCGTTTCGCGTTAACCAGGGTTCCCTGAAATAATGGATCCATAAGATCTTCCTCCCCCCTCACGGTTGTTGGTAACATTATACTATATAAGTCAAGATTGTACCAGAGCATATCAAGATTGTGGATTGAAGAGCCGTTTCTGTTCCTTTACAATGTAGGCTAAGTTCAAAGAAATCTGTCCCTCGGGAGGACTTATCATAAGGCAAAGGAGTTAAACAACCATGAAAAAGGCATTGATCACAGGAATTACAGGCCAGGACGGCTCTTATCTGGCAGAATTTCTTTTAGAAAAAGGGTATGAAGTCCATGGAATCACCAGACGGGCCTCTATCTCCCATACAGGAAGGATCGATCACCTTCTGGAGAAAGGAGCCATCACCCTCCATGACGGAGATTTGGCAGACGCCTCCTCCCTGATCCGTATTACCAATATTGTGCAACCGGACGAGTTCTACAACTTAGCCGCCCAGTCCCATGTCCAGGTATCTTTTGACGTGCCGGAGTATTCAGGAGATGTGGATGCCCTGGGGGTTCTCCGGGCCCTGGAGGCCATCCATATCCTGGGTCTGGAAAAGAAGACCCGCTTTTACCAGGCCTCTACCTCTGAACTGTACGGCAAAGTGGAGGAGGTTCCCCAGAGAGAGACCACCCCCTTCCACCCCTACAGTCCCTACGCGGTAGCGAAACAGTACGGCTTCTGGATCACAAAGGAATACCGGGAAGCCTATGGCATGTTCGCTGTCAACGGAATCCTCTTTAACCACGAGTCAGAGCGTCGGGGCGAGAATTTTGTCACCAGAAAGATCACCCTGGCAGTCGGCCGGATCGCGGAAGGCCTCCAGAACCATCTGGAGCTGGGCAACTTAGACTCATTGCGGGACTGGGGCTATGCCAAGGATTATGTGGAGTGCATGTGGCTCATGCTTCAGCAGGACAAGCCGGAAGATTTTGTCATTGCCACCGGCGAGCAGCACACGGTCCGGGATTTTACAGAAAAAGCTTTCAAAGCCAACGGGATTGATATAAACTGGGAGGGAGAGGGGCTCCAGGAAAAAGGCTATGACGCCGAAACAGGGAAGATGCTGGTGTGCGTGAATCCCGCGTATTTCCGTCCCACAGATGTGGACAATCTGTGGGGTGATCCCACCAAAGCAAAGACCGTTCTTGGCTGGAACCCTCAAAAGACCAGCTACGAGGAGCTTGTGACCATCATGGCGGAGCATGACAGAGAGCTGGCTAAAAAGGAAAGGAAGAAAAGGCAATGATGGAAAAAAACGGGAAAATCTATGTGGCGGGACACCGGGGTATGGTGGGCTCCGCCATTGTGAGAGAACTGAAACGCCAGGGATATAACAATATCATCACCCGGACTCACCATGAACTGAATCTGTGCCGCCAGGAAGCCGTGGAGCGGTTCTTTGCCCAGGAAAAACCAGAGTATGTATTTCTGGCTGCCGCCAAAGTGGGAGGCATTGAGGCCAACCAGAGCGCTCTCGCTGACTTTATGTATGACAACATAACCCTGGAGATGAATGTGATCCACTCAGCCTGGAAGAACGGATGCAAAAAACTGGAATTTTTAGGCTCCTCCTGCATTTACCCCCGCATGGCCCCTCAGCCCATGAAAGAAAGCTGCCTGCTGACAAGTGAGCTGGAAAAGACCAATGAGGCCTACGCCCTGGCCAAGATTTCGGGCCTGAAATACTGCGAGTTTTTAAACCGTCAGTACGGCACCGACTACATCAGCGTCATGCCCACCAACCTCTATGGGCCCAATGACAACTACCACCCAACTCACAGCCATGTGCTGCCGGCCCTGATCCGCAGGTTCCACGAGGCCAAAGAGGCAGGACTTCCCTCTGTCACCTGCTGGGGGGACGGAAGCCCCCTGCGGGAATTTCTCTATGTAGATGACCTGGCAAATTTGTGTGTATTTCTTATGAACAATTACAGCGGCAATGAGACCGTGAACGCGGGAACCGGCAAAGAGCTGACCATCAAAGAGCTGACGGAGCTTGTGGCAAAGGTTATCGGCTATGAGGGGGATATCCTCTGGGATCCTTCCAAGCCCAACGGCACCCCCAGAAAGCTTCTGGATGTGTCCAAAACCGCCGCCATGGGCTGGTTCTACAAAACAGAACTGGAGGATGGCATCCGTCTGGCTTATGAGGACTTTTTAAATAACCCCATGAGGGCTGAGAGGTGATTTTCCTATGAATATTATCCTGCTGTCAGGCGGTTCGGGAAAGCGGCTGTGGCCTCTCTCCAACGACATCCGCTCCAAACAGTTTATCAAGATCTTTAAGACAAAAGACGGGCAGTATGAATCCATGGTCCAGCGGGTATACCGCCAGATCCTGGACGCTGACCCGGAGGCAACCGTGACCATCGCGACCTCCAGAACCCAGGTCTCCTCCATCCACAACCAGCTTGGGGATAAGGTGGGTATTTCCGTAGAGCCCTGCCGCAAGGACACCTTTCCCGCTATCGCCCTGGCCACCGCCTATCTCCATGATGTCCAGGGAATTCCTGGAGACGAGACCGTGGTAGTCTGCCCTGTGGACCCTTACGTGGAACAGGACTATTTTGAGGCCATCAAAAACTTAAGCGCCCAGGCGGCCAAAGGAACCGCCAACCTGGTGCTCATGGGCATCGAGCCCACCTACCCAAGCGAAAAATACGGCTATATCATCCCGGAAAACGACAGTGCCGTCAGCCCCGTGTCCACCTTTAAAGAGAAGCCGGACATGGAGACTGCCAGGGAATATATCCGCCAGGGCGCTCTGTGGAACGGAGGCGTGTTCGCGTACAAGCTGGACTATGTGCTGGATAAGGCCCACCAGCTTATGGATTTTACGGACTACAAGGATCTGTTTGCCAAATATGAAACCTTAGACAAGATCAGTTTCGACTACGCGGTGGTGGAAAAGGAACCCGCTATCGAGGTGACCCGTTTCTCCGGCCAGTGGAAAGATCTGGGAACATGGAACACCCTGACAGAGGCCATGGAAGACTCCAGCATCGGAAATGCCATCATGGACGAAAGCTGCGCCAATGTCCATGTGATCAATGACTTGGACGTGCCGGTTCTGGCCATGGGACTCCGGGACGTGGTCATTTCCGCAAGCCCTGAGGGCATCCTGGTATCCGATAAAGGCCAGTCCAGCTACATCAAGCCCTTTGTGGACAAGATTGATCAGAGAATCATGTTCGCGGAGAAATCCTGGGGAAATTTCCGGGTTCTTGATGTGGAGGAGGAAAGCATTACCATGAAGGTGACTTTAAACGCTGGTCATGGCATGAACTACCACAGCCACAAAAACAGGGACGAGGTGTGGCATGTGATCTCCGGAAAAGGGCGGGCCGTGGTGGACGGGCTGAACCAGGAGATCGAGGCCGGTCATGTGATCACCATGAAGGCCGGATGCCGCCACACCGTGATCGCGGAGACTGAGCTGAAGCTTATCGAGGTTCAGCTTGGAAGGGACATCAGCGTCCACGATAAGGAGAAGCATGTTCTGGGGTAAGGCAAAGACCGGACACCAAAATCAGCACACAACAAGGAACATCAAGAGGTAACAAAATGGATCCAATCACCGGGCTGTACCAGCTGTGGCTTGAGAAGGCTGTGGCTGATCAGGATATACAAAAAGAATTAAAAACCATGGCAGAAGAACCAGACAAGCTGGAGGATGCCTTTTACCAAAACCTTGCCTTCGGAACCGGAGGTCTTCGGGGGATCATCGGGGCCGGAACCAACCGGATAAACGTGTACACTGTGGCGAAAGCGTCACAGGGACTGGCGGATTATATCAACCTCCTGGCAGGGGATAAAACTTCCCTGACCAAAAAGGGGAAACTTCCCAGGGTCGCCGTCAGCTACGATTCCCGGATAAAATCCCGGCTCTTTGCCCATACAGCCTGCCAGGTATTTGCCGCCAATGGTCTGGATGTCTTTGTCTACAAAGACTTAATGCCGACCCCCTGTCTCTCCTTTGCCACACGGGAGCTGGGATGCGCCGCGGGGGTCATGATAACCGCCTCCCACAATCCAGCTGTGTACAATGGCTACAAAGTCTATGGCCCAGATGGCTGTCAGATCACATCTGGGGCAGCAAAAGCGATTCTCAGGGAGATCGAAAAGCTGGATATTTTTTCCGACATCAAAGGGTTTTCCGAAAACAGGCCAGGCCAGGGAACCATCCAGTATATTTCCGAGGAAATATACACAGCCTTTGTGGAAGCCGTAAAAACCCAGTCCTTCTCAAATGGCGGCAAAAAGGATCTGTCCATCGTATATTCCCCTCTAAACGGCACAGGACTTCACCCAGTGACCCGGACTCTGTCCGAATGTGGATATAAAGATATCGCGGTGGTGGAGGAGCAAAAAGAACCTGACGGCAATTTCCCCACATGCCCTTATCCGAATCCAGAGATACAAGAGGCCATGGAGCTGGGAATCCAGTACGCCAAAAAACAGAACGCGGACTTAGTGCTGGCCACTGACCCTGACTGCGACCGGGTGGGAATCGCCGTAAAAGCTCAAAGGGGAGACTACACTCTTCTGTCAGGCAACGAGACAGGGGTGCTTCTCCTGGACTATATCTGTTCCCGCCGCGCGGCCTTGGGACTCATGCCAAAGAACCCTGTTTTCATGAAAACCATTGTCACCACCAATATGGCGGAGACCATCGCCTCCCGCTATGGAATCTCCACGGTCAATGTGCTCACTGGTTTCAAGTTCATCGGCGAGCAGCTTGGGGAACTTGAGAAGAACGGCCGCCTGGACTCCTTCATCTTTGCCTTTGAGGAAAGCTATGGATACTTAAGCGACTCCTATGTCCGGGATAAGGACGGGGTGGGGGCTTCCCTGCTTATCTGCGAAATGGCGGCTTATTACAAAGAACAGGGGCTCAGCCTGGCGGACAGACTTGAAGAATTGTATCAAACTTATGGGTATTGTCTGGATACTCAGCACTGCTGCCATTTTGAAGGCCCTCACGGCGCCAGGCAAATGCGGGAAATCATGGGGAAGCTCCGAGAGGGAGTAAACTATTTGGGCGGCAAAAAGATCACAGGGTTCGAGGACTATAAAAACGGCTTTCATAATCTTCCCAAATCCGACGTGGTCCGGTTTCTTCTGGAAGACAATTGCTCCGTAGTGGTGAGGCCCTCAGGCACAGAGCCTAAGATCAAGGTTTATGTGTCTGTACGGGGAGAGAATCAAGGAGAGGCACAGAAAATTGAGGAAAAGATCACCTCTGATATGGAAGTTTTTTTTGAAGGAGATCGAGAGGATTAAAACGCCCCGATCTCTTTTTTCTTTCCAGACTTTTATTGAATGAGGCACTTTTTCGTGCTACAATCTTCCTAAGCTGTTCAATAGCGGAAAGCTAACCGCATGAATAATGGCTCTGATGGAAGCCTTATAACTGATCTGGTGAACGAAGTAATCCTGTTGTCTAGGGAGTTTTAAAATCTCTTCAAATATTCCATAAAATTCTTTTTATTCTCTAATGCCGTGGTAGTAGGCCTGCCGAGATCAGGTCGAGCCCCTATAGAGCATTTCACCTCAATAAAGGTCAGTTCATTTCGGTTCTTTGCCTCCTCTAGTTCCCTATCCAGCTTTTCAAAGGTATCTACAGAGACAGTCCAGGGATAACCACAGGCCTTGGCGATTCCCACCAGATCAATTTCTCCTGCCACCGTAGGCATACCTCCCACAGTCTCATGGGCTCCGTTATTTATAACAATATGGACAAGATTTCCGGGTTTGTTGGCTCCCACCACCGCCATGGAACCCATATGCATGAGGAGAGCTCCGTCTCCGTCAACACACCAGAC
This sequence comes from uncultured Lachnospiraceae bacterium, assembly GCA_910588865.1. GTDB lineage: Bacteria > Bacillota > Clostridia > Lachnospirales > Lachnospiraceae > UBA3402. Next base: position 38,683 of record CAJUSJ010000031.1, read on the forward strand.
CTTTGCGTTCGGTTTATGGATGGCCACCCCCAGGGCGATCGATGAACTATGTCCCATGGACCCCACAGTAAGAAAATCACGCTGATGACCCTGGCCATTGGCCTCCCTGATCTCAAACAACTCACGGCTTGCTTTTCCCGTAGTACTCACCACAGGGTCCCCGCCACTAATTCCGGCGATATGGCGTATAATCTCTTCTCTGGTCATAATACTGTTGTTTTTGTAGGAAACTTTTGAGTCACAAGAAAGCGCGCCTTTTCGGATCACAAAAGCCACATCTTTTCCAGCAGCGAGCAGGGTTCGGAATTCAGCCATGACTGCCTCCAGTTGATCATCTGTGGTGTCCTTTCCTATGATAAAACTCTGGATCCCCATATCCTCCAGAAGTCTCACAGTCACCGTTCCCTGGTAGACATGCTGGGGCTCGTCGTGAACTCCCGGCTCTCCCCTCCAACCAATGATAAAAATCACTGGGATGGCGTATACCCTATCATTTAGAAGCGAGGCTGCCGGATTGATGATGTTGCCCTCTCCACTGTTTTGCATGTAGACCACAGGGTGTTTTCCCGTAGCCAGATGGTATCCCGCCGCCAGGGCCGCGCAGTTTCCCTCATTAGCCCCGATTATATGATGTTCTGGGTCTATCCCATATCGATTCATAAGATAATCACAGAGGGGACGCAGTAGGGAGTCAGGAACACCGGTATAGAAATCAGCGCCTATGATTTTCACCAAATTCTCCACTTTCATATTACAAAATTTCCTTCCTCAAGTATTTGTCGATACAGATACTCTATCATCTCAATAGTCAGACTGACGGGGTTATTTTTCAATCTGACTGGATTCACCGATTTTGTCAGAATCCCCATATCGTCGTCTCTAAGCACAGGAACACTTAGTTCCATATCGCGGAGTATTTTCTGAAATTTCTCCGCGGCCTCTGTGACGCTGGCGCACCCCATAGCACGGGCAATTTTTAAAAACACCTCTAACAAATGCTTACCGCCTCTGGGATCTGTACATCTGTCAATATGTTCTATCATAAAAGGCCACAATTTACCAACGCACAGAGCCGCTCCGTGACCATGAGCGATCCCATACAAGCTGGTGAGTTTATAACACATGGCGTGGCCTGCCGTTGTCTCAGTGATATTGATGGCCTTCCCCGCCAGATGCGCGGCACGCAGTATAGGATTATTACACTTCTCCTCATTGGCAAGATATCCTTCCAGGTTTTCGCGGATCATTTTTATTGATTCCTCAGAGTACCTCATGCTCTCCTCCGTAGAATTTACAGACCAGAAGGATTCTATAGCGTGACACAGCGCATCCAAAGCGGCTGATTTTTTCTGGTAAGTCGGCAGAGACTTTAAAACGGAGGGATCCAGCATAAACGCGTCAGGCAGGCAACTGTCATGAGCAATGGACTGCTTCTCATTGTTATAGTATATGACCGCGAATCTGGTAGATTCACTACCAGTTCCCGCTGTAGTAGGAACAGCAATGAGTTTTATATCATTGGGAATAATCTCCTGGCACAGGTAGTTCTTTTCTGGATCCATATTAGAAAACAATTTAATACATTTAGCTACATCAATAGCGCTGCCGCCTCCAATCGCGATAATGGCATCACAGTTGTGCCGACGAAACCACTTCACGCCGCGGACCACCGATTCATACAGAGGGTTTGGCTTAAAATCTGAAAAATAAATAATGTGAATCCCTGACGCTTGCTCTATTTCAGCCAAATACTTGTAGATCCTCAGATACCTCAAAGAGTCATCACATACTAACATCACCTTAAAAATCTGATTTTCCTGAATATAAGATATCAATTCAGAATAGGTCTCATCCGCGGTCAATTCTCTCTGTTCCATGATCCGTATCCTTCACCTCCCCTTTTTCTTGATCTTGCCCTATTTTCCAGTTCCTGATATCTTTCCTCAGCCAAGTAGGGATATTCCACCAGAATTCCCCCATGCGAGGCCGGGACGCCTCCCATATACTGTCCCTTCCTTCCCCAGATCCGCAGCCTTCGGTTGCCCCATTCCCTTAGGTAAAGTTCTAACACAGAATATTATTTCTATCAGAGAATTTTAAACTCTTTATACAGATTCGCTCTTACCGCCTTATCTGTTGCCGCCTTTTGGACATCCTCATTTCTGCCTTTTAAAATCAGCAGTGACACAAGTCTTCCTAATTTATCCTCCCCTTCTTCCCGTCCCTCTTTTCTTCCTTCTTTTCTTCCTTCTTCTCGCCCCTCTTCTCTGAGCATCTTCATAGTCTCAGCCTCGTTATATTCTGTAATGCACATATCTCTTACCTCCGCTCTGTTGCCCATCAAAAACATTCTGATTTCGTAATCCGCGGGCATATCATTAATTGCTTTATCTACGGCTTCGCCGATCTCCATCCCATTTATTCTGTTCCCGCGAATCTGCTCTACAAACCACGCGTACTCAGCCAGTGGTCTGCAGGCTTTCATCAGTTTCGTGTTATGTCCATAATTGATGTTTATCATTCGCATTTTCACTTCAATATCCGGCTCCATGGCTTCCCCATCACACTCAAACGCATCACTCAAACACAGGATTTTGTCCTCCTCGCCTTCTGTTCCGTTGTAAAAAGTTACCAGCTTTGGAAGCGGAAGCCGCACCATCGTCTTACCATAAATATTCAGGTTGTTCATTTGAATATATTTATCATAAAGTTTTCCCGCGTACATCAGCTGACGCACCGGCATATTTGGATTGTAAGTGCTTTGTTGTTCGTAAATATTCATGACATAGAACAGAATAAAAGAAATATCATTCTTCATTCCCATATAAACAGCGTTTTCAATGGTCGTGAAATAAATATCTTCTGGGTTTTCATAATTGGTGCCGTTTACCCCATTATACAAGCTTAGTGTCCATTCTCTGTTAGTCTCACTTCCAAACAAAAAGCTGAATAAACGGTCTTTGTATTTCTTATTGATCGTTGGCATATGGCCCCCTTTCATAGCTTTTTAATGACGAATATCTCTAACTGGGTACTTTTCATAGTTCTTTAAAAGAATTATATCATTTCTATATAATAATTACAAGAGACCGTGTTCTGGTTTGTTAATATATATGTAGGAGGCAAATCAATATATTGAATACGCATCTGATGAAAAATAGGACTTATAAACGCGACTTTTCTGGCTCCCATCGACGCAAAATTAACTTGCGTGTTAAAAGTTTACACTAATAAGAAGCCAGGACCGCTCCAAGTAGTAAGAGTGAAATAAACTGATGAAGTGACAGAACCTGTTTTATTCAGGTACTTTTTATGCCTAGTACAATCCAACTTTATTAAGGTTATGTTTCATGCTTGCTGTGTTCCTGACTGCTTGCGTTTTGTCAGGGTACGTGGCTTAGGCGCACGTTTATCCCTGTCAACCGGGTTTGCTGCTTTGCGGTTTACAACTTCATAAAGGATCTGGCTTAGGTCTTCCTTTTCCAGATCAATATCGTCAAGCTTGTATGACCAGTGGTATGGAATGGGAACCTCATTCACCTCATCAAAGTACTTGTAGATTCTTTTTTCAAGTTCTTCTTTGCTTGAGACCCG
>CAJUSJ010000031.1:42286-42689 GCA_910588865.1 uncultured Lachnospiraceae bacterium
GGATCCCATTTAGCATCTGCTTTGTCATCTTACTGAAAAAACCTTCCACCATGTTTAACCAGAAACCATGGGTTGGGGTGAAAACAAATTCAAACCTTCCAGGGACTGTATTCAGATATTTCTGCGTCTCCCGCGATGTGTGGGCGGAATGGTTATCAAGGATAAGACGGATCTTATCGCCACGCGGATATTTTGTGTCAAGTATCTTTAAGAAACGCACGAAATCGGAGCTTTTATGCGTATCACTTACCAATGGGATGACTTCCCCCGTAAGCAGGTCGATCGCCGCCAATAAGGATAGTGTACCAAGGCGCACGTATTCACTTTGTATTCGTGGTCATATTGCCTGTTTTCTGCCATTTTTGTTCACTCCTTATTCTCTTGATTATATACCCAATCCTTG
>CAJUSJ010000032.1:0-17942 GCA_910588865.1 uncultured Lachnospiraceae bacterium
ATCTCAGGTCATCCTGATTTCATCTTTGAATAAGGGGGGTTCTGAATAGTTACCCTCTATAACGGTTTAAGCAGGCGTAAAGCTCCTGGATCCTGGGTTTTGCCAGGCCGCAGGGAACGTATGAGGAGCAGAAAGGATCCCAACCCTTTTTCTCCAGGGTATCATAGATCCATGTCACTGCCTGGCGTACGGTCTTTTTTCCGTCCAGAACCTGCTCGGCCCCGAGGCGGAGCAGGTGAGCCAGAGCGTTTAACTGCTCAGAATCCGCTAACTGTTCCACGTACCGTAAGTCCACGGTCTCCTTGTCCAGGGAGAAGGAGTCCCGGCCAAAGGTCTTGATCTTCATGTGCTCGTGACGGCTGTCTGTTCCCCGTCCGGGATTCGCGCCCCTTCCCCGTCCGTAGCCCCTGTCGCCCCGTCCATCCCGGCTGCCGGACCGCTTTGAGGCGGGCAGAGCCCGGTTAAAGTCAGGAACATAAAAATCCGGTGCCTGAATCCTGGGAGCGGTGTGGTCTTTGCACAGATTTTTCACACGTCCGGTGATATCAATGGGACGGTAGCTGTCCATCTGCAAAATCGTGTCCGCGATGTAGAAAAACGCGCCTGAGCTTCCCGCGACCAGTATGGTGGAGACTCCGGCCTTTTCGTACAGGTCCCTGGCCCTCTCCAAAAACGGGGTGATGGGTTCCTTTTCCCGGCTGATGACCTGCTGCATAAACTCGTCCCGAACCATAAAGTTGGTGGCAGAGGTGTCCTCATCAATTAAAAACAGCCTGGATCCCGCCTCCATGCCCTCGATTACCCCCGCGGCCTGGGAGGTGCTTCCGCTGGCGTCCTCTGTGGAAAAGCAGCCAGTATCCTTCTTGTTGGGCAGGTCCTTGATGAACAGGGAGATGTCCACCTGGCGGATGGAACGCCCATCCTCAGCCCGGAGCTTGAGGGCGGTGCTGTCGGTGATCACATACTCCCGTCCATCTCCAAAGATGTGATTGTACACACCCATCTGGAGAGCCTCCAGGAGAGTGGATTTGCCGTGATATCCGCCACCGACGATCAAAGTGATACCCTCCGGGACAGCCATGCCGGTTATGGCCCCTTTGTGGGGAAGGGTGAGGGAGATTTCCATGGAGGCGGGGGAGGAAAAGGGGATGCTGCCCTTCATGGGAAGGTCGGAGACCCCGCTTTTTCTGGGAAGTACAGAGCCGTTGGCCACAAAGGCGGCAAGGTGATGTTCCCTTAAATAAAGGCGGATAAAATCCTGGTCCTCGGACAGGAAAATGGCTTGTTCCACTTTTTTGCCTTCCAGTTTTTTATAGAAGAAACTGTTTTCCACACACCTGGGAAGGAAGTCAAAAAGGATTTTCTCAAGTTCTCCGGCATTGATGGTGCGGCCGAAGGCGGGAAAGCCTACATGGAAGCGGGCAATGATCTTCTGGTCAGTAATCTGGCAGGCGCTGCGCTCCAACACCTCCTGCCCGCATCTGGTGATGGAAAGAAGTCCGCTTTTCCCTGACCCCTTGGCTTTGAAGTTGTAGTCCTCGAACTGGGAGGCAAACTTTCTGGTCAGATGATCCTGGAGGGCAACCCGGGCAGGCGCCTTTTCAAAATAAGAAGGGGGGAAGCTCGCGTCCTTGTGAAGGATCTCCACATGAAGGCTGGAGGGGGAGGCAAAGGGATCCCCCTGGACATGGTCAATGGAAAGAATAAAATTTCCAAATTGATAGCTTCCTGCCAGGGATTTGTAAGCTGGATAGCTTTTATGGTCAACAGAGCGCAGCAGGATGCGCAGTTCATTTGATGATTTCATAAGGTATACACTCATTCCTTTCTACTGTATGTTCTTCTGGGGATTTCCGGCCATTTCAGCCGTATTTTTCCTACTCCCTTGTGGGAGAGAAACTTTTTCCAAAAGGGAGTTTTCTTACATTATACCTGATTTTCAGAAAAACCGCTAATCTTTTTTAGGAAAAGTCTTTTTTTGCCGATAGAATAACTATATAAGAGGAGGAAGGAGGTTCGGGTGTTATGAAGATATCTGGAAGCGGCCAGCTGTTTTCATGGACTGTCCCAAAAGACAGGGCCCTGGGGAAGGCTCAAAAGAACACCCTGGCAGAGACCTTGTCACAGATGACAGACCAGGCGGTGAAAGTGACCATATCAAAGGAAGGATTGGAGAGCCTTCGGAAGCAGTCATCTGGCAAAGGAACACCAGAGGACATAGAGAAGCTGAAAGAAGAGATGACCCCTATGGAGGAGCTTCCCAGCTACTGTCATTCCCTGAATTTCGGTATAGGCTTAGGGGGCAGCCTGCAGGAGATCGGCGAGAAATATGCCCAAAAGTATGATGAGATTGTGAAGAACCACGGCAAGGGAAATCGGGTGGTGATAAAGGATGAACAGACAGGAGACTTAAGAGATGCCACATTGGAGGAAAAGCTGGCGGTTCTTGATAAAAGCTTTGAGAAGGCCATGGAGATGTCAAATCTGGCACAACAGCAGCGCCCTGTCTTCATAAAGATTCTGGAGAGCCAATCCGCCTTTTACAGAAAGATCGGAGCTCTGGATCTGGCTGACGAGACAGAATACAAACTGGAACAGCTGAAAAACAGCCCAAAGCTTCCTGAGGATTTCCAGAAACATATGATAAAGATCAGGGAAGAATTCAAGGCCGCGTACAGTCTGACCGGGAAAGATCAGGCTTGGGAGGCCATGATAAACTCCATCAATAAGCTGTTTGAGTGATATAAGAAACAGGCTGCCCCGGAAATCTTAAAGGGGCAGCCTGTTTGATGTGACGGAAGGCATCAGTCCTCCTCTTTGTTCTTGAGACTCTGCATATATTGGTGCATGGACTCGGCCACGATTTTGCTGTGGGCCACAGCCTCCACCACGGTTCTGGCTCCGTTGACCACGTCACCGGAGGCGAAGATCCCCGGTCTTGACGTGTGGCCTGTCTCGTCGGCCACCAGAAGGCCTTTCTTGTCAGCTTCCAGCCCCTGGGTGGTGGTGACGATCCGGTTCTGGGGTCCCTGGCTGATGGAAATGATCACGCTGTCGGCCTTATAGAGCTTTTGGGAATCCAAAACATCGGTGAAGCTTCCGTCTTCCTGTTCCTCAACATCTTTAAAGATCACGCCATCATCGGTGATCTCCACCGGAGCTTTATTGTACTCAAACTGAACCCCCTCCAGCTGGGCATAGCTGAACTCGTGGTGGCTGGCTGCCACCTTTTTGGTGATGGAGAAGCAGGTTAAGTCCCTGACTCCTTTGCGGATGGCGGTTCTCGCCACATCCATGGCAGCGTTGCCGGCCCCGATGACAATGACTTTCTGACCCAGATTGTAGCTGTCCGGGTTGTTTAAGTAATTGATGCCAAAGTGTACATGTCCCAGAGTTTCCCCCTTGATGTGGAGGGCATTGGGCTTCCACACGCCGGTTCCCACGAAAATAGCCTTGTAGCCATCCCGGAACAGGTCATCAATACCAATAGCGCCGCCGATGTGGGTATTTGGCCGGAATTTGATGCCTTTCAGATCCAGATGCCTGTATTTGAAATCATCCAGGACGGATTTGGGAAGACGGAATTCCGGTATGCCATAGCGGAGCACGCCGCCGATCTTGTCTTTTCCCTCAAAGATGGTGACATCGTAGCCGTATCTGGCCAGTATGATGGCAATGGTGAGGCCCGCGGGGCCGGACCCGATGATGGCCACCCGCGTTCCGTTGGAAGGCTTGGGCCCTTCGGTCATCTTGTGGGCATAGGTGGAGGAGATGTAATTTTCGATGGTGGAAAAATGAACGGGAGCGCCTTTTTTTCCAAGGACACAGTGGCCTTCGCACTGATTTTCGTGGTTGCACACAAGACTGCACACAGTGGTCAGGGGATTGTTCTCAAAGAGAGTTCTTCCGGCCTCATCTAACTTGTTGTCCTTTAACATCCGGATAATCTGGGGGATGGGGGTGCTGATGGGGCAGCCTTTCTGACACTGAGGAACCTTGCAGCCCAGGCAGCGGTTGGCCTCGTCCATAACATGTAATGCCATAAAATAAACCTTCCTTTCATAGTTGTATTCAGAGTGTAAGCGCTTTCTTTGTCAGTATCTCCAGTTTAGCATAATTTGTATACAAATGCTATGGGGGTTATGTGTTTTTGGAGAAACAAAAACATGGAAAACATATACTTTTTTGGGGGTGTATGATAAAATTATTTCTGGAAATCGTTTATTATATTTCGCGAGGAGGAGTTACATGAAGGTATTGGTTATCGGAGGAGTGGCCGCGGGGACTAAGACGGCGGCAAAGCTAAAGAGAGAGGACAGAAGCATTGACGTGACGGTTATCACCAAGGGAAAGGATATTTCCTACGCGGGATGTGGGCTTCCCTACTATGTGGGAGGACTCATCGAAGAGCCGGAAGAGCTGATCGTCAACACGCCCCAGAAATATTCGGCTCTCACAGGAGTTAAGGTGCTGGTGGGGAAGGAGGCCACTGGCCTTGACGCCGGGAATAAGGTAGTGATGGTGAAGGATCAGGACACCGGGGCGGAGGAAGAGTTTTCTTACGATAAGCTGGTGATCGCGGTGGGAGCTTCCCCGGCGGTTTTGCCGGTAAAAGGCATAGAGCTTCCAGGCGTCTTTACTATACGAACACCTCAGGATGCCATAGGAGTCCGGGACTGGGCAGAGAACAATCAGGTAAAGAAGGCAGTGGTAGTTGGCGCGGGCTTTATCGGCCTGGAGATGGCGGAGAATCTTAAGCAGCAGGGCATTGAGGTGACGGTGATCGACTTTGCCGCCCAGATCCTGCCCGGGATCCTGGACGGGGAGATGGCGGCTTACGGGAAGAAACATCTGTTAAAGCAGGGGATCCGGGTTATCACGGGAACCAGGGCAGAGGAGATCAGAGGGGAAGGCAAGGTGGAGTCTGTAAAGACCGCGGCAGGAACTTTAAGCTGTGGCCTGGTGATTATGGCCGCGGGGATCCGTCCCAACACCGGATTCCTGGAGGGAAGCGGGATTGAGATGGACCGGGGAACTATCGTGGTGGACAAAACCATGAAGACCAGCCTTCCTGACGTGTACGCGGCAGGGGACTGCGCGCGGGTGACAAACCGGATTACCGGAGCTCCCCAGTGGTCGCCCATGGGCTCCTCGGCCAACATGGAAGGCCGGGTTCTGGCTCAGATCCTGGGCGGAACGGCCAGGGAGTACCCGGGAGTGCTGGGAACCGGTGTGGTGAAGCTGCCAGGGCTTAACTGCGGCCGTACCGGCCTTACGGAGGAACAGGCCAGAAACGCCGGCTACCAGGTGGAGACAGTGCTCGCGGTCACTGACGACAAGGCCCACTATTATCCGGATGCCGCCTTCTTTGCCACTAAGCTGATCGCCGACAAAGAGACCCACAAGCTTCTGGGCATGCAGGTGCTGGGGCCAGGGGCAGTGGACAAGATGGTGGACATCGCTGTTATGGGGCTGAACATGGGAGCAAGGCTGGAAGATTTTGAAAACGGGGACTTTGCCTACGCGCCGCCATTTTCCACTGCCATTCATCCCTTTGTCCAGGCGGTCTATGTGCTGATGAACAAGCTGAGCGGCGCTATGGTGAGCATGACCCCGGCGGAATACAGGGCTGGGAAAGCCAAAGGCTACCAGGTTCTTGATGTGTCTCCCGCGCCAACGATTAGAGGGGCAAGGTATGTTGAGCTGGGAAAAGTGAACAAAGAGCTGGAAGGTATTGGAAAGGATGAAAAGCTTCTTCTGGTGTGTGCCAAGGGGAAGAGGGGATATTTCCTCCAGGACCGTCTGCGCCACTTTGGGTACACCAACACCGTGGTGCTGGAGGGAGCTGCCTTCTTTAATGACGTGAAGGTGGAGAATTTTGACGGTCAGGTGTCCAAGGAGGAGGAGACCCGGGTAAAGGCCCTGGGGTTCTTAAAAGACAAGAGAACTCCTGACAAGTTTAACGGCCGGGTCATCACCAGAAACGGAAAGATCACGGCAGAGGAGGCAAGGGCTATCGCCCAGGCGGCGGAGATGTTCGGAAGCGGAGAGGTGACCATGACTTCCCGCCTCACCATGGAGATCCAGGGAGTTTCTTTTGAGAATATCGAACCTTTGAGAGAGCGTCTGATTCAGGCTGGCCTTGAGACTGGAGGAACCGGATCAAAAGTGCGCCCGGTAGTATCCTGCAAGGGAACGACCTGCCAGTACGGCCTTATAGACACCTTTGAGCTGTCACAGGAAATCCATGAGCGGTTTTATCACGGTTACTCCCAGGTAAAGCTTCCCCACAAATTTAAGATCGCGGTGGGAGGCTGTCCCAACAACTGTGTGAAGCCGGATCTCAACGACTTAGGGATCATCGGCCAGAGAGTTCCCCAGGTTGATCTGGAAAAATGCGGGGGCTGCAAAAACTGTCAGGTGGAGAACAACTGTCCCATCAAGGTGGCGGCCTTAAGTAATGGAAAGATCACCATTGACGAGAATGCCTGCAATCACTGTGGACGGTGCGTGGGCAAATGTCCCTTTGGAGCCGTGGCGGATTACATTGACGGATACCGGGTATACATAGGCGGCCGCTGGGGCAAGAAGGTGACCCGGGGCCGTTATCTGGACAAAGTGTTTACAGACAGGGAAGAGGTTCTGGCAGTGGTGGAGAAAGCCATCCTGCTGTTCCGGGAACAGGGGATCACCGGCGAGCGGTTCGCTGATACCGTGGAGAGGATTGGTTTTGAGCAGGTACAGGCGCAGCTTATGGATAACGGCTTGCTTGCCAGGAAGCAGGAAAATATCAAGGCCGAGAAACATTTAAAAGGCGGGGCCACCTGCTGACATGACCCATTGCGGCGGGCAATTTTAAATGCTTTTGAACAGTGACACATAACCTGGATTTATAGTATGTATTCCGATTATATAGTTGACAAAAAGGATTCACATTGATAAGATTAAAGATACGTATAATCAGGAAGAAAGCAGGAATATTTATGGGTAGAATCGTGTTGTCATTGCTGGTGGATAATACCGCCGGCGTACTGAGCCGAGTGGCTGGCCTTTTCAGCCGCAGAGGTTATAATATCGAGAGCCTGACTGTGGGAGTGACGGCGGATGAGCGGTATTCCCGTATGACTGTGGTGTCCACCGGGGAGCAGGAGATCTTAGAGCAGATCGAGAAGCAGCTGCGCAAGCTTGAGGATGTGCGGGATATCAAGGAGCTGAAACCCGGCAGATCCGTATACAGAGAACTGATCATGGTGAAGGTGCGGGCCAACGCGGCGCAGCGCCAGGCCATCAGCGCCATCTCCGACATTTTCCGGGCCACCATCGTGGATGTGGGCAAGGAGTCCCTGACCGTGATGCTGACAGGAGACCAGTCAAAGCTGGATGCTCTCATCAATCTTCTGGAGGATTACGAGATCCTGGAGCTGGCCAGGACAGGCCTTACCGGGTTGTCCAGAGGCGCGGACGATATCCGGTATCTGCCATAGGCGGGAACCGGTAAGAAGTATGCCAGAGCTCTGCCGCGGACCACAATCCGGGGCAGACGCTTTAAACATAATAGGAGGAAGGCAAACGCGCGGCATTTTGGCGTTTTTAGGCTGCCTTCCGACGACCTGGCAGGTTCCGTGAAACGGAGCGTGCCGATACCATTTATTAGGAGGAAAAGTCATTATGGCAAGAATTTATTATCAGGAAGACTGCAATCTGGCCATGCTGGATGGGAAGACCATCGCGGTCATCGGTTATGGAAGCCAGGGTCATGCCCATGCCCTGAACGCGAAGGAGTCCGGGTGCGAAGTCATCATCGGTCTCTATGAGGGAAGCAGGTCCTGGGCAAAGGCAGAGGCCCAGGGATTTAAAGTATACACAGCGGCAGAGGCGGCCAAGAAGGCTGACATCATCATGATCCTGATCAATGACGAGCTGCAGGCTGACATGTACAAGAAGGATATTGAGCCAAACCTTGAGCCGGGCAATATGCTGATGTTCGCTCACGGCTTCAACATCCACTTCGGCTGTATCAAGCCTCCCAAGGATGTGGATGTGACCATGATCGCTCCCAAGGGCCCGGGCCACACTGTCCGTTCCGAGTATCAGGAAGGCAAGGGAGTTCCCTGTCTGGTAGCTGTGGAGCAGGATGCCACAGGCAAGGCCCTGGATATGGCCCTGGCCTACGCTCTGGCCATCGGCGGAGCCAGAGCCGGCGTATTGGAGACCACCTTCCGCACCGAGACAGAGACCGATCTTTTCGGAGAGCAGGCGGTTCTCTGCGGCGGCGTCTGCGCCCTGATGCAGGCTGGTTTTGAGACTCTGGTTGAGGCGGGCTATGACCCGAGAAACGCTTACTTTGAGTGTATCCACGAGATGAAGCTGATCGTTGATTTGATCTATCAGTCCGGTTTCGCGGGCATGAGATACTCCATCTCCAACACAGCCGAGTACGGCGACTATGTGACCGGGCCTAAGCTGATCACGGAAGAGACCAAGAAGACCATGAAGAAGATCCTCTCTGACATTCAGGATGGCACATTTGCCAAGGAATTCCTTCTGGATATGTCTCCGGCAGGCCGTCAGGTTCATTTCCAGGCCATGAGAAAGTTGGCGGCAGAGCATCCGGCTGAGAAGATTGGCGAGGAGATCCGCAAACTGTACAGCTGGAACAATGAGAGCGACAAACTGATCAACAACTAAATAACAGGGATTTCTTTCACATACAGGGGATGGCCCATTGGCTGTCCCCTGTATTGGCTTATAAAAAATGTAAAGAGAATCTCCTTCTCAAAACATGAAAAAAGGTGTATACTGTCTTAGAGGAAACAAGTGACAGGGAGGGATATGGATCGGTGAACAAATATATGAAACTTTTTTTGGGAAACGGGGCGTTCGCGGCAGGCGTGGTCTGTCTGTACTCACCGGGACTGATAGGGTTGTCCCCCTTCAGCCCCAATGTGTTCGCCGCCGCCGCTTCCATCGCCGTGGGAGTTGTGGCGATCCCCTCTTTTGTCCTGATGAACCGCCTTCTTCTCGCGGAAAAAGCGCCTGAGCTGCTGCGGTCTGACGACGGCAGGGCGGATGAGAAGGCCGCTGAGATTTTGGGCCGCTATGTGTCCAGCCAGATTCTGGGGGGCATCGCCCAGTCAGCTCTTTCCCAGATACAGCGGCTGGAGAGCGGGGAGGCTAACTTTGAGAAGCTGGTGATCCGCAGGTTCGGAGCCGGAACCTTGAGCTGCCAGAAGTTCATGGGTGTTATGGTCTCCGCGTCAGAGGCCCTCTCCAAGGGGATGGTCCGGATGGCCAACAAGCTGATCATCTTTGATGAGGCGGAGTACTTAAAGCTTGCCTCCGGCGAATATCTCAGGGACGATATTCCGGACAATATCCAGGAGGAAAAAAAGAGACTTTATGAAAAGAACCTGGAGGATCTGCGGTCTATCTTAGAGAAGAACGAGAAAGTCCTTCTGGAGGTGGACCACTTGATGATGGAGCTGTCTGATGTGGACTACTCGGGAGAGGATATCGAGGCGGCGGCAGATCAGATCAACGAGCTGCTGAGGCAGCTGGAATATTATAAATAAGGTCTGAACCAAAGCAAAGGAGAATATGTATGAAAAACAGCAAAAATCAGGGGCTGGTCATTGCGGGGATAGGCGTCGCGGTGTTTGTCCTGGCATTTGCCGGCATTATGCTGACGAGAAACGCGGGAAAATCCGCGAAGACCGTGAGCACGGAGTCAGCGGCAGCTACCATTGAAAAGTATGTAAAGAAGATCGGGCCGGCCCAGGCGCCAGTGGTCAAGTCTCCGGTGGAGCTGGCGGACACCAGCGTGGACGAGCTTCCGGATATTGATACCAACGAGATCACTGTCAGTCCTGTCACTTCCCTGTACGCGGAGATCTTTTCCACATCGGAAAAATGCGGAGCGGGAAAGGACGGCTGGATCAATGAGGTGGCGGAGAGATTCAACAGGGAAGGCTTTGAGGTGGACGGGAAGCCTGTGTCCGTCATGATCCGGAATGTGGCGTCAGGCCTTGGGATGGATTACATAAAGAGCGGCAAGTATCTCCCTGACGGCTACACGCCATCCAATGATTTCTGGGGAAAGATGCTCATCGCCGACGGAGTTTTGGTGGAGGTTGTCAGCGAAAGGCTGGTAGGCAACACGGCGGGCATCCTTCTGACCAGGGACACTCAGAAGCAGCTGCTGGAAAAGTATGGGGCGATCAACTTAAAGACCATTGTGGATGCCACGGAAAACGGGGAATTTGCCATGGGCTACACCAACCCCTACGCGTCGGCCACTGGCCTTAATTTTCTTATCTCAACCCTGCAGACCTACAATGCCCGGGACCCTCTCAGCAACGAGTCCGTAGACGGGTTTCAGACTTTCCAGGCCAATGTGCCCTTTGTGGCCTACACTACCCTGCAGATGCGGGAGGCGGCGGAGACAGGCACATTGGATGGGTTTGTCATGGAGTACCAGACCTACATCAATGACCCGGAGTTGACGAGAAAGTATGAGTTTACTCCATTTGGATTTATCCACACCAATCCTCTGTACACACCCCAGGGCACAAGCGCCCAAAAAAAGCAGATTCTCCAGATGTTCGCGGAATTTTCCCAGTCTGAGGAGAACCAGGAGCTGGCCGGGGAGTACGGCTTTAACGTGGACTTAAACTACACAGTGGAGCAGAATGAGGTGGACGGGACCACCCTTTTAAATGCCCAGGAGCTGTGGAAGAAGGAGAAGGACAGCGGCAGGCCCATTCTGGCGGTGTTTGTGGCGGATGTGTCCGGCTCCATGGGAGGGCAGCCTTTGAACGCCTTAAAGACTTCCCTGATCAACGGAATGCGGTATATCAATACCACCAACTACATTGGGCTTGTGTCCTACTCCGACGATGTGGTGATCAATGTCCCGGTAGGCAAATTTGACTTAAACCAGCAGTCAGCCTTCAAAGGTGCTGTGGAGAGCTTAAGCGCTTCCGGCGGGACAGCCACCTTTGACGGAATCATCGTGGCCGCGGACATGCTGATAAAGGCCAGGGAACAGTATCCTGACGCCAAGATGATGATGTTTGTCCTGTCAGACGGGGAGACCAACCGAGGCCATCTCCTGAAAGATATCCAGAGCCCTATAGATGCCCTGAATATCCCCATCTACACCATCGGATATAACGCTGATATCCCGGCGCTGGAAAGCATCTCCGCCATCAACGAGGCGGCCAGCATCAACGCGGATTCCGACGATGTGGTATACCAGCTGAGAAACCTGTTTAATTCCAGTTTATAGAGAAGGAAGGCAAACGCGGGAGGCAAGCCCGCGGGGACTTTTTCATGTCTTCCGCCCACATGGCAGCGCCCCGTGGGGCAGATGCCGCTTATCATTATATTAGGAGGAGATTTGCCATGGCATTTACATTGGAACTGCCCCAGAAGGAAGAGATCAAGAAGATGGTGGAGGAGGAGACCGCGGTTGACACCAGCACCACCCTGATGATCTCCGACGCTTCAAAGCAGAAGGGGGAAGAGATCTTAAACACGGATATTGACAATTTCCATGACCGTCAGGAACTGACAAAAGCCATCCAGGAATTCGGAAATGATGTGCTGAAAAAGTCCTCTGATAAAAATTCCCTGCTCAAGACCCGTATCGGGGAGCTGTCCAAAGCAGGGGGAGAGACCGGGGAGGTGGCCAGGGGCCTGGCGGACCTTTCCCGCCAGATGGAAGACTTAGACCCCTCGGGGATTGATTTTATAAAGAAGGGGCCTCTGGGTGGTCTGTTCAATCCGGTGCGGGCTTATTTTAACCGCTACAAGGCCGCGGACACAGCTATCGCGGAGATCGTCACCTCCTTAGAAAAGGGGGCAAAGGTTTTAAAAGACGATAACACCACTCTGGAACTGGAGCAGGCTTCCATGAGGGATCTGACAAAACAGCTGAACCAGAAGATTGTTCTGGGGCAGGAGCTGGACGATTACCTTACAGAGCAGATCGAGAAGCAGAAGGCTGTCAACGGAGATTCGGACAGGATCCAGTTTGTGGAGGAGGAGATTCTGTTCCCCTTGAGGCAGAGGATGATAGACTTTAACCAGATGCTGGCAGTGAACCAGAACGGCATTATAGCCATGGAAGTGATCCGGAAGAACAATTACGAGCTGATCCGTTCCGTGAACCGGGCCCAGACAGTGACAGTGGCTGCCCTCAACGTGGCTGTCACGGTGGCAGGAGCCCTGTACAACCAGAAGATTGTTCTGGAAAAGGTGAAGGCTCTGAACCAGACCACCAACAACATGATCGCCGCCACATCCCGGATGCTCAACACGCAGGGAACAGAGATCCAGAAACAGGCCATGGACTCCAATATCCAGGTGGAGACTCTCAAGGAAGCGTTCAAGGAGACGCTGACCGCCCTGGATTCCATCAGCCAGTACAAGCAGAAGGCCCTTCCGCAGATGCGGGAGACCATCGAGCAGTTCCGCGTCATGACCCAGGAGGGAGAGGCGGCTATCCGCAGGATGGAAGAATCCGGAGTTATGGAGAGCGGGAACTGATACAGTGAGCCGTCGCTCTGTAGATGAGTAATCATTTATGGGGCGATGGCTCTGCTTTTATGCGCCAACGTGATAGTTTAAGAATTTTCCGGTATAATATAGATGAGAAAATATAACTTTTTGGAGACTAGAAATATGAAAAAAAAGAGAATTAGATTCAAATACATGGATTTTATTGATGTTGACATAGAATTAAAACAGCATTACACAGTAATAAATGGTGATAGCGCGACAGGAAAGACATATATGTACGAAGTAATATCACAGTATGCCTTAGAAAATAATTCAGATGACATAATATGTATAACATTAGATAATTGTTTAGACAGCACTAGTATAATAGATAAAATAAAGAATAAAAACGAAGCAATCATAATTATAGATATGGCAGACTCAATCTTTTCAAGATCACCTGAAATAAAAGAGTTTATAGAACAAGATAGAAAGAATTACTATATAATAATGAGTCGGACATTCGCGAAAATGTATACAGAATTAGCAAGACCTATCATAAGTAAAAACATGGTAAGTATACAGTATAAAATGGATTTAGTACAATAAGGGGAGTTAAATATATGATAAAAGTTAGGACGGAGGATTCTAAAGATGGCTTGGTAATATGTCAAAAGATAAAAGAATTATACTTTAATGAAATAGAGGTTAATACATTAAATGGTATCGTTAACCTTAAGAAAAAGGTAGTGAGCATACTTAATGATATGCAAGCAGATGACATATTGATTATTGTATATGATAACATAGTTGAAAATGTGATAGTATCAAATAACATAAATGATCTGTTGGATTACATATATAAAACAAACGAGCGAAGAGTTAAAATGATACCTACAATATCATTTGAATTAGAGATACTGACAATAAATAATATAGAATTACTATATAATTTTGATGTGTATAAGGAATGGTTTAGTAAACTTAGAGAATTGTATACAGAAACCAGGGATATAAGAACATTAACACAAGCATCTAAACATGACAAAAAATATAGTGAAATGTATGATAGTGTCAGAAGAGAAAAGAAGAGAAGCAGATACTATAAGGTGTTAAGTGAGAAAGAATTTGAGGATTCAATAACAATAGAAAGCATAAGCAAAAAAATAATTAGCAGAATATTTGATTTAAGTGAGATAAGACCAGTAAGAGAATGCTGGGTAAACAATTGTTGTTATAAGAACGGGGAATGTAAAATCACAAACATAGATACACAAAGTATAAAGGATAAAGAGAGTATAGGAAACCGTTTATATAAGATAAGGGCATTGATTAACGAAACAGCATTTAAAAATGTAGCAATTAGAATAGGTGAGATTTTACATAAAGAGTTAATTATAAACGAAACAATATATGACTTAGTAAGGAATGAAGTACTTGTTGAAATGTTGGAATTATCAAAACAAGATATAGAAGCAATGAAAGTATATAAGAAATTGGAGAATGAATATGATAAATATATTAAAAAATAGAGAAATACTGCAAAAGAGAATAAATAATGGGTATAAATATGTTGAGTGTCCATTCAAAAGATTAAATACAGTAATATCATATGAGGGCACAATATCAGATAATATCAGAGTCATAGTGAAAGAAATAGAGGAATGTGAAATAGAAGATAATAACTTAATAAGTAAGTTCACAGGAGCGCCTATAGAGTTAAATAAGCTATCAGATGGATGTAAAACAGCGATATATGTCTATTTTAGAGCTATATTAAAACCAAATAAGCATGAAATAATAAATATAACAGAATGTGGGCCAAACGCGATAAAGTATATTCTAGAAAATTATAGAGACAGGCAATTAAATTTATACCTTGGGCATTGGGAAGTATCAACCGATACAATGGCGGATATAGTTATAGACGAATATACAGAAGTAATCAGTATACAAGAACTGTTGAAATAAGAGATTGAGGGCTAAATCCCCGTCTTGGAAGCGGGCGGGGATTGGTTTGGGTTATTTATCTCCATAGTGGCCTCTGCAGTGGGCGATGTAGAGTCGCCCGTTTTCCATGTGGTAGACGAGGCGGTCTTTTTCGTTGACGCGGCGGCTGTATTCGCCCTGCAGGTCGCCGGAGAGGGGTTCAGGTTTTCCGATCCCTTTCATACAGCCGTTCCGTTCAATATCCTGGATGAGCTGGTTGATCCGCTTTAGTGTTTTTTTATCCTGGGCCTGCCAGTAGAGATAATCCTCCCAGGCATCGTCCGACCATATTTTTTCACTCATCGTCCACCTCTATCAGTTCATGGGCGGTGCCATTCCCGGCTCTCAGCTCCTGGACGGATTTCTTCACATACGCCATGTTCGCCTCGGAGAAGAATGGGTCAGTGGTCTGGGCGATCTCAAACGGGATGCGGTTTTCTCGTAAAACAGCTTTCACAAAAAGATTGATCGCGGTAGAAGTATTCAGGCCAACATTGGAGCAGAAGGCGTCAAAGCTGGCTTTGTCTTTTTCGTCTACCCTTGCGGTTAAGGTTGCCAGTGCCATAGATATCTTTCCTTTCGTATTCAGTTTGTGATTATTATAGCACTATTGTATGCTGAAAGCAAGCGTATGTATTACATACGTAATAGATTTTACGTAAATTTTTTTACTGTTCACAGGTGCCCTGTGAACGTAACAGCATATGCCTATTTAAAATCGCCCGCGGCGATGGGATTTTTGCTCTCCAGTCCAATTTATCATACGGCCTGTGCGCTTGACGGGCTCGGCATATCAAGTATGACTTTTTGGAGGCCAGAAAAATGTCAAATGTGCTTGACATTAAATGTAAAGCGTGCTATACTCATAAATATAAAGCAAACTAAACATCAACAAGGAGAGGATAAAAGGATGACAACATGAAAAACAGGATCCAGGAATTGCGCAAAGAGCAGAAGATCCGCCAGGAGGATCTGGCAGAGGCAGTAGGAGTAACCAGGCAGACCATCATCTCCCTGGAAAACGGAAAGTACAACGCCTCCCTTCTCCTGGCCTATAAAATCGCGAAATACTTCAACAAACACATCGAAGACATTTTCTTATTTGAGGAGGAAGGCAAATGCGAAGCATTTCTCTAATGCCTTCCGACGACCTGCCGCCGAGCCAGAGGCGAGGGGGCGTTACATTAGAATGAGGAGAAAGGCAAATGCGAAGCATTTTTCTAATGCCTTGCGACGACCTGCCGCCGAGCCAAAGGCGAGGGGGCGTTACATTAGAATGAGGAGGAAGGCAAATGCGAAGCATTTTTCTAATGCCTTGCGACGACCTGCCGCCGAGCCAAAGGCGAGGGGGCATTACATTAGAAGAATAAGGAGGAAGGCAAATGCGTCTGAATACGTTATTTACAGAGGAACCCATTGATTTTGAGAGTAGATGCCGGACACGAATAAAAGTGGGGCTGGGGATCGCGGTTCTGGGGCTGCTGTCCCTGGCGGTGATGGCCCTTGGGGGACAGGACATGGTCTTTTGCGGGAGTCTTGGCGCGGGCCTTATGGCAGGCGGAATCCTGTCCGTCAGGAGGAATCGAAGATATTTAAAGGACCCCGCTTTGAGAAAGCAACAGGAGGTGGCGGAGAATGATGAGCGCAACCGCCTTCTTGGACTTCGGTGCTGGGCCTACACAGGATATACCATGTTTCTGCTGCTGTATGTGGGGATCCTGGTCAGTGGTTTTGTAGACAGAACAGCGGCCATGGTGCTTTTGACGGTGACAGGGGTGTACGCGCTGGTGCTGCTGGTGTTTCGGATCTTTCTTCAAAAGGTCATGTAGCCTGATAAGAGGCCTGAGAGTTAACAAAATCCAGGAACATATCCAGAGTA
Organism: uncultured Lachnospiraceae bacterium; assembly: GCA_910588865.1. Lineage (GTDB taxonomy): Bacteria > Bacillota > Clostridia > Lachnospirales > Lachnospiraceae > UBA3402. Next base: position 16,370 of record CAJUSJ010000032.1, read on the forward strand.
TCAGAGGGACGGTTGGAGTAGTAGGCGAATCCAACCGTCCTTTTGTGTATGGGAGTTCCAAGTCTTAGCTGCACCAGGCGTCCGCTGTCCAAATCCTCCTTTACAAATTCCTTAATGACGCTTCCCACCCCCAGGCCGATCCGGGCAAATTCGATAAGCAGGTCCATGGTGGTGACTTCCAGAAGGTTGTTGGCTTCAATATGGTTGACGGACATGTACTCGTCGATATACTGTCTGGTTATGTTGGACCGGTCTAAAAGCATGATATTTCCCGCCTGGAACACATCCACATCCGCTCCTTCCCGCAGCTTTAAGTTCTCTAAGTAAGAGGGAGAGGCCACAAAGATGTCCTCAATCTCCATGACTGGCAGAAACACCAGATTTTTCTGAGGCTTAGGCCGAACCACCAGCCCCAGGTCGATCTTCTGCTGCTCCAGCATATTGATGGTGTGGGTGGTGGACTGGCTCTCAATGGTGATCTTCACATGAGGATATTTTTCGATAAAGTCCTTTAAATAAGATACCAGGATGTAGCGGCACAGGGTGTTGCTGACACCAAAATGAATATGGCCCATATGAAATTCCCTGGCCCTCTTAAGCTTAAGCTCCCCATTTGACAGCTCCTCAAAAGCCCTCTGGGTGTGGGCAAAGAGAATCTTCCCCTGATCGGTAAGCTGGACACCCCTGGAATTTCTGGTAAACAAGGTGGTTTCCAGGCTGTCCTCCAGTTTTCCGATGGCTTTGCTGATAGCGGGCTGGCTGATATAAAGTTCCTTCGCGGCCCTGGAAATATTGCCGGTTTTGGCAACTTCATAAAAGATCCTGTACTGGGACAAATTCTGCTCCATAGGTCAACCTCCGTAGGATGGCACGATTTATAACTGGCTGTTATAATAAATATGAGTATTATATATTGTTAGTATAACAACCCCTGTGTTATAATACAACTGAAAATTACAGAAAATCGGAGGATTACCATGTCTGTCGGCAAAATTTTTAAGTTTCACAATGATCTGGACACGGATCAGATTATCCCGTCCCAGTATCTTTTGCTGCCTTCTGTTGAGGAGATGAAGGCCCATACATTTGAATCCTTAGACCCGGAATTTCCCAAGAAAGTGAAGCCGGGGGACTATGTGGTGGGAGGAGAGAACTTTGGATGCGGATCTTCAAGAGAGCAGGCCCCGGGAGTGCTGAAAGCCTTAGGGGTTCAGGCGGTGGTGGCAAAGTCCTTTGCCCGTATCTTTTACCGCAATGCCATCAACATCGGTCTGCCGGTGATCGTGTGCAAGGAGCTGCCCGACCAGGTGGACACTGGCGACGAGATGGAGCTGTCCCTGGCTGACGGCACAGCCACAGCCAAGGGAAACACCTACCCCTGCACCAAACTCCCCCCCTACATGCAGCAGATCCTAAACCATGGCGGCCTGATCGCGTCGTTAAATGAGGAGGAACGCTTGTGAAACGTAGTTTCACAACTCGCAACGCATTCCTCCGACCTGGCAGGTGCCGCGGAGTGGCGCGTGCCGTTACAATGATTGAGGAGGAACGCTTGTGAAACGTAGTTTCACAA
>CAJUSJ010000032.1:18042-41898 GCA_910588865.1 uncultured Lachnospiraceae bacterium
CGTGCCGTTACAATGATTGAGGAGGAACGCTTGTGAAACGTAGTTTCACAACTCGCAACGCGTTCCTCCGACCTGGCAGGTGCCGCGGAGAGGCGCGTGCCGTTACAATGATTGAGGAGGAACGCTTGTGAAACGTAGTTTCACAACTCGTAACGCGTTCCTCCGACCTGGCAGGTGCCGCGGAGAGGCGCGTGCCGTTACATTAAGTGAGGAGGTAGAATAATTATGGGAATGACAATCGCGGAAAAGATCATTGCCCTGGCGGCAGGCGTGGAAGAGGTGAAGGCGGGAGATATCCACACGGTCACTTTGGACCGGATGATGAGCAATGACGGAACCACCCATTTGACCGTGGACATGTATCATAATAAATTAAAAAATCCCAGGATCGCGGACCCGAAAAAGATGGTGTTTATCGTGGACCACAATGTGCCCTCAGATAATCCCAAGACAGCGGCTGCCCAGAAAAAGATGAGGGATTTCGCCAGGGAAAATGATATTGATTTCTGGGAAGGAAAAGGGGTCTGCCACCAGATCATGATGGAACATTATGTATGTCCGGGAGAGCTGATCTTTGGAGCCGACAGCCACACCTGCACCTATGGGGCCTTGGGCGCTTTCGGCACAGGGGTGGGCTGTACGGATCTCCTCTACGGTATGGTTACAGGCACATCCTGGGTGCTGGTTCCCGAGACCGTTAAGTTCAATTTGATAGGAAAGCTTCCAAAAGGAGTTTACCCCAGAGACCTGATGCTGACCATTATCGGCCATATCGGGGCCAGCGGGGTCAGCTATCAGGTCATGGAATTTTGCGGAGACGGGGCAGGGACTTTGAGCGTGGACGACCGTATGGTTCTGTGTAATCTGGCGGTGGAGGCTGGGGCCAAGACGGCTGTCTTTGAGGCGGACCAGATCGCTTTGGACTGGCTTGCCGCCCGGGGGAGGAAGCCCAAGGCTGTGTTTAAGAGCGACGAGGACGCGGTCTATGTAAAAGAGTATACCTTTGACCTGGGGAAGATCCAGCCAGTGGTGGCAAGACCTGATTTTGTGGACGATGTGGTCCCCGCTCAGGAAGTATGTGGAACCCGGATCGACGAGGCGTTTCTGGGGTCCTGCAACAATGGCCGGATCGACGACCTGCGGGTGGGCGCTTCCATCCTCAGGGGACGCAAGGTGTCTGACCATGTGAGGTTCCTTGTGGTTCCGGCCAGCCAGGAGGTGTATCTGAAGGCTCTTGAGGAAGGGCTGATCAGCGTTTTTATGGACAGCGGAGCCATTGTCATGAATCCGAACTGCAGTGTGTGCTGGGGAAGCTGTCAGGGAGTGATCGGTGAAAATGAGGTTCTGATCAGCACGGGAACCAGAAACTTTAAGGGCAGGGCAGGCCATCCCAGCTCCAAAGTGTACCTGGGTTCAGCGGCCACGGTGGCGGCGTCGGCTGTAAAAGGAGAGATTTGCGCAGCGGATATGCTGTAGAAAAACTCTCAGAAAGAAGAGGAGCGATATGGAACAGTTTACGGGAAAAGTCTGGGTTCTGGGGGATGACATTGATACGGATATCATTATCCCCACGGAATACCTGGCACTTAAAACCATCGAAGATATGAAGAAATACGGCTTTAGTCCCTTAAGGCCTGAATTGGCATCCCTGATCCAGGAGGGCGACATCATTGTCGCGGGCAAAAATTTTGGCTGCGGCTCTTCCCGGGAGCAGGCACCGGAGGTGATCAAGGCTCTGGGGATCCGCTGCGTTATCGCGAAGTCATTTGCCAGGATCTTTTTCAGAAATTCTATTAATAATGGCCTGCTTCTGATGGAGCAGCCAGAGCTTCGGGATCATGTGGAAGAGGGGGAGGAGATCCAGGTTGTTGTCAACAGCCATATTATATGTAGAAACCGCCAGTATCCAATCGCGTCCCTGCCGGAGAATCTGGTGGAGATTTTGAACGCGGGCGGTCTGGTGAAAGCCATGCGGGCCAGAAACGGCCTGAGCAGGTGAAGTGAAGCGGCGGGAGCCGACGGGTATATGATAAGGAGGAGACAACATGGGACAGACGGTCATAGAAAAGATCCTTTCCCACAACACCGGCAGCTTGGTAAAGCCGGGAGATATTGTGACAGTGTCAGTGGACAGGGTGATGATTGATGACATTATGATGCCGTTTATTGTGGATAAATTTCATGAGATGGGATTTGGCAAGGTCTGGGATCCTGACAAGGTGGTAATGATCTACGACCACCTTGTTCCATCCAGCCAGCAAGACGACGTACGTCACTATAAGGTAGGAGATCAGTTTGCCAGGGAAAACGGGCTGGAGCACGTTCACCGCTCGGACGGGATCTGCCATCAGCTGATGACAGAGGAGGGGTATGTGAAGCCGGGAGATGTGGTGTTCGGCACTGACAGCCATACTACTACCTACGGCTGCGTGGGAGCGTTTTCCACAGGGATCGGCTACACAGAGATGGCGGCTATTCTGGGAACCGGAAATCTGTGGATCAAGGTTCCCGAGACCATAAAGATCGTTATTGACGGACAGCTTCCGGAGCATGTCATGTCAAAGGATGTGATCCTGCGGATCATCGGAGATCTGGGGGCTGACGGGGCCACCTACAAGGCCCTGGAATTTTGCGGAAGCACTGTGGAACGGATGTCCATAAGCAGCCGCATGACCATGGCCAATATGGCCATTGAGGCAGGAGCGAAATGCGCGGTATTCACACCGGACGGGAAAACGGCACAGTATTGCGGCACAGTTCTGGGAGAATGGGAGAAGAGCTTGGTGGGGGATGAGGACGCGGTATATGATAGGATCATTACCTACCATGCCGACGACTTGGAGCCAGTGATGGCATGCCCATCCCAGGTGGACAAGATACAGGCGGTGAGCCAGTTAGAAGGCACGGTCATTGACCAGGTCTTTATTGGTTCCTGTACCAACGGAAGGCTGGAAGACCTTCAGGCCGCGGCGAAGGTTCTTGAAGGGAAAAAGGTGGCTCCCTATGTGAAGCTGATCGTGACTCCGGCCAGCCGGAAGGTTTACCAGGAGGCCTGTGCCTGCGGGGCCATAAAGACCCTGATGGAGGCAGGGGCGATCCTCACTCACCCGGGCTGCGGCCTGTGCTGCGGGCGGGCCGGAGGGATTCTGTGTGACGGAGAGCGGGTGGTGGCCACCAACAACCGGAATTTCCTGGGACGGATGGGGACTTCAAAAGTAGAGATTTACCTGGCGTCTCCCGCGGTGGCGGCAGCCTGCGCGGCAGCGGGAAAGATCGTTTTGCCGTAAAAATTGTTTACATAAGAAAGAGCCGATGAAAACGGCTCTTTTTTTACAACTCAATAGTTAACAAAAATGAAATATTTAAGTAATATATGAAATAATATATTGAATATAAATGTCGTATTATTGAAATAAGTTTTTGTATATATTTAATATAATATAAAAATATGTAAAAAATTCCCGACGTAAAATCTGCCGAACCTGTTCCATAAGCATTGACTTTGTGTCATCGTTTCCCATATAATGACCAGGATTTAAGGATAAAAAACAAGGAAAGTGGGGAAAAGATTCCATTTTTGGCTTAATTTTGAGACAAAAGTGTGAGAAAGGAAGTGTTTACATTGATATCATATATTACAAAAATATTACATCGCTTCAGGAGCATCCTGGTGCCGGTTCTTTCCGTGGCTGTCATAGTGGCTCTTGCCCTGGGAGGCCAGGGCGGCAGAATCACGCTCACGGTTTTTGGCCAGACGGCGGCCCCGGTTCGGGGAGGACAGCTTGTGGTGGGATATCTGCTGACTCAGGAGATCTTAAAGAGAGAGGAGGCTCACAAAGCGGAGGCCTTGCGGGTGGGGAGCCTGAGGAAACCTGCTGCCTGGGAGGAAGGGAGAGCCCGGGAGGTGTCTGAAACCTTAAAGGGAATTCCTTTAGATATTGAAGATTACCAGACGCTTCTGAGGATTGTGGAGGCCGAGGCCGGAGTCTGTGACAGCAAGGGAAAGATTCTGGTAGCCAATGTGGTACTGAACCGGGTCCGCAGCGGGGAGTTTCCCAATACAATCCGGGAAGTGGTTTATCAGCCTTCCCAGTTTTCACCGGTATCCAATGGCAGCATCAACACATGCCAAGTCACCAGCCAAACCATAGAATGTGTGAGGCGGGCACTGGAGGGAGAAGACTATTCTCAGGGAGCTTTGTACTTTATGAACCGGGGGGCTTCCGAAAGCGGCGCGGTCAGCTGGTTTGACGGCCGTCTCACCTTCTTGTTTCGACATGGAGGACATGAATTTTTTAAATAAGGGATTGTGGAATGGCCTCTGTTTGGTGTATACTGAAAGAAAATACATAGCAGGAGGCGGTAGAGATGATCTTAGATTTAGCGGCAAACCTGGATTTTTACAGAGGTCTTGGTATTGAGGGCCGATATGCCAAAGCCATTGATTTCTTAAAAAGCCACGACTTAAAGACTTTGGAAAACGGAAAGTATGAGATTGACGGGAAAAATGTTTATGCCAATGTCATGGAGTACGACACCATCCCTTGGGAGGATGCGGCTTACGAGGCCCACAAGAACTACACGGATATCCAGTACATCATTGAGGGGAGCGAGGTCATGACCTATGCTCCTGTGGATCAGCTGACAGCCTCCGGTCCTTACAATGAGGAGAAGGATGTGGTGAAGTTTGACAACTCTGTGGCAGGCCTGCGGGCTGTTGTACACGGCGGAGAGTACATGATCTTTAATCCATGGGATGGCCACAAGCCCAAGGCCTGCGACGGCGCTCCTTCCCATGTAAAGAAGATCGTGGTGAAGATCAAGGAAAACTAAAGTTCTGGGAAGATGAAGAGGCAGAACCGGCGTCAGAAGCGTTGGTTCTGCTTTTTTGGCGGATCCGGCAGATGTAAAGCGGCACCCTTTTCCTGGCCGCGGCTGCTGAAACTGACACAGGAAAGCATCAAATATCAGGAAGGGCAAGGTGTTTTCTGATAGAATGAGGTCACAGAAAGGAAGGAGGAAGCTGATGTGGAATGGATCACAGGGATTCAGAGAGCCATTGATTATGTGGAAGCTCATCTGACAGAGGAGATGGACTTTGAGGCTGTGGCCGGGGAGGCCTGCTCATCGACTTTTCATTTTCAAAGAGTGTTCGGTATTATATGTGGGTTTCCTCTGGGAGAGTATATCCGGATGAGGCGTCTTTCTCTGGCCGCGTCTGATCTGATTCAGACAAACGACAAAGTCATTGATATTGCCGTGAAGTACGGCTATGACACTTCTGAGGGATTCACCCGGGCGTTTTCCCGGTTTCATGGAATTACCCCCACAGAGGCAAGGCGCGGAGGCAATGTGAGATCCTTCTCCAGACTTTCTGTTAAACTTATTCTCATAGGAGGCAGTGTGATGGATTACAGAATTGAAAAGTTGGAGGCTTTCCAGGTAGTTTGCAGACGGAAGACTGTGAAAAAGCCCGCGGGTCCCCAGGCCACGGAGGTTATCTCTGAATTTTGGAATCAGTGCGGCTCAGACGGTTCCATAGAGAAGATCGTCCGTTATTATCCGGAGCATCCCAGGTTAAAAGGGATGCTTGGCATATGCTTTTCCGAGGACACCCAGGGGGGACAGTTTCCCTATGGCATCGGAGTGGAGTACGACGGCAGGCCGGTGGAGGCTGGATTGGAGATCGTGGAGATCCCCGCGCATACCTATGTTGTGTTTGTCTGTAAAGGCCGGATGCCGGAGGCGTTCGTGAATACCTATCAGCAGATCATCACGGAATTTTTCCCGCAAAACAGCAGATATGAGTATGGTCAGGGAATTGAGCTGGAGGTCTATCCGTCAGATGAGATCAGCGATCCGGATTATACCTGCGAGATCTGGATCGCGGTAAATGAAAAACAGCAATCCAACATGAATACAAAGGCGTAGGCATAATACCTGCCCTTAGTACGCGTGTTTTGTTTTATCGGTCCGGGCCCGGCTCATCAACCTGCTTCAGGAGCTGAGAGAAAAAGAAAATATTTCATTTTTATTTATCTCTCACGACATGAGTGTGGTAAAATATAGATCGGATCGTGTGGGAGCCATGTATCTGGGACATCTCATGGAGGAGGTTCCGGCGGAGGAATTGCTCTCCAACACCCTCCACCCCTACGCCACAGAGGAGTGCCGCATCCGGGCTCCTGAGGTACAGGAGGTTCGGCCGGGCCACAGGGTGGCGTGTCTGAGGGTACATAAACTGGAAAAGGAGATAGATAAATGATGAGTGCATCCGGCGGCAAATTGAAAGAATATCTGGAAGAGATCAACAGAAAGCAGGACAAAATCCGCGGTCTCAGCGATAGGATATGGGAGTGTCCGGAGACGGCTTTCGGAGAGTTTCAGTCAGAGGCCGCGCTGATTGATTTTTTTAAGAGCGAGGGCTTTGTGGTAAAGGAGAGAGCCTACGGAGTGGACACCGCTTTTACGGCAGAGTACGGCAGCGGTTCCCCAAGGATCGGAGTGCTAGGTGAATTTGACGCCCTCTCGGGCCTAAGCCAGACCGCGGGTGTGACACAGAAACAGGCGGCGGTTTTTGGGGCCCGCGGTCACGGCTGCGGCCACAATCTTCTGGGAGCGGGGTCCGCGGCCGCGGCCCTGGCGGTGAAAAAATATCTGGAGGACGGCCATGAGGGGACGGTGATCTTTTATGGATGCCCGGGAGAGGAGGGGGGATCCGGAAAGGCGTTCATGGCCAGAGGCGGGGCGTTTAAGGATCTGGATGCCGCTCTTACCTGGCACCCCTCCACGGTGAACCAGGTGTGCAAGGACAGTTCCCTGGCCAATTTCCAGATATTATATCAGTTTCATGGAATCAGCGCCCACGCCGCCGGATGTCCCGAGATGGGGCGGAGCGCCTTAGATGCCCTGGAGCTGATGAACATCGGTTGTAATTTCCTTCGGGAGCATATGATGGATGCGGCCAGGGTACATTATGCCATCACCGATACAGGCGGGTATTCTCCCAATGTGGTTCAGGATCGGGCCAAAGCCATCTATCTGATTCGTTCCCCCAAGGCAGAACAGGCTTATGAGCTGATGGAACGGGTTCACAAGATTGCCCGGGGAGCGGCCCTGATGACCGAGACTACGGAGGAACATGAATTTATCAAGTCCTGTGCCAACTTAGTCTCCAACCGGGTTTTGGAGAAGGTACTGTATCAGGCCATGAAGGAAGTGGGGGTTCCCCGGTACACAGAGGAAGAGTATAAGCTGGCCGCCGATTACACGGCGACGGTTCCGGGAGGAGGTGCCGCTTCCTACAGCAAGCTTATAGAAGACCACATGATTCCAGAGAACGTGAAATACTTAAAAGACAGGAAAAACAGCCGCCTGTATGATTTTATTGTCCCCTACGAGGAGATTCACCAGGTGTCCTCGGCAGGAGGGTCCACGGATGTGGGAGACGTAAGCTGGATGTGCCCCACTGCCCAGATCTATACCGCCACATGGGCACCGGGCACGCCGGGACATTCCTGGCAGGTGGTGGCCCAGGGCAAGTCCTCCACGGCCCATAAGGGCATGCTGTTCGCGGGAAAAACCATCGCTTTGGCAGCCATGACCCTCATGGAAGATCCAAAGCTTCTGGCAGAGGCAAGACGGCTGTTTGAGGAGGAGTTTGAAGGGCAGACGTACATTCCCATCCCCGATGGAGTGAAGCCCAGGGCGTTAGATCAGATTCGGTAAATGTCATCAGCAAAAACATCCTTAAGAAGAAGCCGGCCTGCTTATCTCCAGGGACTCCAGCCGTCATCGCCGGACAAAACAGACTCCGGGCTGAAGAGCGGCAGATCCTGGTCAGACAGGCGGCGCGTCCAGCAGGGCCGCGCGTTTATGTCTGCCCCCGGGCCAAAGCTTTGGTACTCGGCAAAGAAGCAGTTTTGGCGGGCAGAGAGCTTATTCCAGTCATGCCAGCCCTCCGGGCAGATGTGTCGGTCCATGTAGCAGCTGATGAGGACGGTCTTGGCGTAGTCCCGCCACGGCCTTCCCAGGTAGACGGTTCCCGGAGGGCACTCACTTGTAAAACGGCAGTTTCTCATGACATATCCGTAGGGCTGGCCAAAAGGAGTGGAGGCAGCGGTCACATAGCCATTGACCGGCTGTCCGATGTCCTTGGAGAAAAACTCACAGCCTTCAAAATAAGCCGTGGCGCCGCCGAAGATAAAATCGATATCTCCTTCCATATAGCAGTTTCGGTAATAATGGCGGCCATTGACCCTGGGGGCGAACTCCTTTGGCCCTACAAAGCCTCCAGGCTCTACCTCCGTTGGAGGGAGTGGGCCGGTAAAAAGAGTGTCCTGGTTTCCTAAAAAACGGCAGTTGTCAAACATGAGCCTGTCCCCGTCCGCGTAGAGGGCCAGTGCTTGGCCGAATTTGGGGCCGGGGCCCGCGCTATTGGCCAGAGTCAGGTTTTTGAAGGTCACGTCATGGGTGTCCACCAGACAGGAATAGGTCCGGAAAGTCCCCCGCTTTCCCCCATCTGCCATGGTCATCCTGGCATAGAGGTCAAAGGTGAGAATGGTCTCTTCCTTTGACTCTCCCAAAAGCGTAACCCGGGGGCGGGTGATGACGATCTGCTCTTTGTAGATGCCTTTGTGAATAAAAAAAACAATCTCTTCTTCCCTGTCCGGGGGAAGGCAGGCCAATGCCTGGCCTACGGAGCGAAAATCTCCGCTTCCATCTGTCGCGATGTGTATCATAAAAAAATCTCCTGTATCCAAAGTTTTTCGCAACTCTATTATACAAGAAGGATTCCGGCGGCGCAACGAATAATTTGGATCGGATTTTTGAAAATCAGCATTGACTTTTTCTTCACAAAGTGAGATAATAAAAACAAATTTGGTTTTTTATTTAAGGAGGATTATTAATGTCAACAAAAGCTTATTACCCTATCAATGAAATCGGATCCGGTAAGCCTGGATTTTCCACCACCAGATCCATCATCGAAGCAGCCTTCTACGGAAACAATGTTGTCAAGGTCAACACCTTGAAAGAAGCTTATGAGTTAGCAAAGAATTCTCCGGGAACGGTAGTCACAGACATGCCTGTATACAGAGGAGAGGAGTTTGGTCTTGAGAAAGACGCGAAGGTTCTTCTGTTCAACGACGGGGCTATCACTGGACGCTATGCTACCGCGCGCCGCATTTCCGGCGAGCCAGGAGTAAACTGCGCGGCTCTTGACAGAGTGGCTATGGACGCGGTCTATGAGTCCCGCTGGAAAACCATGTATCACGCGGAGGTTTTTGTAGGCCTTGATCCTGAATTTATGGTAAAAGCTCATCTTCTGATCCCCGAAGGGGAAGAGAACATCATGTACAACTGGATGCTGAACTTCCAGTACATGTCTGACGAGTATGTGAAGATGTATAAGAACTCCAAGCCTGTTGGCGACGGCAAGGAAGCTGACATTTTTATTTTCTCCGATCCTCAGTGGACAGGTTCTGACCGTCCAAACGTATCCTTAGACTGCCTGTCTGACCCGCAGAAGAAGACTCTGTGCTACTTTAACACCGAGACAAACTGTGCCTGCATTCTGGGTATGAGATATTTCGGTGAGCACAAGAAGGGTACCCTGACCATGGCCTGGGCCATTGCCAACCGCAACGGCTATGCTTCCTGCCACGGCGGACAGAAAGAGTACACCCTGGCTGACGGAAGCAAGTATGTGGCCTCCGTTTACGGTCTGTCAGGTTCCGGAAAGTCCACTCTGACACACGCAAAGCACGGCGGCAAGTACGAGATCAAGGTTCTCCATGACGACGCGTTTATCATCAACACTGATACCTGCGCCTCTATCGCTCTGGAGCCTACTTATTTTGACAAGACAGCCGATTATCCTACCGGCTGCCCGGACAACAAGTACCTGTTGACGGCTCAGAACTGCTCCGCGACTCTGGATGAGGACGGCAAGATCCAGCTGGTAACCGAGGACATCCGCAACGGCAACGGCCGGGCCATCAAGTCCAAACTGTGGTCTCCCAACCGTGTTGACAAGATCAACGCTCCTGTTAACGCTATTTTCTGGATCATGAAAGATCCCACCATCCCACCGGTAGTTAAGCTGAAAGGCGCTTCCCTGGCATCTGTTATGGGCGCTACATTGGCCACCAAGCGTTCCTCCGCTGAGCGTCTGGCTCCGGGTGTGGATCCCAACAAGCTGGTAGTGGTTCCCTACGCCAACCCGTTCAGAACCTATCCTCTGGCCAATGACTATGAGAAGTTCAAAAAGCTGGTGGAGGAGAAGAATGTAGATTGCTATATTGTAAACACCGGAGATTTCATGGGCAAGAAGGTAAAACCCGCTGACACCCTGGGAATCCTGGAAGCCATCGTGGAGGGAAAAGCCAACTTCCATCAGTGGGGTCCCTTCTCTGATATCGAGATCATGGATTGGGAAGGCTTTGTGCCGGATATGAACGACGGGGATTATGTTGGCCAGCTGAAAGCCCGCATGAATGACCGCGTCAATGAGATCAAAGAGTTCGCCACAGCAAAAGAGGGCTACGACAAGCTGCCTGACGACGCTCTGGCCGCTCTGGAGAAAGTAGTAGCTGAATTGAATTAAGTTTTTGTTATGACCATAAGGGACGCGGCAATATACCGCGTCCTTTTCTAAAATTTTTGTCCAGCGGCTGTCTGGCTGGTGTACATGGGAGGGAGAACAGTGACAATGGTTATGCGTCCTGTTATGAGGTGGACGAGCTGAGAACCCTCGAAAAAGTGCACAAAAAACATAGGCAGTATTTTTATATAAATCGACGAAGTTGACCGACTTTTCAAAAAAACGCTGACATTTTTCCGAATAAAATGCTAAAATATAGGTATAATGAGAAATGGAGGAGTTTTTATGAGACGGATTGCCAGTGCCTGCCTGCTTCAGACCATTAAGAAACTCGACAACGGCGGTACCAAGTATGTGATTGAGGACAAGATTACAGAAGAGAGCGGCGCCATAGTGGTAAAGATACGGAAGCAATATAATTCATATCCTGTTAACGGCTATATTGATTGAGGAAAGGATGAGCGGATTGTTCGATAAAGGAGAGTATATTGTTTATGGAACCACCGGTGTATGTCTGGTAAAGGATATCACAACCATGTCTATGGATGAGCAGAGAAAGGATCGGCTGTACTATGTGCTGGAGCCTATGGGAGTCAGCGGAAGCAGAATCATGACGCCTGTGGAGAACAACAAGAGCATTATGAGGCCAGTGCTGTCCCGGGAGGAGGCCTTCCACCTGATCGACAGGATCCAGGAGGTGGCTGAGCTGGGAATTTCCGATGACAAACAGAGAGAGTCCCGGTACAAGGAGGCTCTGGGTACCTGTGACTGCCGTCAGTGGATCGGCATCATCAAAACCCTGTATTTCCGCAAAAAAGACCGGATGTCCAGGGGAAAGAGGCTGACAGAGGTTGACGAGCGGTACTTAAAAAAGGCAAAAGAGAATTTATATCGGGAACTTTCCATACCTCTTGAGATTCCCGCGGAGGAAGTGGAGCATTTCATCACAGAGCGGATGGAGAAGGCCGCAGAGGACTGAGTTCCAATAGAGACAAGGAAAAACCTTGACACCACCACTGTTTTTCGGTATTCTGACAGGGGTGATGAAAATGGAAAAGATCGTCTGGCAGGGACTTTTGTACGATTTTTATGGAGAGCTGCTGACACAGCATCAGCGCCGGGTCTATGAGGATGTGGTTTTTAATGATCTGTCCTTAAGCGAGATCGCCAAGGAACAGGGTGTTACCCGGCAGGGAGTTCACGATCTGGTGAGACGGTGCGATAGGATCCTGGAAGGGTATGAGGAAAAACTTCATCTGGTGAAAAAATTTCAGGAGACCAGGCGGCTGGCTAATGAGATTCAGAAGCTTCTGGAAGAATATCAGGAGACCAAGGATCACATTCTTTTGAGGAAAGCGAAAGAGATGGCAGAGAAGATTGTGGATATTTAGTTATTTTGATGTTTTGATCGTAATTTCTTTGTGCGATAGTACATGATATTCTGATAAATTATTGACAAAGTCAAACCTTCTCAGTTATAATGACCATACGGGCCTATAAAGGGATGGCCTGAAAAGTATCCTGAGGAGGAATTATGAGAAAAGCAAAGTTATTCAATGTTATGGTGGCGTCCGCGTCAGCTTTGAGCCTGGCGGCATGTTCCGGCTCCGGTACTCCAGAGACAACTGCCCCGTCAGAGACTACTACTACAGCGGCGGTAACAGAAGCGCCCGCGACGGAGGCATCTGCCGCTGAGGATGAGACAACCGAGGCCCAGGGGCCTGTGACCTATGACGCCAAAGGCAGCGGCTACGGCGGAGAATTGAATCTGAAGGTGACCATTGACGGGGACACCATCACGGACCTGGAGCTGGGGGATCATCACGAGACCAACGTGGTTATGGACCGGGCGTTTCCTGTGATCAGAGAGCGGATTTTAGAGGCCAACACCCCGGTGGTGGACAGTGTGACGGCGGCTACGTTTTCGTCTTACGCGGTGAAGGCGGCGGTTGCCGACGCCATGACCCAGGCAGGCATGGAAGTGGAGAACATTACTATGGCCACCAAGGGACCAGAGAAGGAAGCGAAGACATTAGATGACGTGACCGCGGATATCGTGGTAGTGGGAGGAGGCCCCTCAGGTCTCGCGGCGGCTATTACCGCGAAGCAGGCCAACAAAGATGCCTATGTTCTTGTTGTGGAGAAGATGGATATCTTAAGCGGCAACGGAAAATTTGACATGAACTTCTACGACCTGATCAATTCCCAGGCCCAGAAAGCCGCTGGCAACGAGAAATGGACGGTAAATCAGGTAGAGAATTTTATAGAGGCCAAGTCCGCGGCAGGAGACGACGAGGCCCGGGTAAAGGTGTGGGCAGAGCAGGAGAATGTTCTGGACGCGTGGCTCCGGGACATGGGCGTGGAATTGGATTATAATTACAGCGCCATGAACCATATGGCAAAGGAAGATCAGTACGCGGGGGAAGTGATCCAGGCGGGCATGGAAGAGTGCGCGAAAGAGCTTGGCATCGAGATCCGCACCGGTACTAAGGGCATTGACCTGATCATGGAAGAGGGCCGCTGTGCGGGTGTCAGTGTGGAGAACAATGACAACGAAAGCTATGCCGTCAGGGCACAGTACACCATTATCGCCACCGGCGGTTTCTGCAGCAGCAAGGAACTTCTGGCCGAGTACGCGCCCGGATACGAGGTGCTGAACACATCCAACCAGATGGGCACTACCGGCGATTTTGTGAAGGTGTTTGAGGCAAACGGCTTCAAGATGGAGCAGATGGACAATGTAAGGGTGTTCCCCAACATCATCGTTCCCAGAAGGGATCTGACAGGCGGGGCGGATTTAAGCCTGCTTGTAAATAAAGAGGGCGCTCGTTTTATCTCCGAGAACGCGGGAGGACTGAATCTGGGAACCACGATTCAGGCTCAGACAGACGGAGCGGTGTTCTCTATCACAGACAAGACCGGATATGATTCCTTTTACCGGATCCGCAAGCACGTTGGGTTGGGGTATTACTCTCAGGGTGAGACTCTCGCGGAACTGGCAGAGGCCCTGGGTATTGACCCGGCCGGTCTGGAGCAGACGGTGGCGGATTTTAATGAGGCCGTGGAGTCCGAGACAGAGGATGAGCTGCTGGGAGAAGTGGCTTCCCGTCCTCTGGACGCGGAGGGCCCTTACTACGGCGTCCGGATTGAGGCGGCCAACCACATGACCAAGGGCGGCGTGTCCTGCAATGAGAACGCTCAGGTACTCTACGAGGACGGAAGCGTGGTGGAAGGATTGTACGCGGCCGGCGAAGTGACATGGCAGTCAGGCGGTTACTCCCAGTCCGTGGCATTTGGCCGGGTAGCGGGAGAGCAGGCGGCTACGAATCTGCGGTGATTGATCAACTACAGACGTGAATGAAAAAATAGCCGCGCGGAGAAGGGCCGCGGTGGTTCGTATAAACCACCGCGGCCCCTTTGCGCTTACTCTATAGTGATGTTGGTATCCTTGGCCGCGGCCCAGGCCTTCTCGATCGCTCCCAGAAGATCCCCGTGGGCATCCCTTAAGCTCATGGTAGCGCCGGAGATACCGTCCAGTTCCTCCTTCTGCTGATCCGTGAGGGCCTCGTATTTTTTCACGTCCTCGTCCTTGTCGGAGGTCCCGTGAAGAGGCTTGCCGTTTAAGTCGGAGCAAGCGGTTTCGTACCACGCGGTGACTTCATCGGTGGTCTTGCCCGCGAAGAACTCTTCAAAGATGTTCATCTCGTCGGCCCATGTACCGGAATTCAACTTGTAGGTGTTCCCCCTCTCCCTCTTGGTAGCCCAGGAATCCACCTCTGCCAGGAAGGTATCGTCGGTCTGATCCAGAACCGTATCTACTTTCTCGTCATGGTCTTCATCCGCGTTGTAAGACTGTCCCGGGAAGCCTGTCAGATGAGGCATGTGCTCTCCGTCATAGTTAGGGGTGGCGATCTCCATCACGTCGGTGAAGAGAGCGATGATCTTGCCGTCTTCGTCGTAGCAGGCACCTGCCGCCTGAGTGTTGAAGCTGTACACGCCGGTCTCCTGGTCATCCTTGCCGGGGCCTAAACGTCCGGTATTGGTGATGCCCAGACCGATCTTCGCCACGCTGTCTGCCTCCACAGGGCGTCTCTGGTCATAGGCTTTCTGGATAGCGGCCATGATGTTGCCGTGGCCGTCATTAAGAGACATGGTGGCACCGGAAATGGCATCCAGAGCAGCTTTCTCTTCGTCGCTCAAAGCTTCGTATTTCTTGATATCCTCGTCCTTGTCGGAGGTTCCATGGAGGGGCTTGCCGTTTAAGTCGGAACAGTAAGCGGCATACCACTGATTTACCTCATCCATGGTCATGCCCCGGAAGGTCTCCTCAAACAGTTCCATCTCGTCGGTCCAGGTGCCGGAGTTCAGCTTATAGGTGTCTCCCCGCTCACGCTTGGTGGTCCAGGAATCCACCTCTGCCAGGAAGGTATCGTCGGTCTGTTCCAGGACCGTGTCCACCTTCTCATCATGGTCTTCATCTGCGTTGTAGGACTGTCCCGGGAAACCTGTCAGGTGAGGCATGTGTTCTCCGTCATAGTTGGGGGTGGCCACCTCAAGCTGGTCTACCTCCAGGTCCAGGATTCTGCCTTCGTCGTCGAACAGCACATAGGCGATGACCTCGTTGAAGCTGTACACCCCTACTTCCTGGTCATCTTTGCCGGGGCCCAGGCGTCCGTTGGAGGCAAAGCCGATACCGTGGGAGAGTCCGGCAGCCGCCACTTCTTTCTGAACATTGCCCTCTGCCTCCTCAGACTCAATGCCAAGGGCAGAGCGGACAGCGTCGAAGACAGCATTGGATGTCCAGGTGGCTCCGGCTACAGCGTCCACGCCGTCTAAATCGCCTTTTTCAATGATCGCTGCCTGCAGTGTCTCCAGAGCGGCTCCGCCGATGCCCGGTGTCTCCTGATCTCCGGTGAGCTTTAAGTCCGTGATCTTGTCGCCTTCTAAGGTTATCTCAGCAGTGACAGGTCCGCCGTATCCTTCGGCTTCTCCTGTGACCACGGTGGCTTCCGGTGCCGCCTGGGTGGTAGGCGCTTCCGTAACAGGTGCCGTGGTGGTCTCCTGAGCGGCGGTAGTGGTGGCAGCTTCTGTAGCCGCCGGCTGGGAACTGTTTCCGCATGCCGCAAGTCCCGCGCTCATGACCAGAAATGCTCCTGCCAGTAGGTTTTTCCTCATAAGTTGTACCTCACTATATGTATTTTGTAAAATTATTGTATCATTATTGATATATTGTGTCAATGAGATGTGTTCTTGCCTGCTTGAATGTAAAGGCGGCGCGGAAGAAATGATGCCCCGGGGCAAAAAGAGCTGATGGGTATACCTCTGTCCAGAGATTGTAAAATGAAGAAGAAAAATACTCCTTTTCGATAAGAATTGTCATATCTGAATTCTTACCAAAAAGGAGCCATTTGTTTAATGCGTATTATATAATTGAAGAAATACTACATGCATGTAATTTTTTTTAATGAGGGCATTTGGTGTAGGAGTATTCTCTCAAGAGTTCTCCCACTACTATATAGCCGCATATTTGGCATTTCTGTGATGCGAAAAATCGGATAACACAGCCGCCATTGCTCTTTGCGATATGTTTCATATACTCGCCGTCTGTAAACACATGGTCGCAGTTGAACCGTGGCTCGGGAAAACCGTCTGTCATGTCATAGATTTGACCATCTTTGGAAATAAATTGTTCGTCATAAATGATAGGAATCTCTGCTGTATCTTCTATATCCCATATGTCATCGTAGTCCGAGCCGTAGTCGTAATAAGAACCGATTACCTTTGGCGAATTAAGACCAAAAAAATCAGCGTCGTCACCTCTAAGTATTTGTATGGATGGACTGGCAAAAGCCGGAATGCTACTCAAAGCTATGGCAACGACTGCGGTAATAGTGGCAATAAAATGACGAAAATTATTTTTGTGTTGTTTGTTCATAATACAATCAACCCTTTCTTCTAATTTTTTTTGGTTCTTTGTAAAATAAGAGGAATATTTTCCGGAGAGACTTTGCTTGCGCGACATCGTTATGATTAAGCGGGCGTATAAAAATTTTGAGTCTTGATTTAACTGCTGTGTGACCCAATCGTCACAAACCAATTCCATGGTCTGTTTCAGAAGACTATCCAGAACATATATAAATGGATTGAACCAATAAATCCCTTTACAAATCAGGCACAAAAAATTAATAAGAGTATCATGGTTTTTGATGTGTCTTAGTTCGTGAAGAATGATAATCTTCTGCTCAGCCTCAACCCTGTTAGCTGGTAGGATGATAACGGGATGAAGGGTTCCCATTGTATATGCGGAAACGATAGCATTGCTTTGGTAAAGCTTGATTTCCCGTCCGATATTCATTGCCTTGGCCTGATCTTTCAAGAAAGAACAGAGGGGATCCGATTGAATTGCCTCAGCGGAAGAGAAAGCAAACTTTTTTGATTTCCAATACAGAAACAGGTGGTATGCGCATATCGCGCATGCCAGGAGGAGCCATAAGATAAAAATACCAATCATGGTATGCATTGCTGGATTCACAACAATGTCACCGTCTGTAAAAATAACGGTAGGGATACTGCCCTTGATCAGGGTCATGTCTGTAAAATTGATGCCGGATATGTCATATAAAACAATATCAGCCAAATCCCTAATAAAAGACAAGGGAAGTATAAAAAGCAGCAGGCATACCTTTAAAACGGTAATTTGTAATTTATAATCAAAGGACTCTTTAAAAATTTTTTTTAAAACAATAAATAATAGCAGGAGGATGCTGCCAGATAATATCATTGATAAAATGACATACATAATATCCCTCCCCTATTTAAACTTCTCAAGGTACCGCAGAAGGGCTGCCGTGTCTTCATCATCAATTTCTGCCTGGCCGGAAAGAGCCGCGATAAATTTTCTCAAGGAACCGCCGTATTCATTGGTCAGATATTCCTGCGCGCGGAGAGTTTCATATTCATCTTTGGTGTGGGCATAGATATATTTTCTTGAATTTTGTACTACCATGTCTTTTTTTATCAAACGAGATAAAAATGTATTAATTGTCTGACGCTTCCAAAACACCCCCTTTTTTTCCAATTCAGTGCCCAATTCGGCAATTGTCATCCAATGCTTATTCTTCCATAATATATCCATAATAAGCTGTTCGGAGTCTGATAAGCTGTAATTCATTATGTCACCTCCTTCTGAACTTTATTGGAAGTTACCAGTCACTTCTATAATACTACCTTAATGTAGTCGTGTCAATACAAAAAATAATATAATATTTAGAATTGACAAATAAAAACAGTGATATTATAATAAAATTGACTACATTAATGTGGTCATAATGGTCGATAATGACTAATTATAAATTAATGAAGGAGGTGAGATAATGGAAAAAAAATATGTAACAACCATACGTTTCTCAGAAGCGAAACAAGCGCTGGACAAAAAGAATCTATTCTCTTTTAACAACTGCAATTGTGGAACTGGAAATTGTAACTGTAATTGTAGTGGGGATGGGGCCGTGAATTGCAATTGTCCTTGTTTAGAGGGGATCAATTGCGGTTCTGGTGTGAATTGCGCGAATGGAACGAATTGTAACTGCGGTGTAGGAAATTGCAATTGTAACTGTGACAACGGCGGATATAATTGTAACTGTGGCGAGGGCAATTGTAATTGCGTACCAACTGAGTCTTAAAAGCTTTATACTCAACAGACGAATGGGAGGTGTTCTTTGGAGGAGATTATACGGTCAAAATTTTTGCGGGTGACTCCGTCAAAGGAGGAAGGCAAACGCGCGGCGTTTTTAGGATGCCTTCCGACGACCTGGCAGGTGACGCGAAACGGCGCGTGCCGCGACCAAAAGGAAGAGGAATCTTTCCTGGTGATTCATGAAAGAAATCAAACGGTTATAGAAGCCGCGCCTGAAGTGATTGATTTTATTGACCAATATATCACTCCCTGTGCTCTGGCCTCGGAGGATTCCGATGAACAAGAACTCTGTCGTTTGTTGACCAAGATTCACTTTCTTCATAATAATGCTTATGCGGAAAGTGAATCTTATGATATTTTGAATAGCTGGCTGCGGGAATTTGAAAAGGAGACCAGATCACTTCGGTATCAGGATGTCACAGCCATTTACGCCGCGAGAGCAGGGGAGCCGGTTCAGGAAATTTTAATTGAGATTTTAAAAATAGGACAGGAATTGTACAAAGAGTTAATTCCCTTTTGGCAGCCCTTGTATATTTTATTTCTCACGCCGGAGGAATACAAAAAGCTTCGGTTGGAATTTAATGTCCCAAGTGATATCAGCGCTTTCATTGACAGCCGAACACTGTTGATTATGGATTACCAATCATATTTTAAACAAAATAATACAAGATCCTTTTATCCTACGGTCAGGCATGAGCTGATTCATATACTGTTTGGGCAGCGCGCGTACTATCTGCCCTTTTGGGTGGAAGAAGGGCTTTGTGAATATTACTCAAAGAAATACCGGATTGATTATCTGAATTATGAGATAAAAAGACAGAGACGGATTTCTTTCGCGGAGATTGATTCTGAGAAGGTGAATTATATTTCCCAACTGAATCAGTTTAAGAAGATACAATATGTGTTTTATAAGCAGGCGGCAAGTTTTGTGGATTTTTTGTTCCAGATATTTTCGGAAGAGTATATTTGGGACATGATAGGGCGATCCAGTATTCGGAGAGATTTTTTTGAGGTGTTAAAAGCCGAACAGGGGATTGGATTGATCCAGTTACAATCCAGATGGGAATCCTTTATTGAGGAATACTCATAGATATACGGGAAAGGCGGAACATTATGGCATACTATCTTTCAAAATATTTACAGGAAATATCATCGGACCGGGCGGTTCTTCTTTATCATTCAAAAAATGGAAACAATCTGGTGATCGACGGAGGAGCGATAGAGGTTTATCACATGCTGAAGGCCGGAGATAGCCTTGAGGTGATCCAGAAGGAAGTGGAAGGCGAACAGCTGCGGGAATTTCTTGACAGTTTGATTAATAAACATTTTCTGGTTGACGGACAGGAAGATGAATCTTCCTATGTGATCCCTGATGAGGAATACATTAAAGAGGGGAAGATGCTGGAGCATTTGCGTTTAAATGTGACAGAGGGCTGCAATTTGCGGTGCTCCTATTGTTATGAGCGGGTATCCCAGGTCTGGAACCAAAAGCGGATTATGGACTGGGATGTAGCGAAGAAAGCCATAGATCAGTTTTTATTTTATGTTCAGAAAAATGAAAAAAAGAAAATATCCCTGCGCTTTTTCGGCGGGGAACCCTTACTGAATTGGGAAGTGATTGAAAAAACCATGGATTACGTAAAGGGTAAATTGCCAGACGACACGCGGGTTAGTTATATCATTAACACAAATGGAACCTTGATTGATGATGTCCGGGCGGAATTTTTCGCGAAACACAATATCTCTGTCAGTTTAAGCTTGGACGGCGTAAAAGATATTCATGATAAGTTCCGGGTTTATCCGGATGGAAGCGGTTCCTTTGAGGTGGTTGACAAAAATATGAACTATCTGATAGAACATGGATGCAATTTTAATTTATCGGTGGTTTGTACAGAGGAAACGTTGAAGAGATTGACGGAATTGATTGATTACATTTCCGCGAAGCAGAAAAAAATGAAATATCGGATTCCCGTCTGCTTTAATTTTGTGCAGATTACGGATGATGAAGGCCAGTTGACGGAGGACGAAAAGATTGACCTGCTCATTAAAGCCTTGCGGTACGCCAATGAAAAAGAGGTGCAGAGCTTTGGCGGCTTAACGCATTTTGTTTTTGAGAAGCTTCTTCATAATTATATCGGTACATACTGCGGGGGAAGTGGAAGCGAATTTTCGGTTGCCCCGTCTGGTGATATCTTTCCCTGCTCTGGTTTGGATATAAAGCTGGGGAACATTGAAAGCTTTGATGATATTTTCCAATCCGAAACTTATGTGAATTTATGTAAAAGGAAGTCCGGCAATATTACGCGGTGCAGGGACTGTGAAATTGAGTGTTTTTGCTCAGGCGGATGTATTGCCGATGTGGTAAGTAAGGAAGACCAGGCACAGGGACGCTTTGATGGATACGAAGAGGGACAAGAGGGACGGCAAAGGGAATCTTCCCCACATCCATATTGCGTGACGCAGAAAAAGTTATTCCGCGAATTGGTAAATTACTATCTTCTGTAGCTGACAGAAACCATATGCTGGAAGGGATCATGACCTATGGGAGGCGGTATAAGAAAGATAAGCGGGCGATTGGCCCGCACAGGGAAAAATTATTGCTTTATTTTACAAAAAGTCTGGCTGGTAGCGCCAAAATACCTGCTCATGTTGATTTTGATTGCTCTTATAGGCGCGGTATTACCTATTTTACCGTTGTTTTTTATGGAAAGAGTTTTGAACATATTGGTAAACAGCTCAGGCGGAATAAAAGATTACTATTGGCTGGCAGCCTTGCTGGTCATGGCCGGGGCGGTAAATTTTTTGGGGAATTTTACCAGCGGGTTCCGAACGTACTTATCCAATTTCGCGGTCGGGATCGTTGAGAAGCATATTAATGTTTCAATTGTGGAAATCGCCTCTTCCACGGATTTGCGCTATGTTGACAGTAAGAACTATTTTGTGAAGCTGGATAACGTGAGACGGTCTCTTGGAAGAAGATGGGATAATCTTGTTTTAGCGCCAGTGAATTTGCTGGCTCACATGATTACGCTGACAGGCTTATTTTTGATTTTGGGAGCTTATCATGGATGGGTATGCCTGCTGGTTGTCGCGGGTATTACCCCAAACGTATTGGTACAGATCAGAAGCCGGGGAATGATGAATGATTTCTATGAACAGCAGTTAGAGGAAAACCGCAAAATCAATTACCTGGAAAATATATTAACCAATCGGAGATATGCCGGTGAGCTGCGCTTGTTCCAGGTTAATCAAATATTTATTCATATGTTTGAGGATTTGCTGGACAAACGCCATAGAAAAGTGAATCAACTGAGAAAGAGGGAGCTGATGCTGACGAGTCTGGCGTCAATGCTGTCGTACGCGACCATCGCGGTCTGCCAGGTCATCATCGCGCGCGATGTGTTGAGGAAGCGTCTGCTGCTGGGGCAATGGCAGCTTTACACGGGAACCATCAGTTCCATTAGTTTTAATTTGGGTGTTTTGTTTAATATCATCGCCAACAGCTATGAAGAGGAATTGTTTTCAAATGTTTTACATGACTTTACCGAAAATACGGTAACCATTGACGTATCAAAAGGAGAGAGCTTAAACCAGCGGGTACCAAATGTGATCCAACTGGTGGACCTTGGATTTCGCTATCCGGATTGTGATGATTTCGCCTTAAGGCATATTAACTTAACCATTAAGCGGGGAGAAAAGATCGCCGTGGTTGGATTGAATGGCGCGGGAAAAACCACTTTAATTAAGTTGATGGTCCATTTATATAAGCCGACAGAAGGAAAAATTTTATTTGACGGGAAGGATACATCCACATACGCGTTAAAGGATATTTATCGATTGTTCGGTATTGTGTTTCAGGATCATTCCCGGTACGCCTTTACGTTAAAAGAAAATATAGCGGTCAGTGATATGAGGAATATCCATGACCAGGAGCGCCTGCGCGCGGCAATGAGGAAATCGGGGGTGGATCAGCTGGAAGCCACCTTGCCCAATGGGGCTGATACCTATCTGACAAAGGACTTTGATAAAGACGGAATTGGCGGCTTGTCCGGCGGACAGTGGCAGAAGGTCGCGATTGCCAGAGGATTCTTTAATGACGCGCCCATTGTTATTTTTGACGAGCCGGCGTCTAACCTTGATCCGGTGGCGGAGTATGAGGTGTATCAAAAGCTCCTTGCCCTGTCAGAAGAAAAGACGGCCATGGTCATTTCCCATCGGCTATCCAGCGCGAGAATGTCGGATAAAATCATCTTATTGGATAAAGGAACCATAATAGAGTGCGGCAGCCATGAGGAGCTGATGAAAAGAGGAGAGAGGTATGCTCATCTGTTTCAGTTACAGGCCAGGCAATATGTACAGGAAAGCGGTGACGCGGATGGAAGTTGAGTCCGCGGTGCCGCTTTCTCTCGTGCATAAGAAAAATGCGAACAAAAGTTCGTAAAGAAAAAATACTTGACACCGGTCTTCTTTTCGTGTATGATAACACAGGTGACGGAGATCACAGGCAGGAGTGACCGGGATCCGGACAGGAGGGGAATCATGGCTTTTGAGAGTTTATCCGACAAACTGCAGAACGTGTTCAAGAACTTAAGAGGCAAGGGCCGCTTAAGCGAGGCGGATGTAAAGGCAGCCTTGAAGGAAGTGAAGATGGCGCTTCTGGAGGCGGACGTCAGCTTTAAGGTGGTAAAGCAGTTTGTGAACTCGGTCCAGGAGCGGGCCATTGGACAGGATGTGTTAAACAGCCTGACCCCGGGACAGATGGTGGTGAAGATCGTCCACGAGGAACTGATCCGCCTCATGGGTTCCGAGACCACGGAGATCGCCTTAAAACCTTCTAATGAGATCACCATCATCATGATGGCAGGCCTTCAGGGCGCTGGCAAGACCACCACTACCGCCAAGATCGGGGGAAAGCTTAAGTCCAAGGGCAGGAAGCCTCTTCTGGCTGCCTGCGATGTGTACAGGCCGGCCGCGATCCAGCAGCTGCGGATCAACGGTGAGAAGCAGGGAGTTCCCGTGTTCTCCATGGGAGACCGGCAGGACCCGGTGGACATCGCCAAAGCGGCTGTGGAACATGCCGGGAAGAACGGCTACAACGTGGTGATCCTGGATACAGCTGGACGTCTCCATGTGGATGAGGACATGATGGAGGAGCTTGCCAGGATCAAGGAGGAAGTGGAAGTTGATCAGACCCTCCTGATCGTTGACGCCATGACCGGACAGGATGCGGTGAACGTGGCGGAGAGTTTTCAGAATAAGATCGGCATTGACGGCGTTGTCCTGACCAAGCTGGACGGCGACACCAGAGGCGGCGCGGCCCTTTCCATCAAGGCTGTGACCGGAAAGCCTATTTTATATATCGGTATGGGAGAGAAGCTGTCTGACTTAGAGCGGTTTTATCCCGACCGCATGGCCTCCCGTATTCTGGGCATGGGAGACATCCTGTCTCTCATCGAGAAGGCGGAGATGGAGGTGGACCAGGAGAAGGCCAGGGAGTTAAGCCAGAAGCTTAAGAAGGCGGAGTTTGACTTTAATGATTTCCTGGACCAGATGAACC
>CAJUSJ010000033.1 GCA_910588865.1 uncultured Lachnospiraceae bacterium
TATCCAACACCAGTGTCTTTTGCCTATTCCAGATATCAATCAGCGCCTGATCCCGGATACACATAGCGTCATTACAGACCGCGGCGTCAATCCCTGAAGCGGCGAACCGGGCGAAGGCCGCGTAAGAGTGGGGACTCTCCGGGGAGGGATTTCTCAAATCCAGAAGGAAGGTCTCATGTCCCCGTGCCCGGAATTCCCTGTCCAGCTGGTCCGCGAAGAAATTGAAGGAATCGATCAGGCAATAAAAGAGCGCGATCCTCAGGCGTTCCCTCTTCTTCCTGCCAGCGGAGGCACCGGGGACCGACATCAGATGAACGGGGGATTCCAGGCTGACCGGCCCTGACAGCTTTCCCCCCAGGGCCTGGTCCACCGCTCGGAACTCCTCCGGGGTAAAGGTTTCTTTCAAGACCTCCACCAGTTCCCTGTATCCCGCGCTCAGCGCCGCCTGTAAGATAAAAAGCCGGTCCTTTAAGGACTGGAGCTGGTAGAAATTACTTCCCAGGAAGGCCGCCGCCTCCACAGCTCCCTCTCTCCCCCTCCCGCCGGTTCCCGGGTCCCTCAGCAGCGCGGACAACATCACCATGAGGGTACTCATAAGATAGGGATTCTCTTTCAGCATCGCGGCGGAGGTTTTCACGCTCTCCTCCAGTTTCCCGTTGTTAAAGCAGCACATGGCCAGCATCTCGTAGGCCTTCAGGATATTTCCGGAAAGGACCGCGGATTTCGCCGTATACCCATACCGTTCCAAAAGCCCCAGCGCCTTCCTCAGGTGTCGTTCCCCTGACGTATAGTCACCGCGGGAACCATAGTATTGGCCCATGAGGTAATCATAATCCCCATCCTCCGGCCATCCCTCCACGGCCGCTTGGTAGACCTCCAGAAGATCCTTCTCCTCCTTTTCCGGCATCAGGGTCAGGACACTCAGAAACCGGCGCGCCATCTCCGAGGAGGTGACTCCATAAACCCCTTTTCGCTCCGGCGGCATCAGGGAAAACGCCTTTCGGTAGGAAGCCTCCGCCTGGCTCAATTCTCCCATGCCCGCGTATTCATCTCCCAGATATCCGTACATTTCATAATCCCCGGGATTTTCTTTCAGCTCCTCCAGAATCATGTCAAGGTTTCTCCGGCTCCCCTGTTTCCTCTGTTTTTCCGCCTTTCCGTAACCGGTGTGAAAGATGGATAACTCACCGGTCATGTCCGCGGCCTCAATGGTCTGGCTCCCCTCCTTTTGCAGACACTCATGAATTCTTTTGCAATATCGAAGTCCCTCAAGATTGCGGAAGACGCGCAGGTGAGACCCGACCTGCAGAATTTTTCCCTCGTTATCCAGATCCACAAAAGCCGTTATCACACCGTCATAGGTGTCCGGGGGAAGCTGTTTTAAACAGGCCGGCAGCTTTTGGGCGTCTTCAGGGGAGAAGTACTCGTCCGCGTCCAAAAACACGATCCACTCACAGCGGGCTTTGCTGAGGGCATAGTTTTTGGCGGCGGAAAAGTCGTTGACCCATGGAAACTCATAGACCGCCGCCCCCATTTTCCTGGCGATTTCCATGGTCCGGTCCGTGGAGCCGGTGTCCACCACGATCCGCTCCGACACGATCCCCTTTCCCCAGGTGAGAGCCCTCTCTATGTTCGCTTCCTCATTCTTTACAATCATGCATTGGGAGATTCCCGGCGTTACGTTCTTCCCCAACCCCATATCCCTCCTTGTCTCTTTTTTAATGTTATCGGTTTAAAGCCTGTTCCACCACTTCCAGCTCCTCGGAGCCAAACCGTTCCCGGACCGCCCCGATCAACTCCTGACAACCGGTTTCCATAGCCGCCCTCAGCACGAAAAGACGGTCTTTCAAAGAGGTGAGGTCATAAAAATCCTCCAGCAGGCACACCACTTGTCTGGCTCCCTCTATCCCCTTGGACATAACCTCCTCATCTTTTGAAAAGGTTCGCAGCATCAGGGTAAGGGTGCTCATGAGATAAGAATCCTCTCTTAGCAGCAGGGCGCTGTATCGGACAGCCTCCCTCAGATTCCCCCTGTTGTGGCAGCATACCGCCAGCAGCTCATAGGCCTGGCGGATCTCTCCCGCTAGAAGCATGGACTTGCACACGGTTCCGTAAGTCTCCAGGAGTTCCAGGCCTCTTCTTAAGTGCCTTTCCCCCTTTTCCCAGTCCCCAAGGACGCAAAAGCGCCTGGCCAGAAGATAGTCATAGTCCGCCTCCTCCGGCCACCACTCCATGGCCCGCCGGTAAACTTCCATAAGATCCTCCTCTTTGGCCCCCTGGTGGATTAACGTGTCCAAAAGCCTCAGGCAGGTCACGGAGAGGGTGATATCGTATACTCCTTTTCCTTTTTCCGGAATCAAGGAGACCGCCTTCCTCAGCGCTGTCCCCGCCGCTGACCAGTCAGCCCTGGCCATATACTCCTGGCCCAGATAACCCCACATCTCGTAGCTGTCCGGCCTTTCCTCCAGCTCCAGGAGAATCAGCCTCAAGTTTCTCCCGCTTTTCCCGCTTTCCTCCCGGGCACCATAGCCGGTGTGATAGATGGTCACGTCCCCCGTCACATCCGCGATTTGGAGAAGCCGGTTCCTGGTGGAGGTCAGATGCTCATGGATCCTCCCCTCATACCGGAGATGCCTTTTAAAGATCCTGGTCTGGGTCCCCACATTCATCACGTTTCCCTCATCGTCCAGATTCACACAGGAGGTCAGGAGGCTTTCCGCCTCTGTGTTCTGGAGCGTCCTCACATAGTTTCGCACTTTCTCGCCATCCCCTGGGGCCAGGTACTCATCCGCGTCCAGAAAGGCGACCCACTCATACCGGGCCTTACTGATAGCGAAGTTTTTCGCGGCGGAGAAATCATCCAGCCAGGGGAACTTGTATACGATAGCCCCCATCTGTCTGGCGATCTCCATGGTCCGGTCCGTGGAGCCGGTGTCCACCACGATCTGTTCCGACACGATCCCTTTTCCCCAGGTGAGGGCCCTCTCTATGTTCGCTTCCTCATTCTTTACGATCATACACTGGGAGATTCGTACACCCGCCTTGGCCACATTGATTTCCTCTTTTCTCTATAATAAAATAAGGGAACAGGATTCGGTCCTATCCCCTTACAGACAAATCTAAATTGAAAAAAGCCATCTCACAGCCTATGGCTGGGGAAACGGCTTTTTCACAGGCCCTGTTTATCCAGCCGCGGCCCGGCAGGGGCCGGACCGCGGTTATATTTATAATCCTAATGATTAGGAAAGCAGGCTCAAGATGCTCTGCGGTACGGAGTTGGACTGCGCCAGCATGGACTGAGACGCCTGCAGAAGAATGTTGTTCTTCGTGAACGCGGTAATCTCGTCAGCCATGTCAGTATCGCGGATACGGCTCTCAGCGGCAGTGATGTTCTCGGAAGATACCTTCAGGTTGTTGATGGTATGCTCCAGACGGTTCTGAGCGGCACCGAGGGTAGCGCGGTAGGTAGAAACCTTATTGATAGCGGCCTTAACGGTGTCAATCGCACTGTTACCACCTTGAAGGGTCTTAACATCAATTTGTTTAACTCCAAGGGAGTTAGCGGTCATGGCGCTCTTATTTACGCCAATGGTCTCAGCGGCACTCGGTCCAATCTGGAAAGTCATCTTAGCCCCACCAGTCGCAATTGGCTTGATTCCGTTGAAGTCGGTGTTGTTAGCGATACGGTCAATCTCAGCGAGAAGGTCAGTAACTTCCTGCTGCAGGTTGTTTCTGGCAACAGAGTTGTAAGTACCGTTAGCGGACTGGGAAGCCAGTGTGGTAAGACGCTGCAGCATGGAGTGAGTCTCGGTCAAAGCTCCCTCAACTGTCTGGATCAGACCAACAGCATCCTGGGCGTTCTTGGTAGCCTGGTTCAGACCATTGATCTGGGATCTCATGGACTCGGAAATAGCCAAACCAGCGGCGTCATCACCGGCGCGGTTGATTCTGTAACCGGAAGACAGCTTCTCCAAGTTCTTGTTCAGGCCGCTCTGGTTGATTCCTAAGTTTCTGTAAGAGTTAATGGCTGATATGTTATGTTGAATAATCATGGTAAATCCTCCTGATTTATATTTCTTTCCCCGGGAACCTCCCTGTCCCCAGGCTCCCCTTTCCGAAGAGGGCCCTACTCCGGAAAGGACTGTAAAGTTTATATTTACTTCACCTTACATTCATATTTATCGTCAATGTTTTCCAAAACTTAAGAGCTTTTTTAAATTTTTCCAAATATCTTTTTTGACCACTTTCTTTGTTCATTTACCGAAGAAGGTTCATCACCATCTCCGGAAGCGAATTAGCCTGAGCGCACATAGACGCTCCCGCCTGGAACATCACATTCTCCCTGGTAAGACTGGTGAATTCATCCGCCATGTCAGTATCCCGAATACGGCTCTCAGCACTGGTCATATTCTCGTTTGTAACGCTAAGGTTCTGATAGGTATGCTCCAAATGGCTCTGAGAAGCGCCAAATCCAGCGCGGATATCCGCAACCGCCTCTATCGCAAGGTCAATATTCGTCATAGCCGCATTAGCCTCATCTATAGTCCTGATATTAACATCCTGAATATTAAGCCCCCACGCATTCATACGATACCTCGGAACATCAAGAGTCTCCTCACTGGTATGGCCAATCTGAAGCGTAATATCTCCCGCATCCGCTTTCTCGGGCGGCTGAATAACTGGTAACTGCGATTCCCCATCAAACAAAGGAACCTCATCAAAATTTGTAGTCAAACCAATCCGGTTAATCTCATCAATCAGCTGCTGCCGCTCAAAATCCAAACCTTCTCTCGCCACGGTCGTGTAAGTGCCGTTGGCAGACTGAGTAGCCAAAGTCTTCATACGCCCCAGCATAGAATGTACCTCAGCCAGAGCTCCATCTCCTGTCTGAGTAAGTCCAATACCGTCGTTTGTATTTCTCATGGCCTGCTCCAAGCCTCGAATCTGGGTTCTCATCAGCTCGGATATCGTCAGTCCAGCCGCGTCATCACCTGCCCGATTAATGCGGTATCCAGATGAAAGCTTCTCCAAAGACTTCTTCATCTTTCCATCCGTAATGCTTCTGTTTCTTGAAGCATTGATGCCAGCTATATTGTTCTGTATAATCATATCCGTAACCACCTTCCATTGTCACGTTGTAACGTCTATGTCTTCCTCATATGGCTTTACCACCTGGAAGCCCGGCATTACTTTCTTTGTCTTCTTCTTGCTTCTGGTTACTATATCGGCGGATTTGACATGTTCATAAGAAAAAAATCATATTTTTCATCTGATAGGTAAATCCTCTCCTCACTTTGTTCGCCGCCGCAAGGGCCGCGAACCAGCGGGGTTCCTTCCGGATTTAAGCTATCAGACTAAATTTTCCAACACGCGACAAAATGCCCCTCCCCAATTTCCCGAAGCCCCAGGCATTCCCGTTTACAGCTTTCCTCCGCGCGGGCGCACCGTTTCATAAAGCGGCATTGGTCCGGCGGGTCGATTGGGGAAGAGATTTCACCTTTCAGAAGGATCCTCTCCGGTCTCTGGCCGATTTCCGGAACCGGGATTGCTGACAGAAGGGCCTTTGTATAGGGGTGGGAGGGGTTGGCAAACAATTCTTCTGACGGTGCCTTTTCCACCAACTTCCCCAGGTACATTACGGCAATCTCATCGGCAAAATAATTGACCACAGAAAGGTCATGGGTAATGAAAATATAGGTGAGCCCCATCTCTCTCTGAAGTTTTTTCAGCAGGTTTAAAATCTGGGCCTGAATGGACACATCCAGAGCGGAAACCGGCTCATCACAGACAATGAACTTTGGTTCCATGGCCAAAGCCCTGGCGATTCCCACTCTCTGCCTCCTCC
The DNA here is from genome assembly GCA_910588865.1 of uncultured Lachnospiraceae bacterium. Taxonomy (GTDB): domain Bacteria; phylum Bacillota; class Clostridia; order Lachnospirales; family Lachnospiraceae; genus UBA3402. The sequence continues at coordinate 5,846 of CAJUSJ010000033.1, forward strand.
CTCCGTCCAGTTCGTGGGGATAGGTGTTGATCAGTCTCTCCGCCAGTCCCACTGTTTCCATCAGCTCCAGGACCCTTTTTTCTATCTGCTTTTTATCTTTGATGATCCCATATTCCACAATGGGCTCCCGAATAATGTGGTTTATGGTTTTTCTGGGATCCAGGGAAGAAAAGGGATCCTGGAAAATCATCTGCATTTCTTTGCGCATCCCGCGCATCTGGGCCTTTTTCAGCCTGGCAATGTCTGTGCCGTTAAAAAGGATCTGCCCAGAGGTGGGTTCCAGAAGCCGCAGAATCACCCTGCCTATGGTAGATTTCCCGCATCCGGATTCCCCTACAATTCCCAGGGTTTTTCCTTTTTCTATCCGCAGGGATACGCCGTCCACGGCGTGAAGGGTTCCTCTTGGGGTCTTAAAATACTTTTTTAAATCCTGAACTTCTAATATAGGATGGCTCATCTTTTTTTCCTTCTTTCAATGGTAAAATCCGGATTCTTGTAGTTTACGCACGCCACCTTATGGCCGTTTCCCATATCTTTTAACTCAGGGACTTCCCTGGAGCAGTCATCTGTGGCATAAGGGCATCTGGGGGCAAAGGAGCAGCCTTCTGGCAGGTCGGTGGGATCCGGCATAAGTCCTGGGATGGGTTTCAGCTCTTCTGTCCGCTTGTTGATATTGGGAAGGGAATTGAACAGCCCCTCTGTATAGGGGTGCATGGTCTCTTCGAACACAGCCTCCAAGGTTCCCTCCTCCACGATCCTTCCCGCGTACATAACCGCCACCTGATCACAGGTCTCCGCCACAATGCCCAGATCATGGGTGATCATTACCACTGATGTGTGGTAAGTCCGGATCAGATCTTTCATCAGCTCCAAAACCTGGGCCTGTATGGTTACATCCAACGCGGTGGTGGGTTCATCCGCGATCAGAAGCCTGGGGTTGCAGGCCAGGGCGATCGCGATAACCACTCTCTGTTTCATGCCCCCGGAAAACTGGTGGGGATATTCTGTGGAGCGGTAAGCCGGGATTCCCACCAGCTCCAGCATTTCCTCGGCTTTGTCATAAGCCTCCTGTTTTGTCACATTTTCATGGAGTTCGATGCTCTCCGCGATCTGTTCTCCTACGGTATACACCGGGTTTAAGCTGGTCATGGGGTCCTGGAAGATCATGGACACGTCTTTTCCTCTGACTTTTTCCAGCTCCCCGGGTGTTAATTTCATAATATCATGTCCCGCTACCAGGATTTTTCCACTTTTGATCACCCCCGGAGGGTCGGGAACCAGGCGGAGAGCGGACAGCGCGGCGGTTGTCTTCCCGGCCCCGGTCTCTCCAACCAGCCCCAGGATCTTGCCTTTTCCCAGCTTGATGTCAATGCCGTTAACCGCTTGAACCGTTTCTTCCTCCAGCACATAGTGGATCACCAGATCTTCAATATTAAGTACAAGCTCCTCGGTATGTTCCATAGTCATTCCCTCCTATTTTTTCAGCTTGGGATCCAGCGCGTCCCGAAGTCCGTCCCCCAACAGATTCAAGGACAGAACCGTGACCATGATGGCCAGCCCTGGAAATAATGTCAAATACCCATAACCCCGGATAAATTTTCTTCCCGCTGACAGCATGCTCCCCCACTCCGGGTCAGGAGATGGCACCCCTAAACCCAGGAAACTCAGGCTTGAGGCTGATATAATGGCGGAAGCTACCCGCAATGTGGTCTGCACGATAATGGGGGACAGGCAGTTGGGCAGCACATGGGACCATATGATTTTAAATTCACTTAGCCCTATGGACCGGGAGGCCTCTATATATTCCTGGTTGCGCACAGTGAGCACCGCGGCTCTTGTAATCCTGACAAATTCCGGCACACTGGTGATCCCCACGGCCACCATCAGATTCAGCGTGCTCTGACCAAGGGCTGACACGATCGCGATTGCCATGAGAATGCTTGGAACCGCTGCCAGCATATCGCTGGCTCTCATAATCACTTCCTCTGTTTTTCCGCCGAAAAAGCCCGCGATGGACCCCAGGGTAACTCCACAGGCCAGGGCGATCATCACCGCCACCACTCCCACGGACAGGGAATACCGGCTTCCATATAAAAGGCGGCTTAAGACATCTCTTCCCACATCATCGGTTCCCATTGGATGGGCCAGACTGGGATGCTGAAGGCGCTGAGAAATATTCTGCCCAATCACGTCTGTTTCATAGTCCAGAAATACCCCGGAAAAAACAGCGGTCAGGACAATGAGAATTACAAGGGCAAGTCCCAGCATCGCTCCCTTATTTTTCCGCATCCTGCGCCAGATCTCCGCCCCCTGGCTTCGTCTTTTGTACTTTTTTGAAACAAGCATCCTGTCATCTGCCATGAGCTTTTCCTCCTCTTGTCGCGTACTGAGCCTTGATCCTGGGATCCACCACCGCGTACAGCAGATCCACACAAAGAAGAATAACGCTGATGGTGATGGTCTTCATGATAATGCAGCCTGTGACCATAGGAATATCCCTAGAATTCACGGAATCCAGAATCAATCTTCCCACTCCGGGCCACGAGAACACGGTTTCTGTGATAATAGCGCCTCCCAGACAGGAGGCCAGCTGAGTGCCTACCACGGTTATGATCGGGATCAGCGCGTTTTTCAAGGCGTGTTTGTTGATCACCTTCTTCTCCGGAACCCCTTTGGAACGGGCGGTTCGGAGATAGTCCTGACGAATCACATCCAACATAGAAGAGCGGGTGGTCCTGGTCAGCATAGCCGTAAGGCCGGTTCCCACCGTAATGGCCGGGAGAATGATATGGGCAAAGGTTCCGTAGCCTCCAGAGGGCAGGAGGCCCAAATTCAGAGAAAACAAGATTATAAGAAGCAGCCCCAGCCAGAAGTTTGGCATGGACAGGCCCAGCAGGGCTACGACCATGGTGATATTGTCCCTCCACGTCCCCTGGTGAACCGCTGAAAGGATTCCAAGTGGAATTGAGATCATCACGGAGACAAAGATAGAGGCAAAGGCCAGCATCAATGTGTTAGGCAGCCGTTTCATATAGCTTTGAAATACAGGTTCTCCTGTAATATAGGAGGTACCCAAGTCTCCATGAAGCATTCCGGCCATGTATTCTCCGTACCGGACCAAAATCGGTTTGTTAAAGCCATACTCTTCACGCAGCTCCTGGATTTCTTCTATGGTCGCGTCTTCTGGCGCGATCTGGCTGATAATATCACCTGGGGCCAGATCAATTACAAAATATACCAGGAACGAAATACCGATAATAACGGGAATCAGCATGAGGAGACGCTTGATCACATAGCGGTACATATACAGCAACAACTCCTTTCTCTTTTTCTGCCAGCAATAAATTCAATGTCCCTGTCCAGCGAAAGGGGGCTGCCTATATGATTGTACAGTCCCCCTTTGACCATCCCACAGGATCTTTATTCTGTTACATATACGGTAGACAGATCCACGTTGGAGTTTCCATACCAGGTCACTCCTCCTGTATTCTTATTCACTCCCCAGTAATTTCGCTCATAATAGAGGGGAATCACCGGTATATCATCTTTCGCGATCTCCTGAATCTCTTTATAGTATTCTTTTCTGGCAGCTTCATCAAACTCCTGTACCGCCAGGTCCATGAGCTCGATCACCCGGTCATTGTGATAGTGGGACCGGTTTGTGGAACTGCCGTCCCCGTAAACCCGGCGCGCCTCATCTCCCGCGGTATTAAATCCCAGGCCATATACCAGCCCCTGATGCCTTGCCTCATTGGTAATGCTGGTGAGGGCGGCGGAATCCACCTCATTGATCACAACATTTACCCCGATCTCCTTTAGCTGAGCCTGCAAAACCTCCGCTGAGATCACCCGGGCACCGGAGGCAACGGTAATCTCCAGATCCACACCGTTCTCCAGCCCCGCCTCCTTCATCAGCTCTCTGGCCTGGTCCAGATCATAGGGCCATGTCTCGAAGTCCTCAATATAGCCATACTGGGTAGGCCCCCAGAACGAGCTGGCCACGGTTCCATAGCCGTTGATGGTGGCATCCATAATATCCTGCTTGTTCACGGCGCAGGCGATGGCCTGGCGCAGCTTCTTGTTGCCTGTGACCTGGTCTTTACAGTTGAACGCGAAAAACTGGCAGGTGGTTCCAGGAAACTCCACTAAAGTCAGGTTTGGATCCGCTTTAATGGTATCCAGCTCAATGGTATCCGGGTCCTGACACAGATCGATTTCTCCTGTCTGAAGGGCGATCAGACGCGCGGATGCCTCTGGGATATACCGCAAAGTCAGGTTTTTAGTGGGAACAGGGCCATCCATGTACTCCTCAAATCTTGTCAGAGAAAGGTAATCCTTGCTGACAAACTCTTTGACCATATAAGGACCCGCCCCGATCTCGTAACCTTTTTCCGGGTCATCAACCAGGGCTTTTTGTGACAATATAGAAAACACCGGAAGGGAAATGGTATCCAGCCAGTCCACATTGGGAGTCTCCAGCACCATGCGGACCGTGTGGTCGTCCACAGCCGTCACTTCTTTGGCAGGCTTCATCTTGTTTCCTGACGCGATGCCATCCCGCCCTCTCTCAAAAGTAAATACCACATCCTGAGCAGTCACCGGTTCTCCATTATGGAATTTCGCGTCCTGTCGCAGCTTGAATTCAATGGTGACGTCGTCCACCCACTCCCAGCTCTCTGCCAGGTCAGGAAGAATCTCTCCTGTATCCAGATTCATTGTCACCAGTGTGGCATGGGTTAGCTTATAAGGAATATTATGGGCCACATTGCTGACGCTCTGAACATCCATGCTGGTTATCTGAGCCTTGATCCCAACGATAACGGTTTCTTTTACCTTCACATCCGCAGAAGGCAGCTCCGCCGGGGCGGCTGTTGTGGTCTCCCCTGTATTTCCAGGATCCATCCCGCTTTCCTGGACCGGCTGTGCCGGCGCTTTTTGCCCGCCGCCGCATCCCGCTAAGGATCCTGCCAGCAAAATAACACTCATCAATGCCGCGAATTTACGTTTCATAACCATTTCCTCCTGACGTTTTCTTTCTTTATTAAAAGCATTACAGCCTTGGGGCAGCCCCGCTGTATTTTACATAGGCTTTCCCTTTGAAAAATTCTTCCGGGATCTCTTCTCTTTCCATATCCATGGAGATGGAGATATGTCCATCTTCCTCCCTCCACGCATTACATGGCTTTCCAAGAGCAATGTGGATCACAGACTTTTTCGGCTCCTCCCCATTGAGTTCCATGATGGCCGCGGACTGAGTGGAGCTGTCCAGACCAGCCCCGTGCCGGCAGATTCCCACGGAACCGGTTCCGTCATGATGGTCCATGGAAATGTTTTTAAAATCCTCCGGGGTTGCTTTTCCCCAGAGCCCGGACAGAAGCTTCTGCGTGCGGTGATACCTGCAGTAACAGGAGGCATTGCCCGGCTCATTGAGTCCTTCCAGCAAAACCAGATAGTTGGACCGTGAATCCACCGCGTCAACCACCTTTTTTATCCCGATCTGTTCATATACATTTTCCACAACATAAACTTCCCGGGCATCGGCGAATTCCAGCATCCCGCTTGAGGCCATGGGACGCTCCATCAATCTTGCCACCGCGTACCGGGCAGCCTCAAGGGCTGTCTTCTGGCTCAGGGCATCTCTCGCGATCTGTGCCCGGTCCCCCGCGAATTTATCCGCCGCGGACAATTGCTTTTTCGCGGCCTGGGCGGAATATCCGTAATTGGTGCCCACCGCCACCCCATAGCTGTTCAGTCCCATTTTCAATCCCGTGGTTCCCGCGGCCGATACCCCCACAATGTGGCTCCCATCCTCATTTTCAAACCAGGACACCACATTGATCTCATGAAAATCGTGGTACAGCCTGCCTACAAAATTTTCATTCCCTCCCTTGTCGCTGTTTTTGCCAAAGATAGTGGAACCTGTCTTGCTGGCCTTTCCTGCCGCGAAAAATACGGTGCAGCCTTCCGGCAAAAGCTGAGACCGCAGAATATTATAGGCAAGAAGTTCCTCAAAACCCACTCCCGCTCCCTGTGCCATCCCCCGGATTTCTTCAAACCGGGCCTTTGACAGGAAGGAGGAGGGGTTGTTTTGGGTGACTTTTCTGACCTCCTCCTCAAAACCAGCGGCCCGAACCGCTTCCCAGAAGACCTTGAGATTCTCAACAATGGCCTTGTCACATTGTCCTCCCGCTATCTGTCCATTTTCATAACTTTGCTGTCCTGTTGTCATAAGCATTCTCCTTTACAGATGGTATTTCTTGTATTCGCCCTGGCAGGGCGGGCCGGCACAGATATGGGCGCACTGATCCTTAAAATCCACGATCATAGAAGAAACCGTGATCCGGTCCCTGGAATAGCCGTCTCCCTCCGGGTCAGGATGTCCGCAGATGGACAGAGGAAAATATTCATGATCTCTCAGACACGTCTTGATATCTTCTGCCGTCATATGTCCCCTGTGACCCATCAGCAATTCTTTAAGCCTGGCGTCCCTGTTTTTTGGTCTTCCTTTTATGGCGTCAATGTCCGGGGTTTTGACGAAATGGTTGGCATGTGTCAGGATTCCATGTTCTGCCTCTATTTGGTTCGCGCCCTTGGGATGCCACTCTATATTGATTGTCCTTCCGTTGAGCCCATCCGTCAATAACATATTATTGGAAATCGTTCTGGGTGTCTTATGGATCAGCTCCACAGCGTCCTCAAAATTATGGCACATAAGGATCTTTCTTCTTAAAAATGTCACCGGGATTCCCCATCCTCCCCGATCATAGACAGACTGGAGATTATTGGTTCCTATGGACAGGCCGCGGCTGTTAAATCCATCCCGTATCATCTGCCCTGCCTCTGTAAGTCCCAGGATCCTGGTTCCGTCTTCCACTGTTATGTGAAGAATCAGCAGGTGGTCCATAACGCCCCCGGAGAAATCCCAGTTTTTACAGGAAAAGGTTTTTCCATCTCCCGCCGCTTCCGGCAGAATTGCCCCTGTGGTACACTCCGGAATCCGGGGAAGCTTACTGATCTCATAGCGGCAATTGATCACCATGATCTCTTCTCTCGAAAGTCCGCTTCCTTCCGCGATTCCCCGGACCTCCTCCACAAGATCCGGAAAGCTCTGCCTGACCACCTCCTCATAAGCCCCCGCGTATCCCCGGACCTCTCTCCAGCTGTCGCCTCTCCTCGTGAACACGGACTTGTAGTAATCTCTGGCTCTTATGATAAACTCCCGAGCCAGTGCCCCATACCGGACTCCTCTTTCATATGGGGTTGTCCCTTCTATCGGAATATATGGATATTCTTTCATAGATCTCCTTGCCAAAGGATTATTTATACCTTTCTATAACTTTTTATTTAATATAATATACGATAATTCAAAATACAAATTCATATTTTTCATACAATATATGGTTCATATCTATGATTGTCGTTTTCCTGCGACAAAATGTCTTTTCTTTACGTACTTACCGGTTCTAATAGAAAAAATATCCTTCCATCAGCAGGTTCGCGGTGCGTATACCGGATGCATAATTTATCATTAGTTTTTCCTCCTGACGCCCATAATCCACCCCCGCCTCCATGATTCCGCCCGGGTGTCCAATGCGGAGATGTTCATGGTCGAATCCTTTCCTCACCGCCTTGGCCACAACGCTCTTTCCCGCCACGGCCGCGGCTGCCGTACACATGGCTCCTGTCATCGCGTAGGTGGGGTGGGTTTTTTGCATGGACATCATGCGCCCTGTTAAATCTATTTCCCCTTCCTCTATCCAGGTGCCGTCTGAGGCTTCATAAGACACAGGGGGCGATACAACTGTCATTTTAGGAATTCCGGGACAGCTCCAGGGGGAACTTTTGTAATCCTGGATCAGCCCAAGTCTCACTGCCGCCATGCCCCGCACCCGTTCCAGCAATTCCAGTTTTTCCGGGTCCTGGTCCAGTTCTTCTGGCAGCTCTGTGCCCCGCAGTCCCAGGTCCCCCGCCATAACAAAAACCAGCGGATTGGCCGCGTCCACTATGGATACCTTCACCTTCCCAAAGCCGGGCACCTCCAATAGATCTGTCTCATGACCTGTTGGCAGCAGATAAGGTGAAATCGTGCCAGCCGGATCCATAAATTTCAACTTTATGGGGGCCGCTGTCCCCGGAACTCCCCCAAGGCTGGTGTCCCCCTCATACTGTACCCTCCCCTGTTCTACCCTGACTTCCGCCACAATGATCTTATCGGTGTTGGTATTATAGATTCTCACTCGTGTTATTGGTTCAACCCCTTTCACCAGCCCTTTTTCAATGGCAAAAGGCCCTACGCCTGAAGAAATATTGCCGCAGTTTCCTTTATAGCTGACCAGAGGTTTGTCTACTGACACCTGGGCAAATGTATAATCCACGTCCGCGTCCTCCCGGGATGAGGGGCGGATGATCGCGGCTTTGCTGGTCACGGAGGCCCCCCCTCCCAGGCCGTCGATCTGCTTTGGGTCCGGACTTCCCATGACCTTCAGCAAAAAACGGTCCCTCTCTTCCCCCTCTCCGGGGATATCCCTTTCAAGAAAATACAACCCCTTACTGGTTCCTCCCCGAATAATCGAACATGGAATCTTCCTCCTGGAACTCATTTTTTCCTCCTGATGATCTCTTTTTTGTATACTCCTGATACCTGTGGATTGTCTCGCTTTTCGCTTTTACAATCTTGCTATCATTATATAGAAACGGAAGATATATGTTAAATTCATATTTTTTATAAAAAGTATAGAATAAGTCAATAATATTTGGTATACTGACAGAAATCTTGTCTTTGAAAATATGTGAAATGGAGGACCTATGATTGATTTCAAAGAACTTACCTATGTTGTCGCGATCGCTAAATATCAGAATATCACAAAAGCGGCTGAATCCCTTTATATCACCCAGCCTACTTTAAGCAAATTTCTCCAGACCCTGGAAAAAAACCTGGGACAGAAATTATTCCGAAAGCTTGGAAACCGTTTTCTTCTCACTTACGCGGGAGAACGGTATGTGTCCAAGGCCATTGAGATCCTCAATCTAAAAAAAGAGCTGGACCAGGAGATGGGGGACATTATCAAAAACAACGCCGGGTCTTTAAAGATCGCGTTTCCCTCTATGAGAGGCACCTACATGCTTCCATGTACCCTTCCCATTTTCCACAACCTGTACCCCAATGTGACATTGGATATTCTGGAAGCCAATTCCGGCATTTTAGAGCAAAAGATCCTGAACGGAGATATTGATCTGGCTTTTTTCAACCTTCCTGTAAGAAGCGCTGATATTGATCATGAAATTATCAGTCACGAGGAGGTTCTTCTGGTTCTGCCCTCCTCCCATCCTCTGGCCAGGTCCGGTATCTCAAGAGAGGGATGCAAGTATCCCTGGATGGATCTCCATTTGCTGAAAGATGACCCCTTTATTCTCCAGATTCCCGGCCAGCGCACCCGCCACACCGTGGACCAGCTTCTCAAAGCCAACGGCCTGACGCCCCACATCAAGCTGCAGACCAGCAATATCCACGCTTCCGTTGAACTGGCCTCTAAAGGCTACGGGGCCTGTTTTGTAACGGAAACTCATTTAAAACATATTCATCTGGATAAAAAGATCGCTTATTTTTCCGTGGGGGATCCCTGCACTACCGTGGATTTTGTGGCCGCTTTCCGCAGAGGAAGCTATATCCCCTACCACGCCAGAGAGTATATTAAGATCGTCAAAGATTTTACATGACTTTACAGAAAATATCAGGGCCGCGGCAAAGGGAATGCCGCGGCCCTTTTCATAAAAATTTTTACTCTTGACCTGCCGGTGACACAAGGCTGTCCGCCAGGCTCTCCATAACCTGCCGGGCCTTATCATCAACCGCGGACCGGATGGTTACCGTCGGCTCTGCCACCGTAACCTCTTTCATTCCTTCCAAAATTCCCCTCATAAGCTTCGCGGCCCCCGGTGCCCAGGTACCGTTTTCCACAAGGGCCACGGTCCGCTTCTGATAATTCTTCGACTTGAGATGTGCCAGGAAGGATTCCATACATGGGAACAATCCGCCGTCATAGGTCGCGCAGGCCAACACCACCCGGTCATAGCAAAAGGCCTTTCTCACCCCATAGGACACGTCTGTCCTTGCCAGATCCATAACCTCCACATGCTCTTCTCCCCTGTCCTTAAGCATACCTGCCAGTTCCTTTGCCGCTGCCATGGTATTGCCGTGGATGGAGGCGCAGGCGATGAGCACCCCGGAGACCTCCGGCTTATAGGCGCTCCAGGTCTGATATTTATCCAGATAGAATCCCAAATCTTCCCTGAGAACAGGTCCGTGTAAGGGGCAGATCATCTGGATATCCAGACCAGCCGCCTTTTTTAACAGCGCCTGAACCTGAACGCCGTACTTGCCCACAATGTTTAAGTAGTACCTGGCCGCCTCCTGGGTCCACTGCTCTTTCAACCCCGAATCCGCTCCAAAGGTCCCAAAACCGTCCGCGGAAAAAAGGATCTTCTCCCACTCTTCGTAGGTTACCATAACCTCCGGCCAGTGCACCATTGGGGCCATGAAAAACCGCAGGGTGTGATCACCCAGACTCAAAGTGTCACCCTCCTTTACCATCAGGGTCCTCCCCTCCAGATTCCCGTGGAAAAACTGATGGATCATGGGAAATGTCTTGGCATTGCCCACGATCACCGCCTCCGGATAGAGCCCGGCAAACTTAGCCACATTGGCCCCGTGATCTGGTTCCATGTGGGACACTACCAAATAATCCGGCTTTCTCCCTGCCAAAGCCTTCTCCAAATTGTCAAGCCAGCGGTCCGTGGCTCTGGCATCCACGGTATCCATAACAGCGATCTTTTCATCCATGATCACATAGGAATTGTAAGTAACTCCGTCAGGGACAGGGTACTGACTCTCAAACAGATCCAGATCCCTGTCTACCACTCCTACATATTTAATATGGTCTGTAATAAACATGATTTTTCTCTCCTTATCCTGGACACCCCCGGCAGTGCCGCCGTGATCCCGTCACTGCCTCGGGGCCTCCTTCTATAAATACTGGCACAATAGCCTTTTACTCCCCCCGCAAACAGATTAAGTAATCGGCTCATCCCGTGAAGATATAAGTCTTTTTATCAAATTTTAATCAGGATGCCGCAAACTGGCTGTTATAGAGCTGGGCGTAGAACCCGCCCTGGCCAAGGAGCTCCTCATGACTTCCCTGCTCAATAATATGTCCGTCCCGCATCACTAAGATCATGTCCGCTTCCTTGATGGTGGACAGGCGGTGGGCCACAATGAAGCTGGTTCTGCCTTCCATCATCTTGGCAAAGGCCTTCTGGATGCGGATCTCGGTTCTCGTGTCAATGGAGGAGGTGGCCTCGTCTAAGATCAGCATGGGAGGCAGACACAGCATGACTCTGGCAATACACAGCAGCTGTTTCTGGCCCTGGGATAAGTTGCCGCCATCCTCAGAGATCACCGTATCGTAGCCCTGGGGCATCCGCTTGATGAAGCTGTGGGCATGGGCCTCCTTGGCTGCCCTGACCATCTCCTCCTCAGTGGCGTCGGGCTTACCGTAGATAATGTTGTCCCGGATGGTTCCGGATTTCAGCCAGGTCTCCTGGAGCACCATGCCGTAGTTGGCTCTCAGGCTCCTTCTTGTCATGTGGCGTATGTCATGTCCGCTCACCTTAACCCGGCCCTTATCCACATCGTAAAACCGCATCAAAAGGTTGATCACCGTGCTCTTTCCGCATCCCGTAGGCCCCACGATGGCGATCCTTTGGCCCGGTTTCACCGACAGGTTAAAGTCCTCGATCAGGGGAACCTTTGGATCGTAGGAAAAATACACATGCTCTAGGTCTACCCTGCCATCCGCGGTTTTTAAGTCCACGGCATCTTTGTCCTCTGGTTTTAAGGGTTCCTCGTCAATAAGGGCAAAAACCCGGGCAGCGGAGGCCAGCGCGTTCTGAAGCTCCGTTACCACGCCGGAGATCTCGTTAAAGGGCTTGGTGTACTGGTTGGCGTAGCTTAAGAAGCTGGAAAGCTTTCCCACAGACAGCAGGCCATGGACTGCCGCGTAGGCTCCCGCCACTCCCACGCTGGCGTACACCAGGCCGTTGACAAACCGGGTGGCCGGATTGGTGATGGAGGAGAAAAATGTGGCCTGGAGGCTGTATTTTCCCAGCCGGTCATTGATCTCCTCAAACCGCTTCTGGGCTTCTTTTTCCTGGCCAAAGGCCTGGACCACTTTCTGGCTGCCCAGCATCTCGTCGATAAGGCCTGTCAGTTCTCCCCTGGTCTCTGACTGGTGTTTGAACATGACATAGGTCTTCCTGGCGATAAAACTGGCCACCACCAGGGACACCGGGGTCACGCACACCACCACCAGAGCGATCCAGCCATTTACATAAAACATAAATCCCAGAGTGCCCAGGATGGTCAGCACTCCGGTGAACAGCTGGGTAAAGCCCATAAGAAGTCCCTCGGAGAACTGGTCGATGTCCGCGATGATCCGGCTGATAATGTCTCCTGACTGGTGGGAATCCAGATACCTTAAGGGAAGCACCTCTAAGTGCCGAAATGCCTGAGTCCGGATATCTTCCACTACCTGGTAAGTAATCTTGTTGTTGATGTGGTTCATAAGCCACTGGGACACCGCGGTGATGAAAATCACCACTGCCATCTTTTTTAAAACCGCTGTCAGCCCCTGAAAATCCACATCGCCCTGGCCCAAGATCAAATCCACGCCGTTTCCGATGAGGATGGGGGCGTACAGGGTGGTGATCACGGTCACTGCCGCGAGACACAGGGACAAAAGAACTCCCCATTTATAGTGGCCGATATGGTCAAGGATCCTTTTTACGGTGGAACTGTGCTTTTTCACTGGCGGGCCTCCTTTTCTGAAAGCTGGGACAGGCAGATCTCCCGATATACTTCACACTGGTCTAAAAGCTCTTTGTGGGTTCCCAGGCCCACCAGCTTTCCGTCGTCAAGCACCAGGATCTGGTCCGCGTTTTTTATGGTGGTAGCTCTCTGGGACACAAGGAACACGGTCATATCCCCGGTATTTTCTTTGATCGCTTTTCTCAGGGCCGCGTCGGTGGCAAAGTCCAGGGCCGAAGCGCTGTCATCCATAATAAGGATCTCCGGGTTTCTGACCAGGGCCCTCGCGATGGTCAGCCGCTGTCTCTGGCCGCCGGACAGGTTCTTCCCCCCCTGTTCGATCATCAGATCCAGCCCCTGGCCCTTGGTGTCCACAAATTCTCTGGCCTGGGCCGTGTCAAGGGCCTTGTAGATCTCCTGGTCCGTGGCGTCTGTCTTGCCCCACCTCATATTTTCCCGGAGGCTCCCTTTAAACAGCACTGCCTTTTGGGGAACCACACCGACTTTTTCCCTGAGTCCTGATAAGGAATAATCTTTTACGTCTTTTCCGTCTACCAGCACAGCCCCTTTTGTGGCGTCATAAAATCTTGGGATCAAGTTCACCAGGGAGGATTTCCCAGAGCCTGTGCCGCCGATAATGCCGATGGTCTGGCCTTTTTTCACCTGGAAAGACAGGCCGCTCAGGGAAGGCTCTTTGGCTTTGGCGTAGTAGAAATCCATGTCTTTAAATTCTACTTTGGCAGCCTCCCCGCCAGGTTCGGCTCCCTCGCCCTCCAAAGTCCCCTTCTCTTTACCGGTTTCCCCGCCAGCCGCCGCCTTCTCCACAATGCTTGTGTGCTCCGCGAACACCCCGTTGATCCGGTTGGCGCAGGCCAGGGCCTTGGAGATGGTGATGATCAGATTGGCCAGCTTTACCAACTCAACCAGGATCTGGGACATGTAGTTGACAAGAGCCACCACCTGGCCCTGGCTGATGACCCCGCCTTCCACCTGCCACGCTCCTGTCCACACAAGGACAATGATAGCTCCGTTGACGATCACATAGGTGACAGGGTTCATGAGAGCGGAGATCTTGCCCACAAACACCTGGATTCCCACCAGGAGATCATTTTCCTGGTCAAATTTATGGATCTCATCCTGCTGCCGGTTGAAGGCTCTCACCACCCTGGCACCCAGAAGGTTCTCCCTGGTGGTCAAAAGCACCTGGTCCAGCTGCCTCTGTACCTTCTTATATAATGGCATGCTTACCAGCATGACTCCAAACACCACAATGGACAAAAGGGGGATGGTTACCACAAAGACCAGGGCAGCCCTCACATTGATGGTAAATGCCATGATCATGGCTCCGAACACAATAAAGGGGGAGCGCAGAAACAGCCGGAGCACCAGGTTGATGCCGGACTGCACCTGATTGATGTCACTGGTCATCCTGGTCACCAGGGTGGATGTTCCTATGGTGTCGATTTCCCGGTATGACAGGGTGTTGATATGGCGGAACAGATCATTTCTCAGCAGGGTGCCGATTCCCACTGCCGCCTTTGCGGAAAAATACTGAGCTGTCAGAGAGCAGGTCAGTCCCACAACGCCCAGGAGCACCAGCACTCCGCCCATACGTAAAATGTGCCCCATATCCCGATTATTGATTCCCACATCAATGATCTGGGCCATAACAAGGGGCACAAACAGCTCAAAACTGGCCTCCAGCAGCTTAAACAGAGGCCCCATGACGCTTTCCAGTTTGTAGCCTTTAAAATATTTCAAGAGCTTTCTCATATGGTATCCCCCTTCTATATTTTTTCAAAATAATAGCTTGTGATATTATAGCATTATGATATAATATCCGCAAGACATATTTTTCCAAATATTTTTCTCTCTATGGAAGGGTGTTGTATGAATTCTAAACAATTACATTATTTTGTGGCCATTGTGGAGACAGGGAGCTTCACCGCGGCGGCCCAGGCCCTGGGATTGTCCCAGCCGCCTCTCAGCAAACAGATCATGGCTCTGGAGAAGGAACTGGGAGTTTCTCTTCTCACAAGAAGCTCCAGGAAAGCGGAGCCTACGCCCGCGGGGGCATTTCTCTACGATAAGGCAAAAAATATTCTCGGCATCATGGACTCTGCCCAGAGGCAGCTTAAGGGATTTAAAAACGGGCTCAGCGGAGTTCTGAGGCTGGGGACCATCTCCTCCTCCGGCCATATGCTCACAGGCGCGTTTTTGAAGGATTTTTGCAGGGATTATCCTGATGTAAGATTTGAACTGACAGAAGGCAACACCTACCAGCTTCTGGACCATTTGAAAAACGGTCTTATTGAGTGCGCCATTTTGCGGACCCCTTTTAACAGCGAGGGCTTTCAGTGCTGTTATGGGCCAAGGGAGTCTCTGGTGGCCGTGGGCGCGGCTTCCTTTTTTGACGGTCTTGCCTCTGGTGAGGCCATGGACCTTGGGGAGCTGGCGGGAAAGCCGCTGATCTACTACCGCCGCTTTGAGCCAATCCTGTCCACCGCGTTCCAGAACATGGGGCTTATACCCTGTATATTCTGCCGCAACGATGATGCCAGAACCTGCCTTCTGTGGGCCGGGGCCGGGCTTGGGGTGGCCCTGGTACCGGAGACCATCTGCAAGCTTCCCATAGCGGCGGATCTGGAAAAACACCCGATCCGGTCTTCTTCCACCACCACGCAGATGGCGGCGGTGTACAAAAAGAATGGCTATGTATCACCCATGGCCATGGAGTTTGTGTCCTGCTTTAAGAAATACACGGATTGGAGGGAAGCGTAACACCTTTAGGGCCACTCCCTGGCCGCTTTTCCAAAAAGGAAAAATCCCACCGCAAAAAGTACTGCCAACATCCCCACCCCACTGCTGGGGTTCCTGGTCAGCTGGGTCACAGCGCCCACTAAGGCTGTTCCCACAAAGGATGCCCCTTTTCCACAGATGTCGAAGATGCCAAAAAACTCCCCTGATTTTTCCGGCGGAATGATGCTGGCAAAGTAGGACCTGGAGAGAGCCTGAACCCCGCCCTGGAACATACCAACGCACACAGCCAAAAACCAGAACTCCCACTGTCTGTCAAGCTGGATAGCAAACAGGGCAATACAGAAATAACAGGCAACGCAGATCTTGATCAGGGTAGTATTTTTGTACTTTCCTGCCAGTTTTCCAAAGATCAGGGCACAGGGAAACGCCACGATCTGAGTCACCAGAAGAGCCAGCAAAAGTCCCTGGGTGTCCAGGCCTACGGCGCTTCCGTAGGCTGTGGCCATCTCGATTATGGTGTACACCCCATCTATATAGAAGAAAAAGGATAATAGGAACAGAAAAATCTTCTTGTTGCCCTTTACGTCCTTTAAGACTCTTGCCAGCCTTCCAAAGCTCTCCCTGACCACATGGTCTTTTTTAGGAACCCCATGGCTCTGCCTGTAATTTCTCAGAAGAGGGATGGTCACCAGAAACCACCACGCGGCATTTAATAAAAACGCGCCCGCCATGGCGGTCTCCATGGTAATGCCTATAGCCTCATTTCCCAGCACCAGGACAAGGCTCAGGATAAAAGGGACGCAGCTTCCGATATACCCCCAGGCGTAACCCTGGGAGGAAACCTGATCCATGCGGGAAATTTCCGTCACGTCGGAGAGCATGGCATCGTAGAAGATCAGGCTGGCGGCATATCCCACCCGGGCTACCACAAAAATAGCCAGAAAAGCCAGCCATGACCCCGGAAGAGCAAAGGCGGCGCATCCTGCCACTCCCACCATCATACAGGCTGCAAAAATAGGTTTTTTGTACCCTTTTGTGTCCGCGATGGTTCCCAGCACAGGTCCTATAAGGGCCACCAGGATAGTGGATATGGACACGCCATAACCCCAGAAGGCCAGGGCATCCACCTCTGACACCCCACCCTTTCCTGCCAGGTAGTTAAAGTAGATCGGCAGAATGGTGGACACTAAGAGCACGAAAGCGGAATTTCCCACATCGTAGAGGATCCAGTATTTTTCCAGTTTTGTCATCTTACTTTCCATATTGATCCTTCCCTCCTTTTCCCGCGTCTTTAACCATCAAACATGTTCAGCTGCGTAACCTCATAATTTCTCTTATACGCGCTGATAATATCCTTCATGTTGTAGAGGATCCCACATCTCTCACATTCTTCCGAGAAAAGTTTCCACAGCTTTTTCGCCCTGGGACTTGGGCACTGGTATTGGTTCCCGTAGGTTTTCATGTACTGCTCTTTCAGATTTTTGTCCGGAAACAGCCTCTCAAGGCAGGCAAAATACCACTCTCTCTGATTGCCTCTCAGGGTCATTCCCATCATCCCATAGATAAATCTGGCTCCAGCCTCATGGGCCCGCCTTACCAGGGAGAGGGTATTATCCTCATTGTCCTCCAGAAAGGGCAGAACCGGCATCAGCAGGATTCCAGCGAAGATTCCTCTGCTGTTTAACCTGCTGATCATGTCAAACCGCCGGGATGGCAGGGATACCCCCGGCTCGATCTTTTTAGCCAGGCTGTCGTCCGCGGTGGTAATGGTTATTTTGCACAGAACCGGGGAGTGGTCTTTAATGCTCTCCAGAATGTCCATGTCCCTCACCATAAGATCACTTTTGGTGGCAATAGCCATGCCGAAGCCATAGGCGTCCACCAGCTCTAAGGCATGCCGGGTAAGCGTCAGCTCTTTTTCAAAAGGGTTATACGGATCGCTCATGGCTCCTGTCCCCACCACACCTGTCTTCACTTTTCTTCTGAGATCATCCCTGATGATCCGGAGGGCATCCTTTTTTGCCCTGACCCTGTCAAAATCCTCAATCTGGTAGCAGTCCGACCGGCTGTCGCAGTAGATACATCCATGGCAGCATCCTTTGTAGATATTCATGTTATAATCAATTCCAAACCAGCGGCTGTCCTTTGTCTTTGTCACAATGGTCTTTGCTGAAATATATTCCATAGTATCTCCTGATCTCTTTTTTCTGATACATTATTCCTTTATCTGCCTTGCCATTTTTACTGACTCGTGTTAATATCTTTAATAATAACACGAAAAAGGTACAATGACTATGTTTTTTCTTCTGGTTGAGGGCAAAAGGATTTTTGATAAATATAAAAAAGACGAGGTAACGGTATATGCCGCCCAGGCCTCGTTTTTTATCGTCATCTCTTTTTTTCCGTTCATCATGCTGCTCCTGACCCTGATCCACAGGATCCCGGCAGTGAACAAATCCGATCTCCTGGAGCTTCTGGTGGCGGTTATGCCCGACATGCTGGACTCTCTGGTCATCGGTATTGTGGATGATCTGTACAACAAATCCCCTGCCACCATGATGTCCATCTCAGCCCTGGTGGCCATCTGGTCTGCCTCCCGGGGGATGCTGGGCATTGAGAGAGGGCTGAACCGGGTCTATGAAAGTCCCCAGTCCAGAGGGTACATTATCCGACGGCTGGTATGCTCCGGCTACACCATCCTTTTCGTGGTGGCCTGTGTGGCAAGTCTCCTGCTTCTGGTTCTTGGGAGCAGCCTCCAAAAGCTGATCCTCATGGTGTTTCCTGTGGTGTCCAATTTTACTCAGCACGTCATGAGCCTCCGCTCTTTCCTGGCCCTGACAGTGCTGGTCATCGTGTTCACCGGACTCTACACCCTGGTGCCGGCCCGCAGCCACAGCCTTAAAAGCCAGCTTCCGGGAGCGCTGTTCTCCACCCTGGGATGGATCGTGTTCTCCTCGCTGTTTTCCATCTACTTTAACAACTTCAGCAACTACTCCTACATGTATGGCAGCTTAACCGCCGTGGTAGTTCTGATGCTGTGGCTGTATATCTGCATCTGCATCCTGCTTATTGGGGCAGAGCTGAATTATTATCTGGAGAAATATCAGTAAACGCTTCTTGCGCCCGCCAGCGGACATACCACCGCAAAACAATATCCGCCTGGCGGGATATGATTACCTGTTCAATTATCTGCCAATATTTTCCTTATCGCATATTTTCCGTAGGTACTATCATCGTTCCATTCCCTGATCGAAACCACATCAACCTTATCAATCAACTTATTCCCATTTCCAATACTATCCTGAAGAGCAAATGGTAACTCTGTCTTCAATCTATTTCGCAACCTTTTTCGAGTAGTCGCGTCTCCATTAGGATATTCCAGAACATAAACATATTGAACTGGTTTGTCCTTATCAAACAGTTTTAAATAATGTAAAGAATCATAAAATTTTCTTGTTATAATTGATATCTTTTTGTCAGACATGGGATTAAACGCCTCTGGATTTGCCGCTTTCGCAAGACACGCATTCTTATATTCCACCATAATAATATGGGTAGCATTCTCAATCAGAAAATCCACATCGTTAATATGGATACCAGCTTCCTGGTAATCTTTATGCATCCGATCAGTTGCCCACACAGCATTGGTACAGTCGATACTGTACACCCCATTTTCTTCTATAAATATGGTGTTCATTCCATTTCCTCACAAATCATATATTTCATCTAACAGTTTATTATCTGCCATCATAATGTGATTTTTCTCGATTTCGTCCATTTTATAGGCGGATTGACTATAGACTGCCTCATCATCGCCAAGATAAAGATTATGAAACATAACCTGTTCCTTATTTTCACGCCGTATTTCCAAATACTTAGCGAAATTATAGCTATGTGTCGCCACAAAAATCTGAACACCATTTTTCTGTAACTCCAGAAGGATTTCCGCGACAAGAGAATATAACTCAGGATTCAAGTTTGCTTCTGGTTCATCCCACAAAAGAATGGTTCCGTCATCCAAAAGCCCATTACGAATCAGTTTCCAAAGCAGCCCTAACTTGCGCAATCCTTCTGCCTCCAGAGAGAAATCCACCTTCCGCCCATCACTCTTTATCACATAAAAGGCATCATCCTCCAAAATGACCGCGCCATCTATCACAGCACTGATTTTTTCCAGAATCTTCTTCATAGAGGATGGAACCTCACGGATCTCTGGTAAGGAGGCGTTCACAATAATATCGATCTGCGTGCCATCAAAAGGCATATTGTACTTCTGATTCATAGCCAAAAAGCCTTTCGCGTGTGACAGCATCTCCGTAGTCGGTATAAATATGGACTGAATATTTAACCCGATCCAGTCATCAAGGTTAAAAAAACTGTCATGAGAAAGACCATCCACAAACTCATGTGTACCATCCGATACCTTGTAATAACAATAATCGTTTTTTCCGTCAGTATTTTTTAGAGCCTCATTATCTTTAAGGCTGTTGGAAAAATAGTGAAGAAATTTTTTTGTCTTTCCATGGGGTGTCTGTTCTATTGACCACTGTGTGGCAGCATAAATCATTTTTAATATGGTGGTCTTTCCCACACCGTTTGCTCCGATCAAAACATTAATACCGTCACAAAATTTCAGCCCAAATCCATTGTCCTTTCTCCACTGCCGCTGAAATACCATTACATTTAAAATATTGATTGATCTGATTGCCATAGAGGTCTCCTCCCATTATCTCAAAAAATCCCCGCCAAATCTCCAAGGCCCGCAGGACCTTGACCTTAGCAGGGATTTCTCTGTCAACGCTTAAACCGTCTCTACAGCTTGGACGCCGCCGGCTTATCCAGAAGCACAACCACGTCCGGATGCATCTTCAGCATGGAGGCCGGAGCCATGGTAGTGATGGGGCCATTAATCATCTTGGCCACTGCCTCAGCCTTCTCCTCACCGTTGGCGATCATGATGATCTTTTTAGCCAGCAGCATGTGATGAAGTCCCATGGCGCAGGTTGGCCGTCCCGCCTTATTGTATACCACATGGGCTTCCGGAGTCAGGGTTTCGTTGGGCTTGTTCATGCCAATGTGGGCGTCAGCGCCGATGCCCAGAACCTGCATGTCCAGACGTCCGTCAGGAAGGTTGTCCATAAGCTCGTCGTACTTCCTGCATGCCTCCTCAATTCCGTCGGTGAAACCATCCGGCAGAACCAGCTGGCTGTCCTCAGCGTCCACATGGTCCAGAAGGTGGACATGGAAGAATGTATGTCTCAAATTCTTCGGATCCTCCGGCGGAACATCGGCCATCTCCTCCAGATTGTAAAGTGTACACTCCTTAAAAGAAACTCTGTGGTCCTTATACAGATTCACCAGCTCCGCGCACATCCCCACTGGTGTCTGCCCCGCTGTCAGGCCAAGATGACAGTTTGGCTTCTGCAGAATCTGAGCCGCTACCAGGTCAGCCGCCGCCTTGCTCATCTCTTCATAGGTGTCATAAATCTGAACTCTCATATTCCCTTTCTCCTTTACGTTTATAACATTTGATACCACTCATTATAGTGGGTAAAATATGGTAAATCAAGGGAAATTTAAGATCCTGGCTCATTCTGATACAAAGTACCGATTACATGGTTACCCCGTAAAGCCTGCCATACTTTTCCACCAGATAGTCAATATAGTACTGGGGATTAAAGTCCTCCCCTGTCACCTCTTTGAGCATCTGGCGGCTGGTCTTCAGTTTTCCGTACTGATGGATATGCTGTCTCAAAAATTCCCGGATTGTTCCGATCTCTCCTGCCCGCAGCAGCCCCTCAAAATCCATCTGTCCCTTCATATAATGATACAGCTGGGCCCCAAAGGCGCTTCCCAGGGCATAGGATGGGAAATACCCGAAAGAACCCTGAGACCAGTGGATATCCTGAAGGACACCTTCCGCCGCGTCTTTCGGACGGACTCCTAAGTACTCTTCATACTTGTCAGCCCATATTTCCGGCAGTTTGTCCACATCCAAATCTTCCTCAATCAGCATTTTCTCAATCTCATAGCGGATCATCACATGGAGGCTGTAGGTCAGCTCATCTGCCTGGGTGCGGATCAGGCTTGGCTCTACCTTGTTGATGGCTTTTACAAACTTTTCCAAAGGCACATCCTCAAGCTGCTGAGGAAACCGTTCCTGAAGCTTTGCGTACACTGGAACCCAGAAAGCTTCATTTCTCCCAATGATATTTTCAAAGAACCGGGACTGGGACTCGTGCATGCCCATGGAAGCTCCTCCGCCTACCAAGGTCTGGGTCAGTTCATCGGGGATTCCCAGCTCATAGATGGCATGTCCGGACTCGTGGATAACGGAGAACAGGGAGTCATCCACATGGCGGTTGTAGCTGGTAGTGACGCGCACATCTTTGTTGTGGAGATTGGTGGTAAACGGATGGGCGCTGACCGCCATGACCCCTCTGTCAAAGTCAAACCCCACATACTCCGCGAAGAACCGTCCTATGGCCTCCTGGTCCTCATCCTTGTAATCCCCGGTGAGGAAATCATCCTCAATCTCCACTTCGCTTTCTGTCACCTTTTTTAAAAACGGCACCAGCTGCTGTCTCAATGTGCCGAAGAACCGGTCCAGGGTCTCCATATCAAACCCTTTTTCATAGTCCTCAAGAAGCACATCATACAGCTTCTGTCCCTCCTTTGCCCGGTAGGAGGCGAATTTTTTCGTGTACTCCACCAGCTTTTTTAAGGTGGGGGCAAAGCTCTCAAAATCCTTATTTCTTCTGGCATCAGCCCAGATCCTGGTACCCTCTGACGCCAGCTGGGAAAATTCCCGGTACTCATTGGCCGGAACCCGCTCCAGCTTCTCCATCTCCTCTGCCAGTTCTCTTACAATAGCAGCCTCCACCTGCCCTAAATCCTCTTCCCGGCATTCTTTTACCAGCTTCTTTACCTGGGGGTCCGTGATCACGGAAAAATACTCACTGGACAGAGTCCCTACCACTTTCGATGTGTTCTGGCCTGCCTTTTTGGGTGCCAAAGTCTCGTTGTCCCACTCAAACAGCACCTTGGCTGTCTGAAATGCCTGGGCCCGCTCTAAGTATGGCTGTAATTGCTCATATGCTTTGCTCATGTTATGGACTCCTTTTTTATGATTATTTTTTGTTTCCACCATTAAATTTATACCTCATTCTTCTCCAAAACACAAGCACCTTACCGCTGCCGGCCTTTTTTCCGCCACGACATGCTACTTGTCATTATCCAGGCGCGGACAGATCTTTGTCATCCCCCCGGACATTGAAACTTATTATTACGCTGACCATTCGGATCCCTGGCACTACACATGGGTCTCTTTTTCCGGCACCAAGGCTGCCCTTTACCTTGAAAAAGCAGGGATCACACCAGAATGTCCTGTCAGGGATACCTATGTGAGACCAGAAGATTTTCTGGAACTGACAGAACAAATCCTGGATCACCATGAGCTGACCATTGCCAACGAGCTGACCAGGACCGCCCTGCTGTACCAGCTCCTGGCCCTGCTGGTGGATTCCCGCAACCGGGACCTCATTGACCATCACCACACGCCGCCCCACGATTACTCGCCGGAGCTGTACGTGGAACACGCGCTGGAATACATCCATGACAACTACAGAAATGTCCGCGTCAGCGAGGTCGCTTCCTATATCGGCATCACCCGGTCCTATCTCACCCACATTTTTAAAGAAAAGCTTCAGGTTTCCCCTCAGGAGTATCTTCTGACTTACCGCCTGGACCAGGGCTGCCGCCTTCTCCGGGCCACCGGCCTTTCCATCCAGGATGTAGCAGAGGAGATCGGCTATGCCAATCCCCTCACATTTTCCAAAATATTTAAAAATACCTACGGCGTCAGCCCGTCAAATTACCGGAAGCAGTATCTGTAGCAGAAGGGCTTCTTTTTACCGCTGCTCTTCCGCGATCTGCTCATCCATGAACTTGGCGATATCCCCGCACACCTCTTCCATGGTCATCTGACCGGTGTAAGCCTTCACCATGGTCTCCTGGGAGTAATCTTCCCACACCTTGGTGTTTTTGGTGTATGGGCGGATCACCATGTTGTCAGACATGTCCAGGTAGGCCTGAAGATTAAATTCCGGGGCGCATCCGATCCAGGTGTCAAAGGTCCCCATGAAAGCGGACATGGTGACTCCAAGCTCAGCCTGCTTTTTCTGGGCTTTTTCGCTTCCAAGGTACTCAATCAGCTTCCACGCCTCATCCGGGTGAGCGGTGTCTGCCGCGGCGGACCATCCCAGCCCGTTGTAGATGGAGATCCTGGTTCCATCTTCTGCCTTGGGAAGCACTGCCACATCGCAGTTGGACACAATATACTCATTGCCTTTCATGGCCGCGATCATCCAGGAACCCTCAAAGACCATGGCCGCCTTGCCGGAACCAAGCATGACATCAGGAGTGTTCTCCGCCATCACCTGCTGGGTAGGCATGGCCTTTGTCACCAGGTTGTCGTACCACCAGTTCATGGCCGCGACAGTCTCTTCTGAGTTCCACATGGACTTGGTCTTATCCTCACTGAGCACAGAGCCGCCCATGCTGTAGATGAGATTGTAGTAGCCATCTTGGTTAAAGCTGGCCGGGGATGTGAAGCCGTACTGGCTTCCGTCTGCCTTGGTCAGTTTCTCCGCGGCCTCGGCAAAGGTGTCCCAGGTCCAGGTCTCATCGGGATAAGAGATGCCTGCCTCATCGAACATGGTCTTGTTGTACCACAGTCCTATGGTGTCGTAATCTTTTGGAATACCGTAGATCTTCCCGTCGTATTGATACAGTTCGGCGATATCCTGGTAATAATTGGCCATATCCACGGTACTGCTCTGGGCCACTTTGTCGGTCAGATCCAGAAGGATATCGTTGCTCATAAATTTCTGGCTGTAATTGGAATGCATCCAGAAAACATCCGGCAAATCCCCGCCCTGGGCACCTGCCTCCAAAAGGGTCCAGTACTGATCCCACGGCACCATCTGAATCTCCACCTCAATCCCGGTCTCGGCGGTAAAATCCCCTATGATCTCCTTCAGGCCCGGCAGCTGGTTGTTGTCCCAGATGGCCACGGTGAGAGGCTTTCCGGAATCGCCTCCCTGGCTCTGACTTCCCGATCCCCCGCAGGCTGTCAGGGCAAGGCACATGGTAAGTGACGCTGCTGATAACACGGTTCTCTTTCTCATCTTAGCTCCTCCTCATACTATAATGTATTTCCCTTTTCTTGCCTGGATTATAGCACGAAAAACAGAGGAAAAACCATGACCCAATGTGCTCTCAATATAGATTAATAGGCTTTCTTTGGGACTTCTATCCTCTCAAGGACCCGAAGGATCCCATCCTCCTCATTGCTCAAAGTTGTATGCCCCACCCGCGCTTTCAGCTTCTCGGAAGCATTGCCCATGGCGAACCCATAGCCTGCCGCGCGAAGCATTCCCAGATCATTTTCCCCATCCCCGAAGGCTGCCGCCCTGCTTATGGGTATGCCATAGCGGTCACACAAAAAACGAACCCCCTCCGCCTTGTCCACAGACCCGTCCATGACCTCCAGATAATAAGAATTGGAACGGAGCACAGACAGTTTCGGGTAATTTGCCTTTAAAAAGACCTCTCCCCGGGCAATATCTTCCGGCTCCCCCATAAGAAGGAATTTGTGAATGCCGCCGGCGCCCGCGAACATGTTCCGGAGCTCTCCTACCGCGGATTTCCCCTCAGTGATCCCCTCTTCCCGGATGACCCACGGATTCTGGTCATCCTTTACCACCCACAACTCCCCGCCGTAGATATTGACGCAGATTTCCGGGCACACTCTCTCCAAATCAGACCACACACCCGCGGCCAGCTCCAGATCCATCTGGCGGCTGTAGATAACATTCTGATCTTCATCCAGGATCAGTCCCCCGCTGTAGCAGATTATAGGCCTTTTGTTCCCCAGCTCTCTCTGGATCAGTCTGACCCCATCCGGCATCCGGGCTGACACCAGGATAAACGGGATGCCTTTTTTGTCCAGCTCCAGGATCTTTTCCCTGGTTTTAGGGGAAATATGGTGGTCGTTTCTTAATAAAGTCCCGTCAATATCACTGTATAGGATCCTGATATCCAGGTTTTGGGGATCCTTTTTCATTTTTTCTTCCATAACGTTCTCCTCCTTACTGCCGCAGCAGGCTGTTAACCTCTCTCTGCAGTTTTAAAAGTCCGCTGTCTATGGACCGTTCTCCGCTGATGATGTATCCGATCTCGCTGTCCGCCAGGCTCATGGCCGCGGGATACAGGCGGAAATTAGGCGTTTCCCGGGCTTCCTCCATGACCTGGCAGATGACTTCCACATCCATATTGCCGTTTCCCGGGTTGTCATTTCCCAGCACCTGCTTTAGCAGAGGGGATTCCACGGCCTTCCTAAGCACCGGCAGCCCCTGGGAAGCTTCCAGCAGATGAAGCTGGGTTTCTTCTTCATAGCACAGCTCCTTGATGAACTCCCAGGCCAGTGTCTCCTGCCTACTCCTGCTGCCGATGCCCATGAGAAGGGTATCCAGCGCTGACTGGCCATTGCCGTCAGGCCCTGAGGGCAGCTTTACGCAGTCCCACTCAAAATCCGAATATTTCTTGATCCTCCAGGGGTATGGTTTGTAGGTACGGTACTCGGAAAACGCGAATGGCCGAAAAGCCACCTTTCCCTGATCAAACTCCCTCGCGGTCACCACATATCCTTCATTGACCCCGTTTAAGTCCCTGACAAACCTGACAGCAGACTCTACCCTGGAATCCGCGAAGCGGGAAATGGTCCCATCCTTTTCAAACAGCGTCGCCCCGTTGGAATCCACCGCTTCTCTCCAACCGTAATCAAAACAGCCAAACTGGTCGATGACCCCGTCGCCGTCCGTGTCCTTTGTCACCTGTTTGCAGATGGAAAGAAAATCCTCCCAGGTCCAATCCGCTCCCGGCATATTAATCTTTTCTTTGTCCAAAAGGGTCTTGTTCACAAACATAAGGGTGGGCACGCTCTCATAGGGAAGGGCATACTGGGTATTTCGAATATTTCCGTACTGCCAGGCCGCTGGATAATATTCTTCTTTTTCAAACTCTTTGTCCGCCTCCATCAAACGCCCCAGATCTTTTAAGACTCCCATGGAGGCCAGAATATCCAGCTGGCCCGCGGGGACCATGAACACATCCGGCTCCTTTCCCAGAAGGATCTGCTCCGCCAGCCACTCCGGATAATCCTCTTTCAAGATCCCGCTGGTATAGGTGACCTTCACTCCCGGGTGCTTTTCCTCAAACCTTCTGATGGCCGCGTCAATCACCTCATAACAGCTGCCTGTGGGCACATCCCAGTAGCTTCCCGCGATCATCCCAAAGTGGATCACCTGCCCCTGCCTGGTCTCCCTGAAATTCTCTACAGCGCAGACCCCGGCTATGACAAACAGGATAAACCCCACAATGACAGGGATCCAGACCGTCCTTTTATCTCCGCTCTTCAATGCCCCGCCTCCTTTAAGACCGATCCAGATTCCTGGTGGTAACTCCTGTCTGCACCGCCCATATGGCCAGCTGGGTCCTGTCCCGCAGATCCAGCTTGCCCAGGACAGAGCTTAAGCAGTTGCGCACCGTCCCCTCTGATAAGTTCAGGGCAGCCGCGATCTCCTTGTTGGACCTGCCGTAGCCCACCTGCTGGATCACCTTCCATTCGGTCTTTCCAATATCTTCTATGCTCCTGTCGTCTACCTGGATGGTGTAATTTCCCTTGGCCATCTGGGAAAAAAGACGGACCACCTTCACCGCGATATCCGGGTTGATCATGGCCTTCCCGCTGTACACCGTGCGGATGGCGGAGGACAGCTCGGCCATGGACACTCCCTTTAACAGATAACCGCTGGCACCGTATTTCAGCGCGTTGTACACATACTCGTCGTCATCAAAGGTGGTCAGGATGATGATCTTGATCTGAGGATAATTTTCCTTGATGATCTGGGTACAGGATACCCCATCCATACCGGGCATCCTCACATCCATCAGGATCACGTCCGGTTTTTCCGAGCGGACAGAGCGGATCACCTCCCGCCCGTCAGCCACGGTGTCGATGACTTCCATATCCTGGTTGGCGGACAGCACGATCTTTAAGCTGTCCCTGATCAGCTCCTGGTCATCCGCGATAACGATCTTGATCTTCTCTCTCATTGATGTTCCTCCCCCCATCGGATAGGTATTCTGGCGATAATGTAAAATCCCTCCTGGCTGCCGTACTCTAAGGTTCCCTC
Organism: uncultured Lachnospiraceae bacterium; assembly: GCA_910588865.1. Lineage (GTDB taxonomy): Bacteria > Bacillota > Clostridia > Lachnospirales > Lachnospiraceae > UBA3402. The sequence goes on from CAJUSJ010000033.1 coordinate 33,725, forward strand.
CAAAAGGCTGATTCGTTCTCCCATGTGCTTTAACCCGAACCCCTCTTCCACATTCTTACACCCTATGCCGTTGTCTGTTACGTGGATGGTCAGCCACTGTTCCGCCTTGGACACCTGGATTCGGATCTTATCCGCGTGGCCGTGGCGGATGGAGTTGGTGGTGGCTTCCTGAACCACCCGGTAGATGACTTCCTCCTCATCTTCATGGAATTTAAAAGGCCGCACCTGATTATCAAAACAGATATCAGCCCCAGAGGCTGCCCCTGTATCCTTGAGCATCTTTACAATGGCCTTTTCCAAGTCCAGCTTTTCTAAAGCGTCAGGCCTGAGCTTGCTGACCGAGCGGCGCACATCGGTCATCCCCTGTCTGGCCACTTTCCCGATCTTCATCAGCTGCTTTTTCGTGGCCTCCGGGGACAGGTCGATCATGGTGAGACAGGCGTCGATCCCAGCCACGATCCCTGTCAGGGAATGGCCCAAAGTGTCATGAATCTCCCTGGCCAGCCGGTTCCTCTCCCGCATCTCCGCGTTTTTCTCTGCCTCCTCGGCGTACTCCTTCAGCTTCCGGTTGGCCTCCTCCAGCTGCTCATTCAGGTTCTGGATCCGCTCCCGTTCCCGGTATTCCCCCTGGATCAGCATGGTCATGTAGAGGATAAAAAGAACCAGGTTCATGGAACTGAACACGCTCAGGGTTCCTTTTAAAAACGCCTGGGTGCTGGTACTGTAGGCCGTGAGATAAGATTCCCAGGGAATCATGTTAAAATAGGCTCCAGTGAGATTGTAATTGATAATGGTATAGAGTCCTACAATGGCGATCCCCAGGATCACTTTCTGGCGGCTTCCTTTCTGGCCCCGGACCATGTCCACCACCACTAAAAGCACAATGCCGTTGTAATTCATGTTTATGGCCACCGTGGTTCCAATGCACAAAAACATCTCCCCGGCTGTGATCAGGAAACGTCCGTACTTTCCTTTTCCCTGCCAGAGCTGTCCCACACAGCTCAGCATCACAAGACACAGATAGCTGGTCACAGACATCACGATCATGGTTCTGGGCTTCCAGGGCCTTACCCGGACAAGACTTAAAAACATCTCCGCCTCCATGGCATCCACGATCTTGGAGATGCTCAACGCCATGCTGCCTGCCACCAGGCACACTGCCACAAAATTAAGTATATACACTGCCTGCTGTAGATTTGTGATGATCCTCTCTCTGCTCATATCCGTCACCGTCTTTTCGGGGTCACTGCCACCCGTCGCTGCCATAAAGTTCTAAGTTATCCCTGGTAATCAGTTCTGTCTTGATCCGGATCACAGACTCCACAGGCTCTCCTTCCAGGATCCGGTAGACCGCCTCCGCCGCCTGCCTGCCGATCTCCCGGGGAAACTGGGCGGCCGTGGCTGCCATAAATCCTGCCTCAATCATGGATTTGCCGTCCGGAGAGCCGTCTACGCCGTAGACAGCGATGTCCCCGGCCAGTCCGGCATCCTTTAACGCGGCCATGGTGCCCATGGCCGCCACATCGTTTAAACACATGACGATATCCGTCTCCGGGTACTGCTCCAAAAGCTGTTCTGTCACCGGCATGGCCAGCTCCAGCTGTCCCAGACAGTCTCCCTCCGCCAGTATGTAAAACTCCTCATGGCCGCCTATGGTGTCTTTGAAACCCTGAATCCGGTCCAGCCCTGATTTCGCCGCGCTGTGGGTCAGAAGCAGGATATTTCCCCCTGTCTCATGCTCCAGAAGATAGGAGGCGCACTGGACGCCTGCCTGATAATTGTCAGACACCACGGTGCAGGAAGCCAGCTCTGACTCATACACATCACTGTCCACCACGATAATGGGGATCCCGGCAGAGGCCGCCTCCTTCAAGGCCGGGCCGATCTGCTTCCAGTCCACCGGGTTGATAAAGATCCCATCCACTTTCCTGTCGATCATCTCCTCCACCTGTTCGATCTGCTTACTCACATCCAGGGCAGGATCTCTGGTGATCAGCATATCCCCCCTGGCCTCCAGATGGCTGCGGATCTCATCGTCAATGATCTCGTAAAAAGGATTATTCATGGTCATGTAGGTGGCCCCAAACCGGCGCTTCCTCCCCTGACTCACAGCCTGGCCGATGCCCTCGCTGGCCGAATACCACATGATGGCCACTGCCAGAACGCTTAAGACAAAACCCGTCAGGATCCGCGGCACCTGCCTGTCCTGCTTTCTTTCCATGGCTCTCCCATCCTCCTCTATAACAATACAATTATTTTACCATTGCCATAAGGTTTTTAAAAGCAATAATTCCGGCAGGGAGCCACGAATACCGTGCCCCCCGCTGTCTTTCCTATAACTCTGCCGCTGCCTCAAGAATGTGATCCACATTCTTTTTTCCCCGCCTGGATCCCAAGGTGATAACATATGCCGCCATGCCAGAGACAGCTGCTGTCAATATTCCAAATACTCCCCTCACAATATTCGGATCCGTTACAAATCCCGTGTAAGCTGACAGTCCCCCTATGACCATCAGTGACAGCGCGGCTCTCTTCCAGATCCCCAGCCTCCTAAGGGCTTGTGCCTGCATCTTCGCCTCCCGGATCAGAAATTCTTTTTTTGTCTCTGACATAACCTTCACCCTTTCTTCTATTTAGTAGGACAGGCCCGGATCAAAGAATCCAAGGAGAACACCTACAAAAGCAATGACAACCAGAATAAGCATGACCATGGTGGGAGAAATCTTTTTCTTGGTCATCAGCCACCAGCAGAAAATCACCGTCCCCGCGGAAAGAATCTTGGGATATACGGAATCAAAAGTGCTCTGGAGATGGATGACTCCTGGTATCTCAAAGGAGGTGGTAACGCTGATCCAGCTCGCGGCCACGGCTCCGATCACCATGGTACCGATCATGATGATGGACTCCCGGAGCGCCTGGGCCTGTTCGCCCACCAGCATCTCCACGGCCTTGCCGCCCATCTCGTAACCTTTAAAGTAGGCGAATTTCATTCCAAAGAACATCAAAAGGTTCCATGTGACGATGTAGAAAACAGCGCCCAGCGGAGAACCGTTTCCGGAAAGTCCCAGTCCGATGCCTAAAAGAATGGGGATCAGGGTTCCTACGATCAGGGAGTCGCCGATACCGGCCAGGGGACCCATAAGACCGGCCCGGATACCGTTGATGGTGTCGCCGTCAATGGCCTCGCCGTTGGCCTTTGCCTCCTCCAGACCAGCTGTCATACCTACTACCAGGGTACCGATCTGGGGCTCTGTGTTAAAGAATGCCGTGTAGGTCTGTAAAGCGTCCTTTTGTTCTTCTTTCGTATCGTACAGCTCCTCCACCACCGGGAGCATGGAGCAGAGGTATCCGAAGGTCTGCATGTGCTCCTGGGAAAAGCAGGTCAGGTTGCCGTAAAACCAGGATAAGAAAGATTTATTCAGGGTTTTCTTTGATAATTTCTTCATCTTAAATATCCTCCTCATCGTCATCATACGCGCCTGGGCCAGCTGCCACAGGACGCAGCTTTAACAGCTGGATCTTGTAATTAATCACCGCGAAGAATCCGCCGATCACCGCCGCGCCGATCAGGTTCACTCCCATACATGCCGCCAGGGTAAATCCAAAGAAGAATGTAAGGAAATCCGTAGCTTTATTTACCACCTGCTTTAACAGAATGGCCACACCTACCGCGGGAAGAAGGCTTCCCACTGTAAACAGGGTCTTCATGGCAATGCCATCCATGGGAAGGTAGGTCTTCATCAGGTCCACCATGCTGGAACCCGCCATGGTGATGATCACTGTGGGAAGGAAGGAACAGAGCAAATGGGAGATCCAGGGAAGCCCCATGTCTACCAGGTACAGTTTCTTGAAATCTCCCTTTTCCACCGCCTTCCAGCCAATGTGCTGCCAGACCAGGTTCACGGTAGCTGTCCCGTAGAACAGCACCGTTCCCAATGTTCCCACTGCCGCGCCCAGAGCCGCCGCCATGTCCCTGGCCGCTGAGGAGGCCGGGTCAAGTCCCATGCCCTTGATGGCGCAGATGGAAAGGGGGATACCGATGTAGCTGATGGCCCGGACATCCGCTGACACGGTTCCGCCGGGAGTTACCAGGGCTATGTAAATAACCTGTATGGCCGCGCCTACGATGATCCCTGTCCGCATGTCTCCCAGGATCAGTCCCACCACAAGACCTGCCACCAGAGGACGTCCCAGAGTGTAGTTGCCGAATGTTGTTCCGCCTAGGCCCGGCATACTGGCTAAGCATGCGCAGAGGCCCAGGAGAATTGCCTGAAATAAATTGATCTGCATAATTCCCGCCGCCTTTCTTCTTTAGTTAAAACCAAACTGCCCTCTGAATTTTGTCCAATTTCCGATGGCCTCATCTTTTAACAACGCGAATTCCACGCTGTAGCCTTTGTTCATGATATCCTCCAGGGCCTGAGCTTCCTCCTGGGTAATGGACTGATTGTTGCCAAGCTTTGTGGCTCCCGGCCTGTCATTGCAGGGGCCGATGATCACGGTCTTGATCCCCGGATCAAATCCCTGATCCACCAGGATCTCTTTCATGTCCACAGGGTTCTTGGTAATCAGGAAATACCGGTCCTTGCTGTCTAAAACCTTCTGGCATTTCGCCTTCCACTCTTCCATGGTCCACACAAAGGTCTTTTTCCCGGAAGCGCTTTTGTAAGCCGCCTTGAGCACCGGATTGGTTGCCGCTAAGTCATTGACCGCCACCAGACCGTCACAGGGGTACTCTAAGGCCCACCTGGTACAGGTCTGACCGTGAATCATACGGTCGTCTACACGCACAAATGATACTGACATAATTGTTTTCCTCCTTTTTTAGATATCCGCGTCTTCTTCCTCTGCCATGTTCAGCTCCATCTCCTGAATGGCATTTCTTGATTCCTGAAGCATACCATCCGCCAGGGCATCCATATTCATCCCGTCCTTCATCATGGACGCTGTCAGCGCCATAGGCAGATTCATTCCCCCAAAAGCTCTGGTCCGGCCAAGGAGGCCTTTCTGTGACAGCACATCCAGGGCATTGGTGAGAGGTGAGCCGCCGATGATGTCTGCCAGAAGAATGATCTCGTCCTCCTGCTTTATGGCTTCTATGGCTTTTTGGAATCTCTGTGTAAACACGTCCGCCCCCATCCCGTCTTCCATACTGGCGCTTAAGATATCCTCCCGTTCTCCTCCCGCAAGCATCTTGAGCACGCTGTGGAGTCCCGGGGCAAAGGTGCCGTGGCTGACAAATACTACATACTTCATGTAACTTCCTCCTCCTGTGTCTTTTTCCTTATGATGATGTTATTGTACCAATTACTCTTGTGAGAAACATCTGTCTATTGTCACTGTTTTTTCTCTTTTATTATTACATTTGTCATATTGGGTGTGACAAATGCCAGGAAATGGAATATCAAGTAGGGGCAGGGCCGCTTTAGCGGCCATATTCCTCTCTGCCCCGTGTACAAAAAAAGCCGCCGCAAGCAATGCGGCAGCTCCTTTTTTATGCCCCTAAGAGCGGTAACAATATTTGTGATATCTGGTCTGGAGATACACTCCGTTTCCCTGGCGGAAGCCGGCCTGGTACACCACATTGCCAGGCAGAATGCTTCCGTTCTCCAGAAGCCACTTGGCGTTCCTCCAGTTGGCCTCCGTAGGCTCCCGGTAATAATTTCCATCCCAGGTGCAGGCGTACTGCCCCCTCTGGAACACCACCCCTTTTATGGAATCCGGGTAGGCTCCGTGGTCTCTGCGGTTTAAGATCACAGAGCCGATGTACAGCTGCTCCTCATCTGGGTAGCACTGACCCTCCCCGCAGATGGCGTGGGCCAGAATGTATAAGTCTTCCTCGGTATAGGATGGCATTGCTTCCTGGGACTCCTCTTCCTCCGGGATCGGTTCCCCCACAAGCTCCACACAGTGGGAACCATACTCCTCTGCCTCCTGGGTGTTCCTGTTCTGCCACCTGGCCGCCCCTGGACCCTCGCTTATGGACCTCTGGACCCAGTAGCCTTCCTCCAGGGCCTGTTCTCTGACAGCTTTCTCCAAGGTCTGGCCCACCGCCTGCAGAATCTGCTGGCCCGCCTCAACCGATACCGCCTCTTCTCCTATATCTGTGAGCCCTCCAAGATCCGCTCCCATATCTTCCCCCGATCCTTCCGCCGCGGTGGGCACAGCAACCACTGACGCCATAACCGCCGCGGACATCACCATCTTTACAATCTTGTCCCTTTTCATAAAAAACCGGAACCTCCTTTTCCGCGGCCATACCGCTGCCGCAGGTTTCACGGCATTACCCGTGTATACTATAGATTATGTCCAGTTTTTTACATTTATTACACAAATATTACTTTTTGGTTAAAGTTCTCTCATGATACAAATAAACTGCCGCCCTGAGCCATATCGGTCAGAAGCGGCAGTCTCGATCCGTCCCTATTCTGTCTAAAAATATTTTTTGGAGCCCCAAAGATTGTTCTTCTTCAGCTCCAGGTACTCGTTGTAGGCTTTCTCCAGAATCTGCTTCTCGTTGGAAAACTTCAGCAGGTGATAAGCCTCATAGAACTTGTAATACCCGGAATCCATGAAAAACTCTTCGCGTTGTGGTTTACTGTAGTAGCTGTCAGCCATCATGAGATACCAGTGGACATCTTTCTCCACCATATCCTGAGGCGTATTAAAAGAGTACTGGCTCTTGCCAATATACTTGATGATGGAAGCCGACACCCCGGTCTCCTCCTTCACTTCCCTCAAAGCCGTCTCCTTATACTCCTCTCCTTCCTCCACAGTTCCTTTCGGTAAAACCCAACCCTCGTATTTGTTCTTATAATTCTTATACAATACAAGAATCTTGCCTCGAAATATAACCACACCTCCACAGCTCGTTGCCTCTATCATTGCAATTCCTCCTGCCCGGAGCCGGAAACTTATCCCCAGCCCATGGTGTGTCAACATAGACTGAGGTAAGTATAACTCTTTTTCCGGGGATATGCAAGACCCTTTTGGAGGGTCTCACAGGGCAAAATACGCGGCCCATGACTGATCAGCGGGTGATCCGTTATGGTGTGGACAGTAACGCGTCAAAAATCTTTCT
>CAJUSJ010000034.1 GCA_910588865.1 uncultured Lachnospiraceae bacterium
GTGCAATTTACCAATCGTACCAGAACGCCCGGTTACGATTCCTGGCCCTTTCACTTTATATTGTGAATGATACCCACCAATACCATTTGACATTACAACCGGATAAACACCTTCTTTCATCTGACTTGTTGGAAGATCAAATCCTCTTTGCAAGGGCGCAATATCTTTAACCTTACGCTGTTCCCAAGCATTAGTAAATCCATCAAATCTAATCTCTGGAACATTGCTACCGTTTCGCGGAAACATATTTTGCAGCATATATTTTTTTAATTTTTTTGCTTCTTCACACTTCCGCTGGTGAAGGGTGATAAGACGGTCGAGGTTTGAGAAATACTGTCCTATTTTCTTTTGTTCCTTATAAGTCGGCATAGAAATCTCATAACCAGCATACTCTTGTGCATTAACTCCTGGCTGTCCCGAACGCTGCGAAGTAATACGAATGAATTTTTCATAGTCATCCGTTAAAGTATTCTGAAACACAAATTCTGGTACAAATTCATCTTTTACTCGTCCACGAATCAGGAAACCCGCATAGTAAACTAAACCGTCAGAATCCTTATAAATATAGGTTTTTCCAACACTTGCTCCAGTTCTAGCGAACAAAATATCTCCATATTTCAAGCAATAATTTTCAGCACCCGTCAAATCCATATCGGGCGAAGTAACATCCTCTTGTAGAAACTCGTGAGAACTATCATCTATGTCAGTTATACGAATGTACTTGTTCTTACCATCATATTCTTTAGCTGCTGCGTTAAGTCCATATTCAAAAGATTCACAAATATTCCCCAACTTACGCTGTTCCCAAGCGTCTGTGTACCCTTTGAACCTAATCCTCGGTTTATCCATATCCATCACCTCTCAATCATCATAATCAAATCATTTAAAGTTTGATTGATACTTTCATCAGAAGAAGTCAGGTCTTTCATCAGGGATACAAATTCCCCTTGAATCCGGTTGATTTCTTCCTCCGTCTGCTTCATATCGTTTATGAGGGCATTCAGGTCTATTTCTTCCTCTTTTTCAAAATTATCCACATATCTGGGAATGTTCAGATTGAAGTTATTCTTCTCAATATCCGCAAATTCCGCAAGGAAAGACTCTTTTTCCACGGTTTCCCGTCTGTTGTACAAATCTATGACAGAATCAATATGCTCATCCGTCATCGCGTTCTGCTTTTTCCCTTTTTCAAATTTCCGGGACGCGTCTATGAACAATACATCCCGTCCATCCCTGTGTTTTTTCAGCACGATAATACAGGTGGGAATAGAGGTGTTGTAGAATAAATTTGCCGGAAGCCCAATCACCGCATAGATGTTTCCAGCCCGGAGCAGTTTTTCCCTTATCTTCCCTTCAGCCGCGCCCCGGAACAAAACCCCGTGGGGTAATACGATTGCCATTGTTCCGCTGCTTTTCAGGTGGTACAGTCCATGCAGCAGAAACGCGTAATCGGCTTTTGACTTTGGCGCTAACACGCCGTAATCGCTGAACCTTTCATCCTGAAGAAATCCGGCGGCCGCGCTCCACTTTGCCGAGTACGGCGGATTCATGAGCACCATGTCAAAATCGGTTTCCTCATCCGTAGGCCAGTCCCCGTCAAGGGTATCGGCATTGCGGAGCTTCTGGTTCTCTGGCACGATGCCGTGCAGGAACATATTCATTCTCGCGAGATTATAGGTAGATGTCATCAGTTCCTGCCCATAATATTTAATGTACCCCGGATCTGCGGCGTATTTCTTCGCGTTCAGCAAAAGGGAGCCGGAACCCATGCAGGGATCATACACCGACAGCCCCCGTTTTCCCTCCTGACCCGCAATCGCAATCCTTGTCAGGATTTTTGACACTGCCTGGGGCGTGTAAAATTCCCCCGCCTTCTTGCCCGTTTCGGAGGCAAACTGTCCGATTAAATATTCATAGGCATTTCCAAGAATGTCCGAATCCGTATTCAGAAGGTCTGCCCTGTCAATTTCCTTGATCAGACTTGATATGGTATCGCTCTGTTTCTGATCCCCTGTTCCAAGACGGTTGGAATACAGGTCAATATCGGTAAACAGATCCGCAAACAGCGGATCGCTCTGCTCGATGTTGTTAAAGGCTTTCTGAAGCTGCTCACGGCTGAACGCGTTATTCCTTGCCGCATCCGCAAAACAGGTATAGGTAAGCTCCGGCTCAATGACATAATGACATTCCTCCCTGACCTGTTCTTTCAGTTCTTCCGCGCTCTCATCCTCCAGCGCTTCCCTGTATGCCTCCAATGCCGCCTTTAAATTTTGCGGCTTTTCATCATAAATCAGGTCATACGCCTTGATCAGAAAAGAATCTGACAGGTATTTATAAAATACAATGCCCAGCAGATAATCCTTATACTCATTTGCATCCATTTTGGAACGCAGGATATCCGCACCGCTCCACAGTACACTGATCAAGTCCCTGCTGTTTTCCAGTTCCGCCATCTTAATCCCTCCATTATTGCTTTTCCATTTCCACTATGTCATCCATTCCGCAGCCAAGAGCCTTGCAGATCCTTACCAGCACATCCATAGCAACAAATTCGTTGTCTGCCACCTTAAACGCTGTGCTTCTTGAAAAATAGAAGCTTCCTTCCTGAGCCGCGCCTTTGACATATCTCTGTCAATCAGTAATTTCCACAATGATTTGTAATTGACTATTGTTCTCTCATTTACCATATAAAAATCTCCGCAGTTCCGTCCATACGATAAAATTCAGTGATAGGATAAATTATAGCATACGCCTGTCGAAATTACAATTATAGCCCGCTCTCACCCAACATTTTTGTATATGCGATGTTACTGTTCAGGTAGGTCTGCGCGCTTGCCGCACTGACCGTGTGATAAACTGGGCCAGAGAGCAAAAATCCCATCGCCGCAGGCGATTTTCATGGATTTTTGCCAGTTGCTGTGAACGTATGTGAACAGTAACTATGCGATAGTTTGAATCAGTAAGCAGAGCTTCTGTGCCGCAAAGACCCAAAACAGACTTCTGGCGTGACCGCCGAAAATCTGTTCGCTGTTTCACAGAATATGTCCTGTATGATGAATTGCATGAATTTATTGTATAATTTAACAAATAATCAACAGATTATTTAGACCAAAACATAATATTTAGAAGATATAAAAGATTTACCTATTGATTTATGTACTAATATGTTATATATTAATAGTATAATTGATATGGATGTAATAGGATTGAGATTTGTGGAAGATTTTTGTGGAAACTAATAGGCTGTGTCACAGAAAGTGACTGTTGCTGTAAAATAAGCATGATATATAATCTCCTATTCTCGCGAAGATTTGTTCGTGCTTATACTATACAGCTTTGGAAAGGAAGCGCAAAGAAATGAAAATCAAAAAATGTATTTTTATTCTTTTTATGGTATTTGTATTATTCTTCTATATGGAGTTATTTATGCCAGAGAAAATCTTATTTATGCCTTTATGTATCATATTTGAAATTACAGCCTATTTCATTCTATTTAAACCGCAAAATAAATCTGTTTTACTCCTTTCGGTTCTTTTATGTTTTTTATCTACAGTTAATATGGCTTTAGATGTATTATTTAATATTAATGGAGATGCTGAGATATTACGTGAATTAAATAAAGTTTTATATATTTCGTCATCTAATTTTATTATAGTATTGGCTATATGTATGGGAGGTATATTTATAATAAAGGGAAAGGACAAAAAAATGAAAAAAACAATTAATCCCTTTTTAAAATAGCAATTGCTATATATAAGAATTGAATAATATTGACAAATAAAAACAAGGATAAATTTAAAAGAATAAACTGATATAGAAATTAAAAGAGTACAGAAAATCTAATGTACTCTTTTTTTACTAGTTAAAACTTAAATTTATGTAATTTTTGTAAATAAGGATAGATTTTAGAGTGTGGTTGTAAAGGTCATATAATAAAAGCAGGAAAGCGAAAGTCAGGTTTGTGACGATATAGATGTAAAGATTGCGGGAAATATTTCACAAGTTATAATGATACAATCTTATCAGGAACACATAAGAACACAGAGACATGGAAGACTGTTTTTGCTTGCTGAGACAACGCCCCAAACCCTTTGAGCAGTCCCGTGGCCGAGCTGGCCGCACATTCGTTTCACGAACGCTGTTGTTCCCGCGGAGCAGGAACAGGCGGGGCTTGCGCCCCTTGAAGAGCCAGAGAATCGAAAAAAGGGGCAGGTCTACACTCCTGCCTTTGACAAACCGAGCAAAAAGGTGACAAATCTACAAAAATATACTACAATAACCTTATTGAATCGAAAAAAATATAAAAGGGGGAGTAAAGCAAGATGGGATTCAACGAGAAGACCCACGCATACATAGCGGCAAAATATTATTATTATCTGACAGAGACCTTCCAAAACCGGGGCCTGGCCGCCTTCATCCACGGGACCCAGTATTACGCCCTGCAGCGGGGAAGGCGCATGGCCCAGATGGCCATCCGGCAGGGGGAAGAACTGACCCAGTCAGCCTACAACTACTACGGCGAGTGGGTGGGCACGGAAGATATGAAACGGGAAGGATGTCAAAATCAGTCGGAAATAACACCTGATGGGACCTTAAAGATCACCCAATGCCCCTGGTATACCCAGTTTAAGGACATGGGGCTGGAGGAGGCGGGAAAAGAATACTGCAGGCACTTAGACAGCGCCATCTCCAGAGGCTTTAACCCTTACTTAAACTATGTGGTGGATCAGACCCTCCACACCGGCCCCTGCTGTATCCACCGCCTGGCGGGGGGAGACATCGGCGAAGGCATGGACAGGGGCAAATTTTCCGGCGGGCTAAAAGATTTTGAGTACCACTGCGCCCACTCTTTCTGGGCCTACCACGAGGTCACGTCAGCCATCTTTTTAAGCCAGGGGGAGAAGGTCAATGAAAATGTGCTGCGGGATTTTTCCCAGGATTATGGCAGGGAGATGGCTGACCGGATCTGGCAATACCGGGATACCAATTTTAATGTGTGCGGCTGATGGCAGCCATATGTGACCCATGGACAGGCAGCCCCAAAAAGCTGTGGGAGGTAAGGCTTATCCGTAGGAAGCCTTAGATTGGGCGGAGCCGGTCCCGGCCCGTCACGTAACCTCCCCGTCCCTGGGTTTTTTCACGGTCGGATAGCTGTCATTGATTTTTTGGCGGCATGGACAGGACTCATCATGGTCATTGATGATGCCGCAGGCCTGCATGTGGGAATAGACCGTCACCGGCCCCACATACTTAAAGCCCCGTTTTTTTAAGTCCCTGCTGATCTTGTCCGACAGGCCGTTGCTTACGGGGATCCTGCCTTTTTCATGTCCATTATACAGGATGGTCCTGCCTTTGGAAAATGCCCAGAAGTACTGACATAAGCTCCCAAATTCTTCCCGGAGCTTCTGGCAGCACCTGGCATTGCTGATGATAGCCCGGATCTTTCTGGGAGACCGGATCATATTTTCCGTATTCAAAATACGCTCCACATCGGCTTCCGTGTACGCGGCGATCTTGTCATAGTCAAACCCGTCAAAACAGGCCCGGAACACCTGCCGCTTCTTCAGCATCAGATCCCAGGACAATCCGCACTGAAGGCATTCCAGGGAGAAATGCTCGAACATGCGGATATCGTCATGGACAGGCAGTCCCCATTCTGTGTCGTGATACACCCTGTTGGCTTCATTGATATTGGCCCATTCACAATAACTCATTCTTCAATCCTCCCCTTTTCCCGGGGCAGCTGACCAGTAAGCCGCTGCTGTCCATCCCCGCTCCCGGGCTGCCCGCTCCAAAAATCCAGCCGTTTCCCATCTAAAACCGCCTCCGCCAGCCTGTCCCCTTCATACCGGAGCTTTAAGGAAAAAAACGGGGCTTCCTGGGTCAGAAGTCGGAAAAAGATCTTGTCCCCCTCCCACACAGGCAGGCCGCTGACCTTCTCTTTCTCCACCCACTGTAGGACCCCTTCGTCGCATCCGGTCTGTTCTCCCGTCCAGTCATGGGCTGTGTACAGGCACATATACTCGGTTCCCCACTGGTCCGACACAAAGGTCACCAGCCCCCGGAATCTGTAGGAGGTCAGGGTCAGTCCGGTCTCCTCCTTTACCTCCCGCGCCAGGCAGTCTTCCGGGCTTTCCCCATTTTCAACATGACCTCCCACGCCGATCCACTTGTCCTTATTTTCATCATTCTCCTTTGAAACCCGGTGGAGCATCAGATATTTTCCGTCTTTTTCCAGATAACAAAGGGTAGTGAGCCGGATGGCCGGGCGATGGCGGGGCGTGGACAGCTTTTTCGTGTCCGCGCCTTCTCCGTCCAGAAGACGGATCTTCTTGTCAATTCCTCCGGCGTAGCCTGTCAGGCTTCCGTCCGCGCCTGTCACCCGATGACAGGGGACAATAACCGAGACGGGATTGTGCCCCACCGCTCCGCCCACCGCCTGGGCTGACATGTGGTCCCGCCCCATGATCCCGGCCATCTCCGCGGCCAGATTCCCGTAGGTGGTGGTGGTCCCGTAGGGGATCTTTAACAGAAGGTTCCAGACTTTCAGCTGAAACGGAGTCCCCATCAGGTGGAGGGGCGGCATAAAATCCGGCTCCTTCCCTGAAAAATAGATATCCAGCCACTGCCTGGCTGTCTGAAAAACAGGGATCTCCCCCTCCCTGTGGTCTGGGTCTAAGTTGTTGGCATAATATTTCTGCCCCTCAAACCACAGCCCTGTCAGGCCTGTCTCATCCCCCGCAAGCAGCATACTGCCCAGGGGCGACTGGTAGACAGCGGTGTACTGCTGCTGTTTTTGTCCCATGTGACCTGGTCCTCCTCTGTGATTTTTTGTTTTCCTATATTATAATGGGAAATCTCCCAAATGACAACCAGGACTGTGGCAGGCATCCTGTTATTATGTTAAAACGGGAGAAGGCTGGTGAAAGCCCTCTCCCGCGAACTGTCTGTTCAAATTTTCACTCTACTCTGACCAGACACCCTGTTCATCAACAGTATATCCGTCCGGAGTCACCCCGGACCGGTACATGGCTCCTGATGGCCTTCCCGGATTCTCCTGTGCCTGGAATTCCCAGACACCATCCTTTAAGCCCCATCCTGTCGCCGCTGTCGACAAAGTGTTAAAATAATACCATTTTCCTTCAACCTGAAGCCATCCCGTGGCCATGGCTCCATCTGGTTTCAGGTAATACCAGAAACCATCCTGGTTTTCAAAATACCATCCGGTCCGCATGTATCCGTCCCCGTCAAAATGATACCACTGACCGTTAATATATTCCCAGCAATTTACCGCGTACCCGCCGCCTGGCAGCTGATACTTCCAATGGCTGTTAATCTGAACCCACTGGTTGCCAGTATCCGTATTTTTTGAACCGCCATACCTCCTTCTTCCCGGATAAGACGGCATCACCGGTATTGTCGGTTTCTCTGGATCTGGTTTTTCCGGATCCGGTTTCTCTGGGTCTGGTTTTTCCGGATCCGGCTTCTCCGGGTCTGGTTTTTCCGGATCCGGCTTCTCCGGGTCTGGTTTTTCCGGATCCGGTTTCTCCGGGTCTGGTTTCTCCGGATCCGGTTTCTCCGGGTCTGGTTTTTCCGGGTCTGGTTTCTCCGGGTCTGGTTTTTCCGGATCCGGCTTCTCCGGGTCTGGTTTCTCCGACATCTCATTGGCCAGAATCATAGTTCCTGTCCTTGTGGGGAAGAATGTAAGTTTTCCATCTTCTTTATCCACTTGTATTGACAGCGGATATTGTTTTCCGCTCTCATCAATGATGACTGCCAGAATTTTGGCGTCTGGATCTATGCTATCCGGAACATCTATTGTCACCATATAAGGCGTCTTCTGGGCAAGCTGAGAGATTCCCTCGTCTTCCCTCTCCCAGAACAGGGAAAGTCCCATCTTGAAAACAGTTTCTTCGTCCACTTCTTTTCCGTCTATCTTTGCGTCGGACCTAAAGGCAAAGGAAGGTGTGGCTATGTTCTCCAATGTGACGGCCCTGACTTTCCTCAAGGTATTGGATGGTGTTCCTGTCTCCTCATTTGCCATGTCCTCACCGTCTTCTCCGCTGATGACCAGTACTGCCGCGGACACTGCCTTCTTATAGTCAGGAGAAATATTCAGCACCATGCCTTTGGCCACAGGATTCAATTTCTCCACGCTCTTTCCGTTCACTTCCAGCCGTTCCGCTACGGGAGCCTGGGTCTCTGCCCTGGTCTCTATATAGGCCTCGGCCAGTTTCAGAACAGCATCTATGATGTGTTCCACCAGCCCGTCGCTGTCGGCTTCTCTAACCGCGTCCACCGCGTTTTCCACGGCCTTCCCAACTTCCGGATCATCGGCTCCCAGATCATCGAGAAGATCCAAGGCATGGTCGATCTTCGCTTCTGCCTTCTTCACGTCTTCCGGCACCTCTGCCGTCACCACGTCTCCGCCTAATGAAATATAGGCATTGAGCCTGAGACCGGATTCGGTCTTCGCTGTAACCACCAGGCTCTTGTTCTTTTCTGTCTGGTCCACCCACAGCATACCTCTGCTGTCTATGGTTGTCTTTTCCGCCAGTGATCCGTCACTGCCCTTTACAGACCATGTGATCTCACCTGCGCTGCCCTCATAATCTCTCACCTCAAAGATCCTGTTGTCACCTGGTCTTAAGACCGCGGCAGACGGGTAGATGGAAGCGGAAACCCGCAGGCTGGCCATGGAGACGGCCCCGTTAGTTCCCTCCACCTGGAAGGTAAGCACGGCTCCCCCATCTTCCTGAATCTGGCAGGTAACATTGCCGTCCAGTGACTCTTCAGCCATCACCGGCCTGTTAATCTTTACTTTGATAGTTCCTGTGTTTCTCATGGTCGGATCAGAGACCGCCACCTGCAGCAGCCCCTCTTCGTCCTCCCAAACCATAACCGAGGCCTTCTTGTCACAGGTCACATCGCCTACAGTGACTTCCTGGTCCTCCCAGAAATTGATTCCTGTGATTCCCAGTTCCTCATGATGTACCGCCTGAGCGAAAGCGTTGTTCATCAGAACCACCACCTTGGGAGCTTCGGCGTAATCCGCTGTCTCATCTGCTGTCTTTCCCGGAAGCAGAACATAGCTGTAAGAAGCCGCCTCAGGATTTACTCCATGGTCAAACCACATTTCCATGTAATTCTGTGTGCTCTCGCCTTCCGTTGTTCCTACATCTTTCCAGTTTCCGGTTGTCCGGGCTCCGCGGAGATTCAGCTCTGTATTTTCATATGGGAAGTAGTACCCTGTTCCCGCTGATTCATTTCCTTCCAGATGGGCCCATGTCACATCGTCCACCTGAATTCCGGTCACATCCGCGGTTTTGTTGACAATGGCTTTCAATTCTCCTTCACTGACCGGAAGGTCTACAGGATTTCCGTTTACAAGCAGCTGATTGTCACCGTCTTCTCTCAGCTTCTTGTTTTCTATGGTGGTCTCCACAGGCAGGTCCATACCTTTATTGGTAATCCCCGCCCCCAGGCAGACGATCTCGTCATCAAACATAAACCATGATTTCTTTCCTCTAAGGTTGGGAGCATAAGAAACCTGGCCGTCCGCGGCGCTCTTTCCGTTTCCGCCTATCTCACCGCTGAAGGACATTCCGCTGATACCGTAGCTGCCTATGGCACTTCCGCCTACCCAGCTTTCCTTGGAACGGAAATCGCCTCCCTGAAGGAAACCTGAACTGTCCGGTTTGCCGTTTCCGATATCCATAGGCACCACCGTCGTTCCCGCAAGCCTGTATGGATTCACGGTGTTCCAGAAATTGTCGGTGTACTGGTTGTCATCGTCGTAAATATAGGTCATACCATTGCCGTGATGCCAGCCCAGCTTATTCTCGTCATTCATGATCTCTGTATTCTGGATTCTCTCCGAATACATGGACAGTGCGAACAGGTACGGTTCTCTTCTGTGTACCGCCCGGTCCATAAGCGGGAATGACTTGTGCAGATCCGGCACATAGCCTTCAATAGAATCGTCTTCAAGAATCTCCAGGGCTTTCGCCTTGATCGCTATATTTTCTACACCCTTAAGGCTGTCTATGAATTCCGGATCTGACTCCAGCCAGTATTTCATGGTGGACAATGTGGTTTCTTTTGCTTCCTGACCCAGTAAATCTACCATCTGCAGAATAACGGTCATTGCCTCTCGTCCTGCTCCCCGGTTGCTGGAGCCTGGTCTTGACACCGAACGGCCTTTTAAGCTGTCAAGCATCATGCCTCTGTACATAGAACTGCCGAAGCCTTCTGTTATGTAGAATTCCAGGTTCTGGCACACTTCGTCCGGATACTGCCACGGAGTCCCGTCAAGAAGGGGTGGAATCTTCGCCCCGCCTTTCATAAACTCAATTCCATAGGAACCAAGATAAGGCACATGGCTGTGGTCCAGATAGGAACCGTCTCCATAAAAACCGCTGGTATAGCCTTCAAGAACAATTTTAGAAATATCCTCCGCTTCCTGAATCACAAAGGTCTCCGAAGACGCTTTCATTCCCAGATAAACCTGCTCATTGTCTTCCCGCAGCACTCCCAATCCTATGGCTGTGGTGGAGCAGTCGATAATATTGGCTCCCTGAGCCGTTCTATATCCTTGCGCATGGGTACTTCCGATTCCGATGGCTCCCTCGTGATAGGGGTCTGGCTGGAAGAAATAGAGGCCTTCTGTATAAGTCATAATCTGCTCTTCTGTCAAATCATCATGGAGCAGAATCAGAATGGGAATCAGATCCTTGGGCATACCGATCTCCCATGTCCACCAGTTATCTGTCTGGCTCTTTGGCGTATAGCATACGGTACACAGATAATCCATGATGTGAACCATATCCTGAAGCATATCTGTGTCACGGTAATACCGGCTTCCGTCTGTGCTGTAGGCTTTTGCCATGGCAAGAACCTTTTGGAACGCTGGACGGAATTCCACCGCGTCATCTTTATACTCGATATCGCTTCCCTCGGTGCCGATATCCCCCGTCCATGGAATATCCGGACAGGTATCTTGGCCTTTATATTCGTAAGCTTCCCATGCCTCTTTCGCCGCTTTATCAATAGCCTCCAGAATTTCGGCTCCGCCTTCTGTCGAAGAGAGATTCGCTCCGACGAGAGACTCTTTCCATCTTTCACGGATGGCCTTGTAGTCTTCTTTTGTGACTTCCGGAAGATTATCTGGATCTTCAAAGAGGATGGTGGTAGGATACACTTTCTCGTTTCCATCCTTATCCCTGGCTACCAATACAAGCTCTCCTTTTTCTCTGGCGATGAGAGTGGCGCCTCCATTGGACAGTGGTTTCACCGTAATGAGATGGTCGGCGGGAGTGTCTCCTGCTGTTCTGGTTCCATCTGTCTCTTTCTTTCCGTTTCCGTCGTCATCTTTTAATTCTCTCTTGATTTTGCTGTATCCCACATTGCGAAGGTAGGTTCCGTCCTTCTTGATAAACTTGGCGCTCCAGGTTACTCCGTCAGACAACTCGGCCGGCTTCTCGATATTTACCACGTCTCCTTTTATCAAGGTCACAGTATCCCCGATTTCGGATTTCCGTTCCTCAAGCTGAACTTCTATGGTAACTGGCCGAGTAAGCTTTGCGGCATCCAGAGTTAATGATACCTTTCCGTCTTTCACATCATATTGAGTAACCGCTTCCGTATCGCCAGGATCTGTCACAGATATGGCCTTGAGATCTACGGACAGATCAATCGGACCGGAAGTCTCTGTAGTAAGTCTGGACACGGTGACAAACGCCTTGTCTCCCAGTTCTGTCTTTCTGACAAATACCGATACGGGCTGATTCACAGTTACTGCCGCCACCTGACCGACTATTTCCGCCAGCCCTTCTGTCCACTTGTTCACGGCTATAAGGTCTTCAAACAGACTCTCGGCTGCCTGCAGGTCCTCGGTGTTGCTTAAGACTTTGTTCTGAGTTTCGGCAGACGCGGGCAAAGTCTTCTGCATTCCCCCTGCCCCCAATGTATATTGGTAGATTCCGCCCACAGGCTCTTTCCAAAGCTCGAATCTGGCCACCGTGCCATTTACTGTGGGGAACCGGTAATATACATTGACCTTGTTCATAGTGTCATCAAAAATGTAACGCCATTGAAGCGGCTGGTCTCCGGTTGCCGGAAGATTAGACGCGCTTAACCAGTTGCGGGCTGTGTGGTTCCCTTTTGTCACGGTATCTACAATATCCTTCCAAGTACGAGCGGGGTCACTATCAGCCACAGCTTTTAACACTTCTCTGTAACCGATATTAGGGTTGGTAAGGCCCAGTCTCAAAGAGCTGTCCACCGGCACATTATCCACAATATTGATAACCTTATCTCCGCTCTCACCGGTGTTCTCGATCCCGGCTCCCAGGCATACAACCTCGCTGTCAAACAGAAACCAGGACTTCACTCCTGACAATTCCCCGGACATGCGGATTCCCGCCGCCCCGCCGCTTTCGGCCCTGTTGTCAAAAGCCCCTTCTACTGCCATCTCAGCTTTTCTCACCTGACCGCTGCTTTCCAGGAACATGGTGGCTCCCGGACTCATAATATAGTCGGTATTCCAAGGTTTGGTCTTATCATCGCTGCTGGACAACAGCACCATCCCCTGATTGAGATCAAGCTGTGCCCTGTAACCTGGGGTCTCTACTGCCGGTAATTCTACAGGTTTCGTCAGAGAAACCTCCACTGTAACAGGACTGGTAAGCTTTGTGCCATCTAATGTGAGAAATACTTTTCCATTTTCCACCCTGGCCGCCGCCGCTGTGGGGTCACTGATCTCGGTCACTGCTCCCGCTTTCAGATCAACAGACAATTCAATGGAAGACGGGATGTCCCCTGTAAGACCGGAGACGGTGATAAATGCTTTCTCCTCCGACTCCGCCTTTTTGACAAACAGAGATACCGGCTGATTCAGGCTTACATTTCCCACCTGGCTTTCCACATTCTCCTGCCCGGCCGTCCACTTGTTGATGGCCAGAAGACCTTCCGCCGGACTCTCCGCTGCCTGGAGGGATTCGGTGTTGCTGAGGACTTTGTTTTTGGTTTCAGCTATAGTCACATCTTTATTACTAGCGTCTTTAAAATCCTTCTGGAATCCTCCGGCTCCCAGTGTATACTGGTACCCACTCTTAACTGGTTCTACCCACAGCTCAAATCTGGCTGCCTTGCCTTCTCTTGTAGGAAAACGATAATATACTTTCGTATTGCTGATCGTATCACCAAAAATATATCGCCATTCCAAAGGTTGAGTAGATTCTGTAAGACCAGAAGCATTCAGCCAGTTACGCCCATGTTTTCCCGCTGTCACCGTATCCAGAACACTGGACCATGTTTCTGTAGGCTTATCTGCTGGCGGTATTTTAGTTGTAGCGGTCACGACTCCCCGGTATCCGATCCATGGATTTGGCAGTGCGACTTTCAAATTATTATCCACTGCCACGTTATCCAAAACATTGATAACCGTACCTGCGACGCTGGTGCTGGTCTTCTTGATCCCTGCCCCCAGACAGACGATCTCATTGTCAAACAGAAACCAGGATTTCACCCCTGACAGTTCTCCTGACATACGGACTCCCGCCGCCCCGCCGCTTTCCGCGTTATTGTCAAAAGCACCGGCAACCGTTGTCTGGGCTTCTCTCACCTGACCGTTGCTGTCCAGGAACATGGTGGCTCCGGGACTCATCCCTTCGTCAGTATTCCAGTTTTTCGTCTTGTCACTGTTGCAGGACAACAGCAGCGTTCCCCGGCTGAGGTTAAGATTTGCTTTGTAACCGGAAGTCTCTAATGATGTTTCTATTTCCGGTAAATCTTCAGATGGTTTCATAGAAACTTCCACTGTAACCGGATTGGCAAGTTTCGCGGCATCCAGCGTCAAAACTACCTTTCCGCCTTCCACCTTGTGCGCGGTAACCGCTTCCGGCGGATTGCTGATCTCCGGCACAGACTCTGTCTTAAGATCCACAGACAATTCAATAGGAGATGAAGTCTGTGTACTAAGGCTCGATACCGTGATAAATGCTCGGTCTCCTGCCGC
Source organism: uncultured Lachnospiraceae bacterium (assembly GCA_910588865.1). Taxonomy (GTDB): domain Bacteria; phylum Bacillota; class Clostridia; order Lachnospirales; family Lachnospiraceae; genus UBA3402. The sequence continues at coordinate 14,018 of CAJUSJ010000034.1, forward strand.
TGTTTTCTCGATAAACAGAGACACTGGTTGATTCAGACTTACATCCGCCACCTGACCTGCCACATCCGCCGGGTCAGCTGTCCACTTGTTCACAGCCATAAGGCCTTCTGCCGGACTCTCCCCTGCCTGGATGGATTCGGTGTTGCTTAAAACTTTGTTTTGGGTTTCAACTGTTGTATTCTTATCATTAAAATCCGCGTTGGTTCCTTCTTTAGCTCCCAAGGTATATTGATACTTCTCGTCAACAGGCTCCATCCACAACTCAAATCTTTCAGCAGTTTTTCCATCTGTCGTAGGAAAGCGGCAAGATACATTTGACTTCGTCAGTGTATCACCAAATATATAGTGCCACTCCAAAGGATATGGACTGCCTGACATCTTAGTCGCGCACAGCCAATTTTGATCATAAATCTGTGGTGTCACCTTATCAAGCGCGCTAATCCATTGGCCTTTCTTATCACCCTCTGTAGTCGCGTTGCTCACTATTCGGAAACCTTTATCAGGCTTAACAAGACCCAGCTTCAAAGAATTGGCCGCCACATTATCCACCACATTGATAACCGCGCCTGCCGTACCGGCATCAGTCTTCTTAATCCCGGCTCCCAAGCATAGGATCTCTTCACCAAACAAAAACCAGGACTTCACTCCTGACAGTTCTCCGGACATATTGACCCCTGCTGCCCCGCCGCCTTGAACCGTATTGTTGAAAGCTCCATCCACTGTCATCACAGGTTCTGTCACCTGGCCGTCATCTCCCAGCAGCATAGTGGCTCCCGGGTTCATTCCGTTGGTAACGCTCCACTTATTATTCTTGTCGGACCTATACAACAGAATGGACCCTTTATCCAGATCAAGTTCCGCTTTGTAGGCATCTGTCTCCACAGTCGCCGAAGATCTGGACGCGGTCCTTTCCTGGGCGGGAGCTGCCGCTGTGTTCAGAGAATTTCCCAAAATCATCACCGCGGTCATAGCCGCACTGACTTTCTGGCGCAGTTTCTTTTGAACATACATGGTTCTTTCCCTCCTTTTCTGCTTATTTACTCTTAAGATTCAGGTATCAAAAGCCCTGCCAATAAGGAGCGCCTGGCAAATCGCGCGAAAGAAGTTAGGGACCACGACTTCCGCGCCATGAAAATGAGCTTCCGGCTTTTCGACTTTCCCGATTACCTATCGTTACGCTCTTCTTACCATTTCTTTCTGCCTCTCTACATATCCCTCCACCTCCTGATAGACCAAGAAAACCTAAAGTTAAACTAAATTACACCAAAGTAACGCTGACTTTTCCGTCTCCAGTGGTCTCTTTGAACTTTAATAAATGTAGTTTAACAAAAATCCGCCCCCATCTGAATATACTTTTTTAAGGTTAAGATTTCCTATTTTTCCAGATTCCTGTTACCGCGAAAATAAAAATATAATTTCTTCATTTTCATATAAAATTTATAGATGTTGTATACTTTTTCTTACAAAATTAAAGATTAAATTATGTATGATGTCAGGGTCAGGGGTCAAAATACTTTTTGACCCCCAATATCATCTTATTTTACCAATACATATTCCAATCCGGCTTTATGAGCCTGGTCAGCATCTCCATAAAGAAATAGTCTCCCCAGATGACACACTCATCCACCCCTGAATTGGCACAGGTGTTGTAAGGGGTCTTCTTTGCGTAGGTGCCGTGAAGCAGCTGTCCGTTGGAGACGGAGAAATCCTTCACTTGATAATTCTTGATCAGAGCAAAGGCCAGTTTTCTGGCAAGAGCCTGATAGTACTGTGCCTCCTCTTTGGGAAGATATTTGCTCATCTCCAAAAAGCCGCAGGCCGCGATAGCCCCTGACGAGGAATCCCTGGGCTGTTCCGCTTCATCCCCGTCGCCAAAGCCCAGATCCCAGAAAGGACACAGATCCTTGGGAAGGTGTTTCAGAAAATATCCGGATACTCTCCGGAAATAATCCAGATACTCCGCCCGCCCTGTATTCTTGTAAGCGATGGCTGTCCCGTAGATACCCCAGGTCTGTCCTCTGGCCCAGGCTGAACTGTCCTTATAGCCCTGGCAGGTGGCCCCGTGGGAAAACCGGTCGGTCTCCGGGTCAAACATGATGGTGTGCCAGGTAGAATCATCTTCCCGGACAATATATTTCATGGTGGTGTGGATATGGTTTTCCGCCACCTCTTTGTACCGGGATTCTCCGGTGATTTCCGTAGCCCAGTACAGAAGGGGAATGTTCAGCAGACAGTCGATAATGAGTCTGTGATTCTCCGGCGTGTCCATCTCTCCCCAAGCCTGTATGTATTTTCCCGTGGGCCTGTACCGGGTCATCAGCTGGTCCGCCGCCTTCAGAGCCGCCTCCCTGGCCTCCTGGCTTCCCGTCAGTTTGTAGGCTGACACACAGGAGGGGGTGTAGAGAAATCCCAGGTCATGATGATCCACATAGTGCTTAATATTGATTCTCTCCAGGAAAGAGCTTACCTGTTTGTCTCCTGCCTCTTTAAAAAGACGGCGGTCCTCTTCATTTTCAGCGTTCTCGTAGGCCAGCCACACTTCCCCTGTCCAGAACCCGCTGGTCCAGTCTGTGTTGATACCCGGTGTATAAAAATTATTCTCGCTGTTGGCAGCCGGAAAATGAGTCTCAAAAGCAGGCAGATTCTGTTTTACCTGGTCAACACACTGTGCCATAGCCTCTTCCTGCTGCTTCTCATCTACCTCCGGATACTGTTCAATCTCCTGAATTGTAATCCATTTTTCCAAAATATTGTCTCCTCTCACCATTGTAAAACTGTCATACAGGTTACCTTTTCTTTCAGATCGCAGACCATGGTTCTCCCCAGCCCATAGACTCCTCCAATCCCGTTGTAGTCTGACTGGTTTCCCACCTCGTGGCCCAGGAATACAATTCCCGCCTTTCTCTCCCCGGCACGGATTATGTATCCCTCTCCTTCTTGAACAGACAGCTCATGTCCATAAGCTTGGTTAAACACCGGCTCTCTGGTAATCTCCACCGGCTCTTTCCTCTGCCGTCTCACAAGGAAGGTGGTCAGTGACCTTACCTGGCGTCCTGTGACACACAGGCTGGTTCTCTGTCCTATCTGGTTATAGTGCCTGGATATGGGAGACATTCCCAGCTCCATGGAGGCCTCCTTCCCCTCAGCGAAAGATTTCATGACAAAGCCGCACCTGCTGCCCCTGCCTTCTGTCCCCGTCTCTGTCCTGACCGCCTTTATGGTCTCCCCAAAGTGGAACATCTGAAGGATTTCCTCCGGAACAATCCCCAAAAACCGATCATTGATGGCAAATATATCAAAATCCACCTGAAGGATTCTCCTCTGAACCACAATGCCCCGATCCAGATAACCTCCGTGGGTTCCTTCCAGAAACCGGTACTCTCCTTTCTCACAGACCTGATTGGGAAAACACTGGGGCAGAGACTCATAGGTCCAGGAATCTTTGCTCCCCGCATATTCCAGCCCCGCGATCATAGGCACATTGTGGGCCTGAGTCCCTTTCAGGGCATATCGCTGGGGAACATCCTTGTATGTGTACCTCCCGCTGTCCGCAAGCACTTCCTCACCATTAAGCCAAAGTCCCAGATGTAATTTGTCCTGATGGCCGTGACCGCCGCCCAGAGGCCCGTTTTTAAAATACAGCCAGTCTCCTTCTTCTCCCCAGGAACTTCTGACCACCACCTGACCGGAACAGGGAAGGTTCACAATCCCCGCTTTCTTTGTTCCTGTCTCCAGATTCCCATAATCCTCAAATCCCTCAGGGCCAAAGAGCCAGATGCTCTCATAGTCCAGCTGCTGAAAAGCTCCTGCCTTTAACCGGCTGCTTTTTAGCACATAGGCCGCCTCTGTCAACAGGTCTCTCACATCTGTGTCGTCAGAATCTCCTGTCATAGGCTGATGGCACTGTGGATTCATCAAATCCATGGTGGCCCGGGCCATGTTCTCGATGATTCCCTTCTCCTCCTCTGAAAACGGGTCATCACCCCAGATTCTGCCCAGCCGCAGAACTTCTACATAAGCCATGAGCACTTCATTGTGGTACATGGGAGACGCCTCCCACTGCATCCCGTCATCCATAATCTGAATGTGCAGTCCTGCTTTCAGAAAATGGCGGGCCCTCTCCACATACTCCTGGTTTTCCAGGATAAAACCCAGCAGGTACAGCCCTGTATACTCCATGACTCCCCAGTTGCTCTTTTTGGAAAATCCGATTTTGGGGTTTTCAAAGAGTCTTCTCCCATGGACTTCCAGCCCTTCCAGAAACCGGGCCGCCACCTCCTCTGTCACGTTAGAACTGTAAGCGCACAAAGCCATGGCCCGAACCCAGTAATCCGCCCTAAGTCCCGCATCCAGAGTCCTCCAGGTCAGATTTTCACTTTCCTCTGCCCAGGGCTCCTTCTCCAGCCAGTCCAGAAGCTGATACACCAGCTCACTTGCGTACCTCTCGTCTCCTGTTAGGCCATATGCCTGCCCCAGACAGATCCAAAAACGGTGCCGATTCATCTGAAATACAAATTCATTGTCCTCATGAAACACATATTTCCAGTCAATGTCTCCACAAAAATGTACCGGCTCCTGAGTCTGTTCCATATCCCATGGCAGCTGAAACCAAAATGTGCGGTCCAGAAGCTGATTGGCAGTGTCCATAGTCAGCCGGCACTCCTCCGGCCAATTCTCGCGGCACAACCTGGCGCATTCTGCTTTCCGTTCTTTTCCGAGAGCCATCTTCTCACAGAACCGGCTCCACTGCCTTCTTTTTTTCTCATCCAACATGTTTATTGTCCTTTCAGCCCTCCGGCTCCATGATCTGTCACAGCCGTCTCTCCAGTCCGTACCGGGCAATAAACCCTTCTACCTCCGCGTCACTTCTGAAAGAATCGTTGTACACCTCCACATATTTCACGCATCCGTCCTTTTTCATGGAATCTCCGAATCCCATGGGATGGGAAGTGTCAATGTTCACGGCTCCGACTGGAATCACCGATTCTCACCTGCTTCCTGTTTCCAATTTTCCAAAAATCCGTCTTGTTGTCTTTCCATCCACCGAAGGATCTGCTCCTCCAGCTTCCTGGCCGTCTGTCTGTTCTCTTCCACAGTCAGATCGGCGGGATGCTGCTGATACCTGTCCTTTTGGTTATAGTAAAGATAACGTCTGGGCTTTGGCTCCACATCGTAACCCAGTTCCATGACATAGGTACAATCCCAGGTCCGAACTCCCCTCCATCCGAAGGCTCTGGGGTCTTTTCCGTGTTCTTCAAATTTTTTAACAAAAATGTCTCTTCCGGGACAGGCGCAGAGAAAACTTACTCTGTCAAAGTCTTCTTTGTCTGTCACCAGAAATTCTGAGCAATCCTCACCTTCCACCGTATCCGGAATCTCCGCCTCCAGAAGTCCCAGGACGGTGGGCATCATGTCCTGACTTCCGATACAGGTACGGCATACTGGTTTGTCATTACCTGGGACACGGACCACGAAAGGAATCCGCACCGACTCCTCATACCACACATGTTTTCCCATGAGACCGTGGGAACCCATCATGTCTCCGTGGTCTGAGGAGAGAACAATCACCGTGTTGTCATAGAGTCCTTTTTCTTTTAAAAATTCCATAAGCCGTCCGAACTGGTCATCCAGTCCGCTGACCGCTCCATAGTACTGCCGTGTGGCAAGCTTTAACTCTTCTTCTGTATAGTTTACCTGCTCTCCTGTATGGTGATGAATCCTATCAAGGTTTACATTGGCCTTAAGCTCCACATCCGGGTACAGATCTACATACTTTTGGGGTACCTGATCATAAGGGCTGTGAGGTGGATTCCAGGCAAGGTACAGGGCAAAAGGCTGGTCCTGATTTCTCACTGTCTCAAGATACTCCATAGCCTTCTCTGTCTCATGCTCCACTGACCACTTTCCCGGACAGATCATCTGGGGCGTGTCCTGCCAGTAGTGAGGAGTCAGGTGCATATCATAAGTTCCATAAGAATACCAGTAGTCGAAACCGTGCCGCCGGACTCCCGGAGGCGTGAACGCGTCCCAGTCTCTGGCACCGGACTCCGGATTTTCACAGTGATTCTGTTCCGGCTCATCCAGATGCCATTTTCCGATGTAGGCGGTCTGGTATCCCGCCGCCTTCAGGGCCTGCCCCATGCCGATCTCATGATCAAGAAGCCTCACTGAAAGCCCTGTCTTGCAGTTGGTAAACATCCCCAGGGAAAGAGGATACTTTCCCGTAAGCAGACTGGCCCGGTGAGGAGAGCACACGGGAAACGTGCTGAAAGCATGGTCACAGTAGGTGGCATCCTGACAGAATTTATCCATGTTGGGGGTCAGCACCGGATCCTCGCGGGAAGCTCCCATGGCGCCGGCCCTCCACTGGTCCGCGAACACAAACAACAGATTTTTTTTCATTGTCTTCACCTTTCCGCGGGGATAAGCTCAATCATCAGATCTGCCTCACCCGCCAGTTTTTCTTCGTCAAGATCAATCCCAAATCCGTCTTTTAACTTAATATCAATGGGATTTTTGGAGCTGTCCGTGGCAAGGCTTTTGACACAGCGATAGAAAAAGTCTGATTCTTTCCTTTTCTCCGTAGCCTCCACCCACCGGGCTCCAAGGCCCCATGCCAGCTGCTGCCAAATGGTGGCTGAAGGGCCTACCAGACTGTCGTCGCCGATCATCAGACCGGCTCCAAGGTCCTTAATCCGGCGTGCCAGAACCACCGCGTCCACGATGGAGCCGGCAGAATCCGGGTGGATGTTATAGATTTCTCCCATACCCCGGCAGATTTCTTTTATGGAACAACGGGAAGGCCGCATAGGATAATCAGGAATCAGCTCTAAGGGGCGGACCTGGCTCTGAAGAGCCACCCACTCTTCCCGGCTCAAAAAGGCCGGGTCCTCGCAGGCACTGAGTCCTGCTTCTCTCAGGTTTTTCATATCATCAGCGATCTGCTCCAGGCTGGTTTTGTCTCCTTCCATCCGGTATCCACAGTTTACGTCGCCGATGAGGAAGGTCTCCTCCTGGGGACAGATCCGCCTCACGGTCCGGATGATCTCACAGTCAAGGCCTGTTCTGCCAAACAGCTTTACCTTAATAAACCTGCTCTTTCCCTGATTCCTGGCCCAGGAGGCGCTCTCCTCCACCTCATCCAAGTCGTCGCTGAGAATCACATGGACACCGCATACCGGCTGTTTTTCCGTCAGTCCCAAAAGGGAGTTGGCCGAACGCCCTGTTAACTTTCCGCACAGGTCGATGAGAGCCATCTCCGTCATCTCCACAAGCTGTTCCGGCCACAGACCCTGACAATTTCTCACTTCTTTGAGAGCCTTCCCAGCCTCCAGCCCCGGCAGTCCTTCCAGCAGCTTGCTCCAGGGCTCAAGAGACGCTTCCGGCTGGTTGACGGACATAACGCACTCGGCGAACCCGTTTTTTCCCTGAGCCGAGACTTTGATGATCACATGCTGACGGCTGGACCATGTGCCGAAGCTAAAATGCTTTAATGCATGGATGTTTTTCATATACAAACGTATTTTATCAATTTGTCCTTCTACAGCGTACAGTCTGCCTAAAATTTTTTCACGCTGACTGTCATAGGAGGCCAATTCATTTTCCAAACTCATATTATCCTTTCACACCGCCTGTAAGTCCGCCTACAATATACTTGCTCAGGGCGATATACAAAATAAAGGTTGGCAGGAACACGATGATCACTGCCGCGAACAGTCCGCACCAGTCTCCGCTGTACTGCATTCCGTTGATCATGGAGAACAATCCCAGGGCCACAGGCCGCAGTTTCTCCGAGTTGACAAACAGCAGGGATAAAAAGTACTCGTTCCAGACGTTCACAAAGTTAAAGATGGTAACCGTAATCAGTCCGCCCTGGGCCATGGGAAACACGATCTTCCAGAAGGCCTTGATGGGATGGCATCCGTCGATGGCCGCCGCCTCCTCATAGGAGCGGGAGATATTTTCAAAGTAAGCCATCAGAAAGATGGTGGTATAAGGAATTTTTGTGGCCACGAACAAGGCGATCAGCACGATCCTGTTGGAGATCTCGTCGCGCAGAAGCCCGGCCCTGGCGATAATCATGTACAGGGGGATGATCACCATGATCACCGGCACTCCCGTGGTGGCCGCCAGCATTGTCTTTATGGCTCCTGAACCCGGAAACTTAAACCGCTGAAGCACATAGGAGTAGGGGGCGCAGACCAGAATCAGCAGGGCGCAGGAGACCACCGCGTACAGCAGCGAGTTCATAAAGTACACCGATACATTGGAGGCTACCCACACCCGGGAATAATTTTCAAAATGGAGCCCGCTGCTGAACTCAAAGATGGTTCCCCGGAAGATGTCTCCTGTGGTGGACAGGCTGGCGGCGATAACCCAGATCAGGATAATAGCCGTAAAGCCCACCCAGGTCATAAGCACCAGATATCCGGGGGCCAGAGCCAGCTCTTTTTTCAGATTAAAGGGGTTGACTGATTGTTCTTTATTTTTCTTCCACACATTGAACCTCCTTAGAATTCCAGGTCATCGTCTTTGATCAGACGGTTCACTACGGTAAATATAAACACAATGAACAGACAGAGCATAACGCCCACAGCGGCCGCGATCCCCGCATCCCGCCGGATCTCGTCCACGTTCTCCGCCCCAAACAGCTTATCATACATATAAACCATGGGAACCACTGTGGAGGTGTCGGCGCTGATTGGAGAAAACAGTTTGGACCAGATAAAGAATCCGGAAACACTGATGGACCACATGATAATGTTGGTTCGGAAAATGCCTTTGAGCAGAGGCAGGGTAATGTACAAAAACTGCTTCACTTTGTTGGCTCCGTCAATGGCAGCCGCCTCATAATAGTCAATGCCGATGCGCTCAATGCCGCTGACCCAGATAAGCATAAAGTGTCCGATCATGCCGAAACAGTAAGAGATCAGCAGGGCCCAGAACTTAAAGTCACCTCCAAGCCATTGAATCCCCGCCAGCGAGTCCAGATGGAGCGCGGAGAAAAACTTTGTCAAGAATCCGTAGGATGGATTAAAAATGTACTGAATCCACATGGTCGCCATGGCCACCGCGCTGATCACATTGGGCAGATAGATAGCTGCCTGGAAGAAACCTCTTCCCCTGACGCCATTTTTAAGGATCACCGCCAACAGCAGGGAGATTCCCAATGTGATCACGCCGCCGATCAAAAAGATCTTGGCCAGATTGATCCAAGAGGCCTGATACAGCGAGTTTTTCATCAGGCTCACGTAATTCTCTATGCCGTTAAACTTCCATTTATCCACGGAATCCGTGATCTCCTGGATAGAGAAAAAACTCATGAACACGGTGCGGACAATGGGGTATACCATTGTCACCAGGAACAACAATGTGCCTGGCAGAGCAAAGGCCACTACCATACTTCGATTTCTTTTCATTTGCCAGTCCTTTCTTTTTAAAGATGGCGTACAACGAAAGGATTGTACGCCATCTGTCTCCATTGCCAGTTATTGCCTGACGGTCTTAGTTTTTGGATGCTGCCAGCATGTTGGACACAAACTCCTCCGCCGTGCAGGTTCCCGCGTACAGCTTCATCAGGTTTTCCTTCAGAGCGGGAGTGATGTCCGGGTTGTTCTCAAGGCCGCCGGAGGTAGCGAAAAGCTCTGTACAATTTTCCATATAGGGCTTGGCCTCCTGAAGCTGCTCAGGCCAGGACTCGTTGTTCATGTCCGCCGGCAGAGCCAGGCTTTCCTGAGCCAGCCTCACATCCCAGCTTCCCCTGGTGAGCTTCTCGATCAGGGCAAAGGCCGCCTCCGGGTTGGCGCACTTCTTTGTGATGGCAAAGCTCTGATTGCCGATAACCAGGGCCTCCTGTCCGTTGATACCGTTGTCTACTTCCGGATAAGCGAAGAATCCCCACCTGAAATCCGGTCCGGTAATGGTCTTTGTCTCATTGACCACATAAGTTCCCGCGCAGTACATAGCTACCCGCCCGGTGGCCAGCTCTGTGTTCTGTCCTGTAGGCCATACATTGGCGCCTACCTGCGGGGAGAAATACCCCTTGGAAGCCAGGTCCTCAAAGCTCTTGGCGGCAGCCAGAACTTCTTCCCTGTCCCACAGGCCCTCGTTGACTACTTTCTTTACCTCTTCATCTCCGATGAGGCGGGCCAGATGCTGTCCGAAAGCCTGCATCGCGTAGGCGTCGTCCGTGGTCAGAGGAATATATCCCGCGTCTTTCAGCTTCTGACAGGCGTCCACAAAATCCGCCCAGCTCACCGGAGCCTTGTCAATGCCCGCTTTGTCAAACATGTCTTTGTTGTATAAGTAACCATTGGCCTTCATCTGATAAGGGATCTCGTAGAGCTGCCCGTCGCTGTAATAGCTTCTGTTCAGCGTCATCAGGGCCGGGTTGGTGTCCTTTTCATAGTCGCGTTCTTTCATCAGTTCTTCCAGACTGATAATGCGGTCTCCGTAATTGCTCTTGTTGCCCGCGCCGTCAAACAGGTCCACCTGCTGGTCAGCATCCAGGGCCGGGATCAGGCCTTCCTTGATGCCCTTTCTCCCCTTAAACTGGAGATCAACCTCAGCGCCGGTCTCCGCCTCAAACTCCCTCACCGCCTCAGTGATCACCATGCCCTGGGGCTCCGTGGACTCCCAGTTGGACCAGTATACCAGCTTCACTCCGGCAAATTCCCCTGTTCCTCCTGATGTTCCCGCCGCCTGGGTTGTGGCCGCGGTGGTCTCGCCGGACCCTGCCGCCGGGGTTGTTCCCGCTGTGCCTGCCTGATCTCCGGACGAGCTGCCGCCGCACCCGGCTAAAATCGTTGTGACTAATGCTCCGCAAATTGCCAGGCTGGTCCATTTTTTAGATTTTTTCATTTGATCTACCTCCATTTTTGATTTGGTTTGAGTGTTCATAGAAACTCAGGTTGTTTTGCAGCACAATATCAATCGGGCAGTCCACCCTCTGAGGTGGATCAATATGTTTGATAATGGAGTCCACCAGAATACTCAGTCCTGTGTACCCCTTCATATACGCGCCCTGGTTGATAATCGCTTTCAGTTCTCCGTTCCTCAAGAGCCGGGCTGTGGTCTCGCTTAGATCCGTACCAATAATTAAAATCCGATCCATCAGCCCCATGTCCTTTACCGCTTTTACCATCAGCTCATTATCACTGGCAGTCATTGCGTAGCATGCCACAACATCCGGATGCTTCTTAAGCGTGTCCTTCACCGCCTCACAGATCTCATGGTCTTTTTCGTGGCGGGAAGAGTACCCTCTGACAATTCGCACCGACAGTCCGCTCTCTCTCTCCTCCAGATATTCTATCAAGCTCTGGATCTTGTTGACGTGGATCTTGGAGTCAGGCCGCCCCTCAGAGACAAGGAGGATTCCGGTTTTGGGGGTGATCAGATCGATCAGTTCCCCCGCCACCCGTCCAAGAACTCTCTCATTTGACGGAATACAGTACAGGCCCTCCGGCTCTTTCAGCTCGTCATCAATGACAATGGTGACCACCTTCTGGGCCACCAGCCGCTGGAGCTGCAGCAATACTTTAGGGCTGCGGGTATAGGAAAACGTAACTACGCCCGCATATTTTTCACTTCCCGCATCCGCAATCTGTTTCAGTAATTCGTACTGTTTCTGCTCATCTTGGCAGGAAAACTCTTCGATCTCAATATTCAGCCCCTTGACCTCCTTGGCCATGGCGCGGAACCCATTCCAGATGTAATCGAAATAGAGTCCATCGTTCTCCGGCAGAACCGCCGCGATATGTCTGGTAGCCCTCTTGATGGAGGAGGCCGCGTAGTTGATCTCATACCCCATCTCCTTGGCAGTCTCCAGAATCTGCCTGCGAAGCTGCTCTCCCACTCCCTCCTTGCCGGACAATGCCCTGTGAACAGAAGTCGCGGAAACATTTAATCTGGCAGAAATATCTTTTATCGTAATAGGGCCTGAGCCTTTTGCCTCATAACCTCTGGACATAACAATCTCTCCTTCCTTTGTAAAGCTGTCACTTTAATTCAGTATAACATTTTTAAAATCTTTCAGCCACATGATTTCAGCAGACAGGTCTTACAACGTTGCCATGAAGGCTCAGCCGGGAAATTGTTACCAAGCTATTATGTAAATTATTTCCGTCATGCGACATAGTGCATAATTTAACGATTACTCAAACAATTACGTTATCGTTTACGTATTTTATTAAATCATACTTTTTTCCATTTGTCAATAGCTTTTTCAAAAAAAAGACAGCCAATCCACAAAATTCCGTGGACTGACTGTGCATATTGCCCCCATTTTCGCCTGGGTCTGAATCTATTTGCCTGGAAATGTGCCAAAACCCCACCTCTTTGTCACCGTTTTATTCCTGGAGAATGGCAAACAGCTCTTCCTTGGTGGCCAAAGTATCCTGGATGCTGCCTTCTGTGATGATCTCGTCTGACAGCTGGGCTTTCCGTTCCTGAAGCTTTTGGATCTTCTCCTCCAAAGTGTCCTTGGTCAGCAGCTTGTAGACCGTTACCACCTGCTTCTGGCCGATTCTGTGAGCCCGGTCCGTGGCCTGGTTCTGGGCCGCCATGTTCCACCAGGGGTCAAAGTGGATGACCATTGTGGCGGCAGTCAGGTTAAGCCCTGTGCCTCCCGCTTTCAGGGAGATCAAAAACACCGGCGTCCCATCCTGGTTAAAATCCGCCACCATCCGGGCCCTCTTCTCCTTGGAGGTGCTGCCGGTCAGCATATAGTAAGGGATCCCCTCCCCCTTGAGCCGCTCCCCGATCCGCTCAAGGGCCGTGGTGAACTGGGAGAACAGAAGCATCTGATTGCCCGCGGACACCCCGCCGCGGATCAGCTCCATACAGGTCTCCATCTTGGCCGAGCCGCCCCGGTAATTTTCATAGACCAGGGACGGGTCGCAGCACAGCTGGCGCAGCTTGGTAAGCTCTGCCAGGATCTGCAGCTTTCCCGCGCGGAACTCCTGGGCGGTCTGCTTCTTTAAGGAGGACAGAAGCATCTGGAGATTGGCGTCGTAAAGCTTCTTCTGCTCATCCTCCAGCCGGGAGTACATCACCTTCTCGATCTTGTCCGGAAGCTCCTTGAGCACATCGGACTTCAACCTTCTCAAAATATAAGGCCGGATCATCTTTTTTAACCGGGCGGAAACCCTGTCATCCTGGTTGGAGACAATGGGCTGCTCATAGTTTGTCCGGAAATGCTTGTCGGAGTTTAATATGCCCGGCATGAGGAAATCAAAAATGCTCCACAGCTCGCTCAAAGAATTCTCAATGGGCGTGCCGGTGAGGGCAAATCGCTGGACACTGTGTATGGTTTTCACCGCCTTGGCTGCCTGGGTGGTGTAATTCTTTATGTTCTGGGCCTCATCTATGATGGTGTTCCGGAACAAAATGTCCTGGTACCACTCCACATCCCTCTTTAACAGGTCATAAGAGGTCAGCAGCAGATCCCCCTCCCCTCCCCCGATTTTCTCCCTTCGGACAGCGGCGCTTCCGGTCACTGTCACCACTGACAGGGAGGGGGCAAACCGCCGGATCTCGTTTTCCCAGTTGTACACCAGGGAGGCGGGGCAGATAATAAGCCCCAGATACTCTCTTTTTTCTGCCCGCGCCGAAGAGGAGGACCGCGCCTTCCCCTCCTTTAAGGCAAGGAGATAGGCGATGGTCTGGATGGTCTTCCCCAGTCCCATATCATCTGCCAGGATCCCGCCGAAGCCCAGCCTTTGCAGTGTCATCATCCACTGGTAGCCGAACTTCTGGTAGGGCCGCAGCTGGGCCAGCAGGCCATCCGGCTCTTCAAAATCACTGTCCTCCACATTTTTCATCTCACGAAGAAGAGCTTTGAAAGCCCTGCTCCGGTTCACCTGGATGTCTCCTCCGTTCTCCCTGAGAATCTGGTCAAGGTAGAAGGAGCGGTACCCCGGGATCTGAAGGTGGCCTTTTGCCAGCTGGCTTCCCTTCACCTCCAGCCCCTCCGCCAGTTCCGCCACCGCCGACAGGGCATTGTCCTCCAGCTGAAGGAAGGAGCCGTCGGGCAGGCGGAAATATCGTTTCTTCCTGCGATAGCCTTCCAGGATCCCCTCCAGCTCTTCTGAGGGAAGCCGCTCTGCCTGGATATCCACATCCAGCAGCCCGGACTTCAGGGTGATCCCCACCCGAATAGACGGAGCCTGCATGATCCGGATTCTCTTTAAGCTCTCAGACACAAATACCTGGCCGATCTGCTGAAAGCTCATAAGTCCCTGGCTGAGAAGGGCGTAAACCGCCTCCTCCTCATCCTCCGGGATAAAGAACAGCTTGGTTTTCATATCCCTGGACGGGAAATATTGTAAAATCATGTCCGTGAGCACCTGCTCTTTCTCAAAATCCCGGTACATCTCGCTGACCGTAATGGGCTCAATGACATTGTAGACAATGTCCCCGTAGGAACACTGAGCCTTTGCGGTGATCCTCTGGTCCTGGCGGTCAAAATAGACCTGGATCTGGCAGGGCTGAGGCTCATACTGCTCCAATTCCCCGTCGATCTGACAGCTGGAATAGCCCTTTAAGATGGGAAGCACTGACCCGCAGAACGCCGGAGCGTCTTTAGGGTGGATAGAATAGGTCTTCCGTTTTCCCGAAAAAAGACTTCCGATCATCTGGAAATGTCTGGAAAACTCTATGCCGCAGACATAGACCGCGCTGCCTGACCGGATGCACACCCGCCTTTTCCCCTGAAATACCTCTGCCGCCGGAACCGCCAGCTCATACCCGCCGTCCTCCTGGAGCTTCACAGATGTTTTCAGCAGGGGATTTCCCTTTTCAAAAGTCAGTGTGACCTGCTTTCCTTCCAGATCCGCCCCGCAGCTCTCCCCTGTCAGCACCTCGGCGAACCGCGCCATCCACTCATCTGTCAGGGAAAGCTTCCGTTTGGTCAGGGTCTCCACGCTTCCCGAATCATAATAATGGTAGCTGTGGTAGGAATAAGCGTAGCGCCGGTTATAAACCCGCATAACCTCCCGCTCGTGGAGAACGTACTGCTCCAAGATGTTCAAGATCTCCTGGCTTTTCGGGGTAAAGACGCTTCTCTCATGGTAAAAGGCCAGCTTTTTCCCATACTCCACCCAGTCGTTCCGATCCATGGCCTCCACCATCTGGCTGATATTTTTCAGAACATATTTCTGAGCCGCCCCGATCTTAAACTCCAGGCTCCACTCCCCGCTCTCCCTCTTAAACAGAGGAACCAGCTCCACATGGCCGGTGAGATCCGGCTGGAGATACCTGGCCTTTTCCCTCATGGAGCTGGCGTAGATAATATTGGTAAGCTCCTTGTCCGTATCCTTCGCCTTCACCGCCTCATACATGGAAAGCGGTTTATCGGAAGAACGGTTGTAAAATACTTCCAGGGCAGTGGCCACACAGTGCTTGCACATGCCGGAATAAGAGGCCCAGGCCTCGCACTCACAGGTGTACTCTTTAAAAGAATCGGTCTTTTTATCATACTTAAGAGCTACATGATACTGGCTGCGGTAAGAGCCGTCCACGTTGGCCGAAACATAGATGACTTCCCGGTCCTCAGTCTTGTGCAGGTCCTGGACCTTCCCCTGCTTGTAGACCTGATTGCCTCTGGTGTAAGAAGCGGAGCTGGCGGAAGTACGTATGGATTTTAAGCTGATCATGGTTGTTTTCTCCTTCGGGGCAGCAGCCGCCTTGTTCATATTTGCCTGTCCGGCATTTTCCTGCGATCAAGCAAGGGAAGCCCCTTTCCTCTGCTTGCCGTACCGGGACGGGGCCGCTTCAGCGGCCATATTCCTCTCCGCCCCGTGTACACAAAAAACGGAAGCCCTATGACTCCTTCAGCTCCTCAAGCATCCGCGCCGGGTTGTCCGCTGCCTTTACTTTGCCGAAGGCTTTGACGATCACGCCCTTCTCGTCGATGAGATAGGTTGTCCGAACCACGCCCATGGACACCTTTCCGTAATTCTTCTTCTCCTGCCACACATCGTAGGCCTGGATACAGGAAAGCTCCGGGTCCGACAGCAGGGTGAAGGGAAGACCGTACTTTTCCTCAAATTTTTTGTGGGAGCCCACGCTGTCCTTGCTGACGCCGACCACCACTGCCCCCTTCTCCTGAAACTGGGGGTACAGCTCCCCGAAATTGCAGGCCTGCTTTGTGCATCCCGGCGTGTTGTCCTTTGGGTAAAAGTACAGGACCACTTTTTTGCCCCTGTATTCCTCTAAAGTGTGAACCTGCCCATTCTGGTCAGGCAGTGAAAATGACGGCGCTTTTGTTCCTGCTTCTAACATGTGACGATCTCTCCTTTTTGGTTATGGTTTGAAGTACTCTTTCTAAGTAGTATTCTATCATATTTGAGGGGGAAAGGTTGGGGAATTTTCATAAAGTTTCCTCAAGAAAATCTGTCTTATATCGCAAACGGCTTCCCCATTTATCCTTAAATTTTCTGAACGCGGTTTTCTGCAGATCAAGCGTACGGACTTTACTTGATACAATTCTAAAACAAAACTCGTATCCTGCCAGCTCTGACCGGACTAACTTTAATCCCTCTTCTAACTGAGGAACCGCCTCATCAATATTTCCGCCCTTTAATTCTATAAAATAAGCTTTTTTAAGAGTATCATTTGTCAGGAGATAGTCACAGCATTTCCTCTGCCGGACCAGTTCTCCGTCCAGTTTATAATGCCTCACACTATATTTTTGCTGAGGATTGTGGGCGCAATGCCTCCTTGATGTACCTCGATCTTTGGAGACGACGGTTTTCTGATGTTCTTCACAAAGAGATTTTTCCGCGGTAAGCCGCATATCACTGAACCTCCCCAGATAAAAATTTTTCTTTCAGCAATACCATTTTCTCATAGTCTCTATTGATATCTTCAGATGCCCCATCAATAATCTCGTTTTTAATACATTCAAATTCATTATCTGTACAGGATACCGCTTTTCCGTGGTTTATAAAATATGCTGACAGCGATGAAAACCGAAGCCTTTTATCAGGCAGCACAATGTCATTAAGTTCCGACAGCTCCGCGGACCCGCATATTCTATTCGCGTAAAGCAGGTTATTTATGCTCCCTAAAATATATGGACTGTGAGTGGTGATAAATATCTGATTCTTTCCATCATTTTTCGATAGTGAAATAAACTCCGCTATTAATTTCTGCGCATTTGGAAACAGATGTGATTCTGGTTCTTCAATGATAAAATATGTTTTCCTGTTATTCAGCAGATAATAAAATATAACATTCAAAATCCAGACCGCTTCCTGCTGCCCTGACGACGCGAAGTTTATCTTAACGTATCTGTTTTCTGATATCTGCAGCCGTTCCTCTCCATCAATATAACGATATTCTCCCTGTAAAATATTTTTCATTAATTCCGCGGCAGAAAAAAGCAGCTGTCTGTTGACCTTCTTGTCTGTTAAATGTATCTTATCCTGAATCATCTGGGAAATACTGACGGAAAAAACCGATTTCATCCGCAAAATTCTTTCCAGATAATTCTGAGTGCAATAATCCATATTTTTTTTCTGCATGTCATCCATGGAACTGTAAAGATAGCTTAACTGCGTACTCAGCAGGGTGATCATACTCCGCCCTGCCGGTATATAGACAATCTCCCCATGATCATCAAAAAAAGCATCTATTTCTTCTTTGATATCTGTAAAATCCACATCAAATATGGTATCCGCGTTGTTCTGTGTCCTATGTTCCAGCCTCCGGATAAATTTTATGATATCATCGCTAAAATCAAGCCATATATAATTGGGAGACACATATTCTGTTTTCAGCGAAACCTTGATATAGCTCTGGCTCTTATAGTAATACACAAGCTTCATGGCTGTATCCATTGGCCATGTAGTTCCAAAAATCTGAAGAAAAATAGAACGGATCTCTCTTTCCACACGGTTCTTTAGGGAAAGATCCAGCGATTCATCAGCCGGATAATTATTTAGAAAACATTTTTTCTTAAACTGTTCAAACAGAATATTTTTGATGTTTTTAAAGAAAAATATGCTCTTAGCGACAGTACTTTTCCCCGATGCCTGGGGGCCGGTAAAAACGGTAAAATCCTTGATCTCCAACTGGCAATAGTCTATCGGCTCCAGCTTATTGATAATTATTTTCTGCATGAAATCTCTCCTGGTGTTCACACTGCCGTTATTATCCACACGGATTCACAGCAGCCATCTTCCCATTAAACATCAGATCCATCACATGAACCCCATTGACGCCTCCCAGCAAAAGCCCTCTCAGACAGGAGTTGCAGTACACCGCCACACGCTCCGTGCCATATCTCTTCCCGTTTTCTTCCATCAAGGCCTTCTGCTCTTCGGGTGTATGAAGCTCCAGCTTTCCCTCCATCTGATCCGCAAAATAATGAGGCGCGATCCGGATATTTTCCTCTCTCATGGGATTGTACCGGAATACGCCGCAGAACCGGCTTTGATCCCTGTTCTCTTCCAGCTCCACCACCTTCATATTCATCTTCTCAAGGATCCCGCGGACCGCCTCATGCAGTTCATGCTTCCCCTCTGCCCTCCAACAGTCCTGGAGGGTGATCTCTTCCCCATGATAATCCGGCCACGGAAAATGGGGGTCTTGGTCCAGGAACTGGAAAATACTCACATCCTCCCTGCCGGTATTCTCCCGGATGATAGCGGAGCAGGACTGGCAGATGGTCAGCGCCGTCTCCCCCTCGGACAATTTCTTATGACCCGGACGGCAGCAGCCTATTGTCCTGATCCCGTGAACCTCTGCCAGATACTGCCTTACCCGCTTGCTGGTATCTGGGGATGCCTTTGTAAAATTACAGCTTGGAAAATACGCGTACATAAAAATGCCCTCCTTCACTTTAATCCTTCTGGCATAACTTTAGCACAATTACGGTTCTCTGGCAAGCAGATGAACTTTTTAAACAATAAAGAAAAGGGGAAGCAGGAAAAATCCCCGCTTCCCAAAATTTTTTTTACATCCTCGGACCCCGGATCCTGACAGGCCCTAAAACTCCTGACGGCTGTATCTCCTGTGCCGCGGAAATCAGATCCATGTGCCTTTTATCTAAAGTGTTAGCTGCTTCAATCCTGAGAACATGAGTGCCTTTGGAGACGGAAGTTTCATAGAAAAGAAAGGGCGGGCAGATCCGTGTTCCCAGCTTCCGGCCATCCAGCCACACAACCGCTGTGTCGTAAACCTGCCCCAAATCGATCTCAACAGCTCTCTCTTCCTTATCAAGAGTGAAGGAGAGCTCATAGGCAAAGGTACCGCTGTAGTCCGGGTAATGCCCGGCTCCCGACAGATTGCCAAACCGCTTAAGCATACCCGCGGAAACAAAATCCTTCTTTTCCGGATCATACAGGCTCAGGGCGGCAGGCCCGGTTATGGTTTCCAGAAGACGGTCATATCCCACCGGTTCCGGAACATTTTCCGCGTTTGCCGCGCCCAGAAGGTACACACAGGACTCATAGGGGTGAAGGTCAATCCTTATCATGGAATCGGACACTTTGGCCTGGGTAAGGCTGTCAGACATCAGATTCTGGCAAAGCACCGGCCCTGTCTCCGGAACCCGGACCCTGGTGTGAAGCGGATTGAGCGGGTCTTCGTTAAACGCCATCATATAGACCATGCCGTCTTTCTCATAGCGGTGGAGCCGCAGATAGGGACAGAAGGCTTCCGTCTCCACAGAGGCATACTGCCCGGACCTCAGCCAGCCGGCCAGTTCCTCCCGTCTCACACAGTGTACATGTCTCAATGAGGACAGAGAAAGCTCCTGATCACTGTCATAGAGCCCCAGAGGAAACTCTTCTAAGAAGATCACCGGAAATTCTTCATGAGTTTCTATAAATCCATACAATTCTTTCCCTATATACTGACTGTAGGGGATGACGAGAACCTTGTACTCCTGGGTGTTGACAGTCAAGGTTTTTCCGTTACACTGGCAGGAAAAGTATTCGTTCCCGCAAAAGACATCAGAAGGAATGATGTCAAAATCAATCTGGTTTCGGGTCAGCTCCTTTGTCACCTTGTGAAAGGGCATGTAAGCTCCGGCCCACTCGCTTTCGCCGTGGTACAAAACCGCCACGTCGGTCAGGGTTCTTCCCCCGGAGAATATAGAACACATCTTGTTGGTATAGTCCATGAGAATTCCGAAAAAGGAAAACTGCGGGTTTTCGCCCCGGGCGTAAAAGTGGGGCGGACAGTCAGGGTCCGGAAACTCCCCCATGGAAAAAGCGTGGGGGACAAAATAGTTGACTCCCCGCGCCAGAAAATGATCGATGATCCATTTCATCATGGAAGTCCCCTGGCTCCACCCATAAGCGCCAAACACTTCCCCCACGGCGCGCCCATGCTTTTTAGGATCAATGTGGGCCAGAGAGGATCCCAGCTTCACCAGTCCATAGTGGAAGAACTCGGAATCCCATCCGCCGCGGAAGGTGGGATGGAAACTCTCGTCCATCCCCGGGATGATCTGGTTTAAGACCACGTCAACCCCAGCCATATCCTGCCCGTACATGGCCCGGAAGAAATGGCCTGCCCCCACCCCCAGACGGGCGTGAGAATCCCGGTCTTCAATGATATGGCCTATATATTCCACCCCATGTCTTTGGCACCAGCCGCCGATCTCCGCGGAAAAGCACTGACTGTACAGGCGGGAACACTCATCCATATACCCATAGCGGACATGAGGGCTGTCCGGCAGCTCCATCCACAGAGCGGGAAGCTTACACCAAAAATCACTGCCCAGCCTGTCGTTGAGCCGCTGTTCCAGCAGAGGGGACCAGGGAAGGGGCATATCCTTCCCTATAGAGCTGTCGTTTTTTACCCCCTTTTCATTGCCGAATCCCGGTTCATCACTGAAAAATCCCGCGATGGTTTTTCCAAACTCGCCTTTAAAATGGCTGTAATGGGCTTCATACACCGCGTCAATAAGAAGTCGGCAGGAATCCGGGTCAACCATGTTGATGTAATCCGGATTGTAGGAAACCTTCCGGGATTCATAAATCAGGAACACCTGCCAGAGCCCTTCGGGAACATCAAAGTAAAGGATTTTATCCCATTTCCCGGGAGAGAGATCCAAAACCCTCTCCCCCTGCCTGGCCACCACCGCCCGGACCACCGCCGTCTCATCTCCGGGAATTTTTGTAAAGACCCCTGCCTGAAGTCTGGGACCCAACACCTCTACGCGGCGGTGCGCCAGAACCCTTTTGCCATATCGCGGATTATCTTTGACCGCCCCTCCCGCATAACCTGTAGGGAAATGGCAGTCGTCTAAGATCCACAGCTTCATATCATATTTTTTCAGCTCTTGTATGATCAGATCCATGTCTTCCCACCACCGGGGGCCTAAAAAATCCGGGTGGGGCCGGGATTCAACGCACACAGCGCCGATGTTGGCCTTGTGAATCTGGCTGATATGGATCAGGGTAAACACAAACTGGTGGGCATGTTCAAAAGGCGTTATGGAAAACAGGGCATTTACCAGGGTGAATACAGACAAAATGATCACGCTGGGTATAATGCTTTTAAAAGAGTTGGACACAAAATCACCAGCGTGAAGGAACCCATAAAGATAACAGGCATTGCCATAACAAAGCCTTTGGAGATTCCTTGGAGGATACGGTTATTCTGAATCGCGGTCATGACCTTTAACAGGGCATCCATGTATTTTTGATTTTTTGTATTCATATGAGATTTCTCCTTTTATGGTCAGGTGCCGGCTTTCCTGTGTGGTAAAACTATTATATCGGATATCATAAGATTAAAAAATGCTATATTTTAACAAAATATCTATCAATAATTAATCTCATGTGGTAGAATAGAAAATGTAAACACCGCCATGAATGAAACAGGAAGGCAAGGGACAGATATGACAGACCAGGAGTTCGAGCAGATCCTGTGGACCCACACGGCCAGCGAGGAAGCGTACCTGAAAAATATCAAGAAGGAGCTTCATCTTGAGACCAGGGAAGAGATCCGGGAACATATGGATTGGCTCAGGGAGAAAAAGATAAACCGATTTTTTACCACAGGCAGAATGCATTTTTCCGGCAGAGTATATTTTAAAAGGCATTCCAGATTTAATCATGTCATGCCCCACTGTCACAAATATATTGAGATGCAGTACATTTATTCCGGAGAATTCCACCAGTCGGTCAACGGGGAGACCATGGTGCTTAAAAAAGGGGATGTATGCATCCTGGATCCCCAGACCATCCACGACAACCAGATGGCCGGGGAGGATGATATTATCCTGGTATTTGCCATGAATACGGATGTGTTCAACAACACGTTTTTTGAGTCCCTTGAGATCAACAACGCCATCTCCCATTTTCTGATCCGGTGCCTCTATGAGGAGCGGAAAAATAAAGCCTACATGTTTTTTGAGACAGCGGAGCATCCCCAGGTGAGAAATATCTTTCGGGAGCTGTCAAAGGAGCTGACCGAACCTGGGATCGGCTCCGACACCATCATTGAAAGCTGTCTTCTGATCCTGTTTACCTGCCTTCTGCGGATCTACGGAGATAAAAACCATACCATGCAGAAAATAGATGAGGACTACAAAGAACGGGCTTCCCTGATCCGGTATATCAAAAGCCATTATCTGGATATCAGCCTGGAAAAGATGGCCGGCGAATTCGGGTTCCATCCCAACTATTTTTGCAAATACATAAAGAAGATCACCGGATACGGCTTTAAGGATTTGGTGGCAGAAGAACGCCTGAAACAGGCAGGCACTCTGCTCCTGGAGACAGGGCTGTCCGCGGAAGAGGTGGCGGCAAGCTGCGGGTTCAGCAATCAGAATACGTTTTACAGGAAATTTAAGGAAAAATACAGGTGTACTCCAAAAGAGTTCCGGAACCAGAGAATATAGAGGAGCAGTCCCACAATGAGCTGGTCCCACAATTTTCACAGAAAGGCGGATCCTACATATGATTCTTCGGGAACATTATGTTATAGAAGGAGCTTTTTATGAAAGCGCCCTCAGATACGCGGAATTATCCAAAGAGTTTACCTCCAAGCGCCACGATTTCCACCCCGGCGGACTGGCCAACAAGAAGATTAAAATGTTTGAGGGCAAGTTGGGAGAAAAAGCCGTGGAAATGTTTTTCATTGATAACAAGATCCCCTACATAGCGGATCGCACCCCCTATTATGAGCGGGACCGTTATGATTTTCTCCTCCAAAATAATAAGGAACAGCTGCTGGTAGATGTGAAGACCCGGACAGAGAACTTTCATGTCCGGACTTTAGAGATGGTGGAGCAGGCCAATTCCTGTCCAAAGGATATCTATATCTCTGTCCGCCTGTTCCGCGAAACCAACACCGTGACGATATTGGGATGGTTCCACAGGCAGGATATGCTTGGGAAAAATCAGATTGAAAATCAAGGATACCTGGATAATTATGTCATGTATGACAGGGATCTTCGGTCAATGGAGGAATTGTATTCTTCTGTGCTGAGACGGTTTAAGAAATTGTAAGGCTAAAAATCCCACAGTACAGCGGCATGGGTAAAATTCCCGTTCCTGTACCGTGGGATCGCCTTATTTCATAAAAGCCAGATCAATTATTCTAAGTCCTCCCCATTGCTGGCCACAACCTTCTTATACCAGTAGTAAGAATCTTTCTTGCTTCTCGCCAAGGTTCCATTGCCCTCATTGTCCCTGTCCACATAGATAAATCCATAGCGCTTCTTCATCTCACCTGTTGTAAAGGACACACAGTCAATACAGCCCCAGGGAGTATAGCCCATAAGCTCCACGCCGTCTTCCTCAACCGCTTTTTTCATCTCTTTAATATGGGCTCTCAAATAATCAATCCGGTATGGATCATGGCAGGAACCGTCTTCTTCTTTCACATCAATCGCGCCAAATCCATTTTCAACAATAAACAATGGTTTTTCATATCTCTCATAAAATGTATTCAGCGCATAGCGCAGTCCCTCGGGGTCAATGGCCCAGCCCCAGTCAGACTCTTTAATAAACGGATTCTTTACCGAATGCTCACTGGAGCCATCCAGCGCCTTTGACACATCATTGTGGACCGTGGAGTCCACGCAATTGGTCATATAATAGGAGAAGCCGATATAATCAACGGTTCCCTCAGCCAAAGCCTTTTTATCCTCCTCAGTAATGTCCAGGTTAAATCCTTTTCTCTCAAACATCTTCAAGGTATAGGCAGGATAATGTCCCCGGCACTGTACGTCACAGAAGAACCAGCGGTCGTGCATCTGCCGCACAGACAGGACCATGTCAGAGGGACGGCATGAATAGGGGTAGATGGGTACCATGGCGATCATATTGCCGATCTTAAAATCAGGATTGATCTCATGTCCGATCTTCACCGCCAGCGCGCTTGCCACCAGCTCATAATGGCCGCACTGATACATGGCCTCCTCCGGGTTGGGATAATTGCCGAAATGAGCGCCGCTGTTGGTCCAACCGAAAATGTCATTTTTATAATTCATCTGGTTGTTGATCTCATTAAAGGTCATCCAGTATTTCACCTTGTTCTTATAACGCTTAAAGCAGGCTGTGGCAAACTTCACAAAGAAATCAATGGTCTTTCTGTTCATGAATCCGCCGTACTCTTTTGCCAGATGGTAAGGCATCTCAAAATGGGACAATGTAATGACAGGTTCAATGCCGTATTTCAGCAGCTCGTCAAAGACATCATCATAGAATCGCAGCCCCTCCTCATTGGGCTCCGCCTCATCACCCTTGGGGAAGATCCGGGTCCACGCGATGGAAGTCCTAAAGCACTTAAAGCCCAGATCAGCAAACATAGCAATGTCTTCTTTGTAATGTCCATAAAAATCAATGCCGACATGGTTGGGATAATACTTCCCTTCCTCCACACCATCGGTGATCACACGGGGAACGCCGTGAGCGCCGGCGGTCATCACGTCGGCTACACTGTAGCCCTTAGAGGTATTTAACACCCCGCCCTCAAATTGGTGAGCAGCTAATGCGCCGCCCCATAAAAAATCTTTACTTAATGCCATACTACCCCTCCTTATCTTTTAGACGTGGAAAATCCCGTCATTACTTCTTATAGTACATCAAAATAGCTGTAATTGCCAGCACAATTTACTTTCTTTTTATATCCCCCGCCATCTCCTCCAGCAGCATCTCCTGATACCCTGCCCGCTTTTGTTCCCGGATCTTCCGCGCCGTATTTTTAAGCACGGGGTTGGTCAGATTCTTCATCATCTCCAGCCTCCGCTCTGACACCTGCTCCTGGGACAGGGCCTTCTCATAGTCATCCCCGCTCATCCGCCAGATGTGGACCCGCCCCGGGAAACTGTCCAGGATCCTCTGGGCGATGTCAAGGCCCTCCGGATCCATATCCCCGGCATACCTGAAGGAAACCCTCTCATCTCTTTCCATAGAACATACTCTGGATACGTTTATAATACCGATCAATCTCAACAAGAAGCGATAAAAACTTTCTGAGGAACTCATTTTCAATCCACAAGGCCCTCGCGGGCCTCGACCTTAACAAAATCGTAGTAACCTAATATTCAGAGTATTTCAATCCACAAGGCCCTTGCGGGCCTCGACGTTGCGATCCGCCTTCCTTTCATGGGACGCCCTGGACATTTCAATCCACAAGGCCCTCGCGGGCCTCGACGCAAAAGGCGCAGCCTATGACGACGCGATCCTGGTATTTCAATCCACAAGGCCCTCGCGGGCCTCGACTCCGTAAAGAACTGCCTGGAGCTGTACTTTTTATTATTTCAATCCACAAGGCCCTCGCGGGCCTCGACTGATAGGGTGGGTCTGGGTGGATCCACCCCGATAATTTCAATCCACAAGGCCCTCGCAGGCCTCGACGTACTGGCGGTGTCAGCAACCTTAACCACCTTCCTATTTCAATCCACAAGGCCCTCGCGGGCCTCGACCTCTGTGGTGCTCCAGAAACCCCGCCTTCAGCTGTATTTCAATCCACAAGGCCCTCACGGGCCTCGACAGGCCTTGAGGATGGAGATTTGCAAGCGCAGCGAGCATTTCAATCCACAAGGCCCTCACGGGCCTCGACTCAGCGACAACTGCGGAAGACTGCTAGAAGGGAGAATTTCAATCCACAAGGCCCTCACGGGCCTCGACTCTATTATAGTATTAAGTTTGGTCTTATCATCTATTTCAATCCACAAGGCCCTCGCGGGCCTCGACGAATAATGCCAAGGACGGCGCTTACCTTCTCAATATTTCAATCCACAAGGCCCTCACGGGCCTCGACGTCCCTCAAAAAATAGGCTCCCAATGTCTTTATAATTTCAATCCACAAGGCCCTCACGGGCCTCGACTCAGCGACAACTGCGGAAGACTGCTAGAAGGGAGAATTTCAATCCACAAGGCCCTCACGGGCCTCGACAGAAGTTTGGAGTCTCCATAAGCGGAACATGGATATTTCGTAAGCGTCAAATAAGAACGTGTAGTGAAATATATGGCGTTCTCCTGTAAAATCAGGGTTAGAGTTTTTAGGGTTCACTCCAAAAACTCTAAATCCAGATAAAGGAGAATACCCATGGACATTTCCACTTTGACTCCGGATAAACAGGTAAAACT
>CAJUSJ010000035.1 GCA_910588865.1 uncultured Lachnospiraceae bacterium
AGCTCTATGGTGAGTTCAAAGAGTATTTTCCGAGTAACGCGGTAGAATATTTTGTGTCCTACTACGATTACTACCAGCCTGAAGCCTACGTCCCATCCACAGACACCTACATTGAGAAGGATTCCGCCATCAACGACGAGATCGACAAGCTGCGTCATTCCGCCACAGCCGCGCTGTCGGAGAGGAAGGATGTGATCATCGTGTCCTCCGTGTCCTGTATCTATGGCCTTGGAAGTCCCATTGATTACCAGGAGATGGTGATCTCCCTGCGGCCAGGCATGGAGAAGGACCGGGATGAGGTGATCCACAAGCTCATTGATATCCAGTATGACCGAAATGATATGGATTTCCACAGGGGGACTTTCCGGGTGAGAGGAGATGTGGTGGAGATCTTTCCAGCCTACTCGGGGACAGAGGCTTATCGGGTGGAATTTTTTGGCGATGAGGTGGAGCGCGTTACCCAGATCGACGCTCTCACCGGGGAGGCCAGAGCCCAGCTTGGCCATGTGGCCATCTTTCCGGCTTCCCATTATGTGGTGTCGAAGGAGCGGATGGAGGAGGCGGCGAAAGGGATCCTGGAAGAGATGAAGGAGCGGGTTGCCTACTTTAAAAGTGAGGACAAGCTCCTGGAGGCCCAGCGGATCGCGGAGAGGACTAACTTTGACGTGGAGATGATGAGGGAGACAGGGGTCTGCGCTGGGATCGAGAACTATTCCAGGCACTTAACAGGCGGGAAGCCGGGGGAGCCGCCTTATACGTTGATCGACTATTTTCCCGACGATTTCCTTATTATTATTGATGAGTCTCACATCACCCTGCCTCAGGTGCGGGGTATGTATTCAGGGGACCGTTCAAGAAAGACCACCCTGGTGAATTACGGCTTCCGGCTGCCCTCGGCCCTTGATAACCGTCCCCTGAATTTCGGGGAGTTTGAGGGCAAGATCGATCAGATGATGTTCGTGTCCGCCACGCCGTCAGACTATGAGGCCAGTCATGAGCTGCTGCGGACAGAGCAGATCATCCGCCCCACGGGCCTTCTGGACCCGGAGATATCTGTCCGCCCGGTAGAAGGGCAGATTGATGATCTGGTGGGGGAAGTGAATAAAGAAGTGGACAAGGGCAATAAGGTGCTGGTGACCACTTTGACGAAACGGATGGCAGAGGATCTGACCGATTATATGAGGGAGGTGGGCATCCGGGTCAAGTATCTCCACTCGGATATCGACACCTTGGAGAGAGCTGAGATCATACGGGATATGAGACTGAATGTGTTCGATGTGCTGGTGGGCATTAACCTTCTGAGGGAGGGGCTGGATATCCCGGAGATTTCCCTGGTGGCGATTCTGGATGCGGACAAGGAGGGCTTCCTTCGGTCCGAGACCTCCCTGATCCAGACAGTGGGCAGGGCGGCCCGCAACGCGGAGGGACATGTGATCATGTATGCGGACACCATTACCGACTCTATGCGGCGCGCTATAGACGAGACCGAGAGGAGACGGAAGATTCAGCAGGCGTACAATGAGGAACACGGGATTACACCTACCACCATCAAGAAGGCGGTCAGGGATCTGATTGCCATCTCCAAGGCAGCGGAAGCGGATCCTAAGGACAATGAAAAGGATATTGAGTCCATGGACGCGGGAGAGCTGAACAAGCTGATGAAGGAGCTGCAGAAGAAGATGCACAAGGCAGCGGCGGAGCTGAACTTTGAGGAGGCGGCGGTTCTGAGAGACCGGATGCTGGAGGTGAAAAAGATGCTGCTGGAACTGGAATAACAAAAGATATTGACAATTATTCTCAATAAGAGTATGCTCATGGTGATGACCGGATGACATAAGGAGGTTCAGCCATGAAGCTGAATGAAGGAGAGATTGGAAAGAATTATGTGGTGACAGGGGTTCTGGCGGAGAAGAGAGTGGCCAGGCGATTGGAGGCTCTGGGAGTTAACCAGCAGACCCCTGTCATCATATTGAATAAAAAAGGAAGTGGGAGCCTGATCATTAAAGTGAGAGGAACCCGTTTAGCCCTTGGCAGGCAGATCGCGGAAGGGATCGCGGTGAAGGAGGCAAAGAAGTGATGAATAAAGAGAATTGTCCCATCACAGTGGCATTTGTGGGCAATCCCAACTGCGGGAAAACCACACTGTTCAACGCGTTTACGGGAGCGAAACTTAAAGTAGCCAACTGGCCGGGAGTGACAGTGGAGAGGGTGGAAGGGGAGACCAGCTATGAGGGCCATCCCATCCGGGTTATTGACACACCAGGAGTCTACAGCCTGACCTCCTACACCATTGAGGAGATCGTCACCAGAAAATGTATTGAGGAAGAAAATATTGATGTGATCATCAATGTAGTGGACGCGTCTTCCATGGAGAGGAACCTGTACCTGACCATGCAGCTTCTGGAGCTGAAAAAGCCGGTGATCCTGGCTCTGAATATGATGGATATCGTGGAGGAGCGGGGCATGGAGATCGACCTGCACCGTCTGCCGGAGATGCTGGGACACATTCCGGTGGTTCCTGTTTCCGCCAGAAGGCGCACTGGCCTGGATGTACTGATGCATGCTGTGGTTCACCATTATGAGGAAGGGCCCCAGGGAATCGTGGTGCGCTACGCGCCTCAGCTGGAGACAAAGATCGGCCAGGTGGAGGCGGCGCTCAGAAACCGGTATGGAAATATGGACAATCTGCGGTGGCATGCCATCAAGATGCTGGAATATGATGAGGAGGTGTACAAAGACCATCCTCTGAACCTGACAGGCATTGTGGATTACTCCTATGAAAAAGACATTATCAATGAAAAATACAATTACATAGAGGAAGTGGTGGCCGAATGTCTGTTCAACAAGGAGAAACAGGCAGCCATGACGGACCGGATCGACCAGTTTCTGACCCACCCCCTGTGGGGCATCCCCATCTTTCTTGGCATTATGGCGCTGGTGTTTTTCCTGACTTTTACGGTAGGAGACTATCTCAAGGGATACTTTGAAACCGGGTTAGAGTATTTTTCGGAAGGGTTTCTGGCAGGGCTTCAGGCCATGGGAGTGTCGCCCTGGCTGATCTCCCTTTTGGTGGATGGGATCGTGGCGGGAGTGGGAGGGATCCTCACTTTTCTTCCCAACATTTTTATCCTGTTTTTGGCATTGGCCTTTTTGGAGGACAGCGGCTACATGGCCAGGGTCGCCTATGTGATGAACGAGACCATGAGCCGGGTGGGGCTGTCCGGCAAGGCGTTCCTTCCCATGCTTCTGGGATTTGGATGTACGGTTCCGGCGGTCATGGCCACAAGGGCTCTGGCCACGGAGAGGGACAGGCGGCGAACGATCCTGATCACCCCCTTTATGTCCTGCTCCGCGAGGCTTCCCATCTATGTGCTTTTTGCCCAGATGTTTTTTGGGAAACACGCTCTTTTGGTGGCCTACTCCCTGTACCTGATCGGCCTTTTGGCAGCCATCGGCATTGCCTATGTGGTACATAAGATCGGGGGAAGCCAGCAGGAGGATGGGCTTTTGATTGAGCTTCCTGAGTATAAGACGCCTAATGCCCGGACTGTGGCCATCTATGTGTGGGAGAAGGTTGAGGACTACCTGACAAAGGCGGGAACCACCATTTTTGTGGCCTCTATTGTACTGTGGTTTGTGCTGAATATGGGTCCTGGAGGTATTGTGGAGGAGGTATCCCAAAGCTTCGCGGCCATGATCGGGCGCTGCCTGGTGCCTATCCTTAAGCCGGCGGGGCTGGGAAGCTGGCAGATCGGAGTGGCTCTGATCTCAGGTCTGTCCGCCAAGGAGGTTGTGGTGTCAAGCTTTTCCGTGCTCTATGGCATCAGCAATATCAACTCAGGGGCAGGAATGACAGAGTTGTCCCACATACTGTCTCTTCAGGGATTCGGCCCGGTCAACGCTTATGCGCTGATGGTTTTCTGCCTGATGTATACTCCCTGTGTGGCAGCCATCGGAACCATAAAGAGAGAGACAAAATCCCTTTCCTGGACCGGGGGGATGGTTCTGTTTCAGCTTGCGGCCGCATGGATTATGGCGGTTATCGTATTCCAGGTGGGAAGCCTGATTTTTTAGAGAGCAGGTTTATGACAGGGTGGAAGATACGGGGGTTCCGGCAAAGACCACCTGGTCAAGGCTTTTGGAATACAAATAGACCTGGTCGGACAGACGGTCTTCTACAGGGACCTCAGAGCGGTTGATGTGGGAGACCATGCTGGACAATTCCTCAAAAGAGAGAGCTTCCTCATAGGGGATAAGCAGAACCTCGTGGATGCTGGATGGGAGGATCACAAGATCCTTTCCCATCATAGCTGAAAAATTTTTCAGCTGGTCCGGGTACAGGATGGCGCAGGCACCGCAGATGCCGGAGGAGTTGGTCAGGACGTAGAGAGGAGAGACAGAAGGAGCGGACAAAAGCTGGTCAATCAGCTCTTCCCGGTACTCGCTGCCCAGATGCTCTTTGGCAATGGATTTCATGACTTCTGTCATGGTCTTTAATTCTGCCGGGAGGAACTTAGGGGTGTTCATGGATGCCAGCTGGTAGATATCATCCAGGGTGGTGTTCCATGATTTTAAGTGATCGTTGTGGATCAGGGCTGTCATCTGGCCGTATTCTGTTTTCTCCAGAAAAAGATAAAACACAATGGACAGATCCAGATAGGGGATGCTGGGGAGATCGGTCAGAAGCTCTTTGTTGGACTCGGTGTGGATCAGTTTGTACAAGACCTTATCTCTTAATAGGGAAAAATCGTTGAGAACGGAAAAATCCAGATGGGTGACAGATGAATTTTCCTGATAAATCTGAAGAATCTCGCTGACAATGGAGTTAAATGGAATTCCTTCCTGGTATCTCTCATAATAGCTGTTGAGATAGATGGTGGGCGACGCGGCCAGATCCTTCCGGGTGATGGAAAGCCCATCCAAGATCATGCCGTTGTTTTTGGGAACCTTTAAGAGGGTCAGCTTATAATCGCTGCCAAGCTGTGACCGTAAAGAATCCGCTACTTTGGTTTGAAACATTTCGTATACCATATGTATACCTCCTTCTTTGGTTTATGCAGACTGTGCACAGAAATATATGTCACACAAATGCTCTCAGATGTGGACACCTGGCTGGAAATCAGCCGTGAAACACAGAATACCTGAAATGGTGTCTTTATTATAGCGGACAAAAACGAATTTGGCAAGGGAAAAATGCACAAAACAATTCCAATAAATTTAGCGGAAATGATGGAAAATAGGATGGAAAAACAGGAAAAGACAAAGTATAGATTGGCGTCTTCTGTCAAAGAGTGTATGAAGACAACGCCTGTGGATAAGATCACGGTGAAGGAGATCGTGGAGGGTGCCGGGGTGGCCAGACAGACCTTTTACCGGAATTTTCTGGACAAGTATGATCTGATCAACTGGTATTTTGACAAGCTGGTGCTGGCCTGTTTCCAGCAGATCGGGGTCAGCCACACGGTGGAGGAGAGCCTGACTCAGAAGCTGGTGTTTCTCAGGGAGGAGAAGGTGTTCTCTATGGGCGCGTTCCGTTCCCATGACCACAATTCCCTGAAAGAGCATGACTTTGAGCTGATCCTTGGATTTTATCAGGAGCTGCTGGCTAAAAGGGGCAGCAGGCCCTTGGAGGAGGATATCCGGTTTCTATTGGAGATGTACTGTCAGGGTTCTGTGTATATGACGGTGAAATAGATCCAGGGAGGCATGGAGGAGGAACCGGAAAAGGTTGCCCGCAAGCTGGTGGAGGCCATGCCCCCCAAGCTGGAGGGCGTGTTCAGGGAACTGGGGCTGATGTAGCGGGCAGCGGGGACGTTGGCATAAGACCGCGCCTGTCGGGCAGCTGAGAGTCGCGGTTGGCAGGGGGAGGTTTGATAAAGGGGCTCTATGCCGCGGCCATATCCGGCCAGAGCTATGTTTGGCAGGGGTTGTGTGGAAAAAATGTGCACAAAAGAGACTGTGAGAATCTTACAAAGTTTTTGGAAAGTGACAGAAGAAGCGGTTTGTCACTTTCTTTTTTGATTTATAGTCGTTAAAATTATAACTAATCTGTAATGAATCAAAGGAGAGAGATTGCCATGGCAAACAGAATTGTGTTAAATGAAACTTCCTATCATGGAGCGGGAGCCATCAAGGAGATCCCGGCAGAGGTAAAGACAAGAGGATTTAAAAAAGCGTTTGTGTGTTCTGACCCTGATCTGATCAAGTTCGGTGTTACAAAAAAGGTAACAGATGTTTTGGAGGGAGAAGGTCTTGTCTATGAGATCTACTCAGATATCAAGCCCAACCCAACTATTGAAAATGTACAGTCCGGCGTGGCGGCCTTCAAGGCTTCCGGGGCAGACTATATCATCGCCATCGGCGGCGGTTCCTCCATGGACACGGCAAAAGCCGTGGGAATCATCATTACCAACCCGGAGTTTGAGGATGTCAGGAGTTTAGAGGGCGTTGCCCCCACCAAAAAGCCCTGCGTTCCCATTATCGCGGTTCCAACCACCGCGGGAACTGCCGCGGAAGTTACCATCAACTATGTGATCACAGATGTGGAGAAGAAGAGAAAATTTGTGTGCGTTGACACCCACGATATCCCGGTGATCGCTGTGGTTGACCCTGACATGATGTCCTCTATGCCAAAGGGCCTTACCGCCGCCACAGGCATGGATGCCCTGACCCACGCTATTGAGGGATATATCACCAAGGGCGCATGGGAGATGACGGATATGTTCCATCTCAAAGCCATTGAGATCATCGCGGGCTCCTTAAGAGGCGCTGTGGCCAACACCCCGGAAGGAAGAGAAGGCATGGCTCTGGGCCAGTATGTGGCCGGCATGGGATTCTCCAATGTAGGCCTTGGGATTGTTCATTCCATGGCGCACTCCTTAGGCGCTGTCTACGACACTCCTCACGGTGTGGCCAACGCTATCCTGCTTCCCACAGTCATGGAGTACAACGGGCCATGTACTGGTGACAAGTACAAATACATCGCCAAAGCCATGGGAGTGGAGGGCGTTGACAGCATGTCCCAGGAAGAGTACCGCAAAGCGGCTGTGGATGCGGTGAAGAAGCTGTCCCAGGATGTGGGCATTCCCGGAGACCTGAAAGAGATCGTGAAGGAAGAGGATATCCAGTTCCTGGCAGAGTCCGCTTTTGCGGACGCATGCCGTCCCGGCAACCCAAGAGACACTTCTGTGGAGGAGATTATTGGCCTGTACAAGTCCCTTATGTAAGGACCAGTGCTGATTAGATTAAAAAAAATTAATTGGTAAGTTGAAACGATCATGCTTTTTGGCGTGGTCGTTTCTTTGTGTACACGGTGCGGAGAGGAATATGGCCGCTAAAGCGGCCCCACCCCGGCATGGCAAGTAGGGGGAAGGGCCTCCCCAACTTGATCGTCCGCCTCCCTTTGACGCGAATCTCCCATCCCCGATTAGCCGGAGCGGACAGGACTAAGGGGCTGGCCCAATGGATGAAGTATAACAGACCCCGGACCCAGACAGAGAACGCCTGTCCTGGAAAAGCGAGAAAACAGGTGGCGTACAAGGGGATTTGTGTGGTACACTATACAGGATTACAAGAGAGGGTCATAAACGGAAAAGGAGAGAGCGTCAGTGAAGATCATCATTTCACCAGCCAAGAAAATGAATGTGGATACAGATTCCTTTGATATCAGAGGACTGCCGGAATTTCTAAAACATACGAGAATTCTGGAAGAAAAGATCCGTTCCCTGTCCCTTGCCCAGGCCAAAGCCCTGTGGAAATGCAACGACAAGCTTGCGGAATTGAATTATACCCGCTTTAAAAACATGGATCTGGCCAAAGGGCTGACTCCGGCGGTGATGTCCTATGAGGGCCTGCAGTATCAGCACATGGCTCCTGGTGTCCTCACCTCCCAGGCGATTTCCTATATTGAAAAACATCTGCGTATTCTGTCTGGGTTTTATGGACTTTTAAGGCCCTTTGACGGAGTGACCCCCTACCGGCTGGAGATGCAGGCCGGGCTGGCGGTAAATGGATACAAAAACCTGTATGATTTCTGGGGAGACCGGCTGTACAAACATCTGCTGGATCCGGATAGAACGATCATCAATCTGGCCTCCAAAGAGTACTCTAAGTGTGCCCAGAAATACATTACAAAAGAGGATCTGTTTGTCACTGTGGAATTTGGGGAGTTGGAGGAAGGGAAATTGAGGCAGAAGGGGACCCTGGCCAAGATGGCAAGAGGGGAGATGGTTCGATTTCTGGCGGAGAATCAGGTTTCTGACTGGCGGGAGATGAGAGATTTTAACCAGCTTGGATTCTCCTATTCAGAGGAACTGTCAGACCTGAGGGAGATGCCGCGGGGGGAGATCAGGTGTGTGTTTGTCAAAAGGTAGTTTTTTGATAATTGGGGGAAGCGGATAATATGCGGATCATTGACAGTTATGAAGTTGAGATGGATATGCTGATGGAAGAGTTGAGGAAACGGCCATCTGTAAGAAGGGACCAAAGGTTATCAGAAAACGTTAAGCAAAAAGTAACAAACGGAAAGTAAATTTGTGATAAAATGTCACCAGCAAAAGATTAAGGAGATATTTATGAGCAAACGAAAAATTTTGATAAAGAGATGCCAGAATCTGGCATTAGCGGGAGCGGTCGCGGTGCTGACGGGACTTCCGGCGGAAAGCGGGTGGGCCGCTGGGCCGGGGGAAGGGAATACCTCTGGCTCAATAAGCGCAGGCGCTCAAAGCGGAGGTCAGAATACAGGAAATATAGGTCCTGGAGCGGGAAGCGGCGGGGCGGGGAACAGCCAGGGAGCCGGAATCTCTGGGCCGGGAGGAGGCCCGGGCGCGGGAAACAGTGGCTCGGGAGGCGGCACAGGAAACGCGGGCCCGGGAGGAGGCCCCGGAGGGGGAAGCGGCGGTTCGGCAGGAACTGGAAATTCCGGGACAGACACAGCCTCGGGAAGTTCTGGCGGGTCTGGAAGCACAGCTTCCGGCACCACCTCGGATTCCAATGCCTGGAAGTTTTTTGATGGAAGCTATCGTATGCCTGACGGCTCTGCCATCTTAAATGTTCTGCGCAGAGGCATCGACGTGTCCCGGTGGCAGGGGGAGATTGACTGGGATCAGGTGGCCGCGGACGATGTGTCGTTTGTCATGCTGGGTACCCGGTCAAAGGGGGCAGTGGACCCCTATTTCCACAGGAATATTCAGAATGCGGCCCGGGCCGGGGTTCAGGTGGGCGTTTACATTTATTCCCTGGCCACCACAACGGAGATGGCAGTGGCGGAGGCGGACTTTGTGCTGGATCTGATCAAGGACTATCCCATATCCTACCCGGTAGCCTTAGACATGGAGGATGACGTGCAGGCGGTACTGTCAAAGGAAGAGCTGGCGGCCATCGCCAACGCGTTCTGCGGCAGGATTTCCGACGCGGGCTACTATCCCATCATCTATGCCAACGAGAACTGGCTTGCCAATTACCTGGACATGTCCCTGATGGATTATCCGGTGTGGGTGGCCAGGTATTCCCGCAGGCCGTCATATGCTTCCCCGGTTATGTGGCAGTGCACCAGCACCGGGTCTGTCAACGGCATTAACGGCAATGTGGATATTGATTTTCAGTTCCGGGATTTTTCTGATGTGATCCCAGCCAACACCTGGCGGACCATTGGCGGCAATACATATTACTACGCGGGATATGCTATGCAGAAAGACACCTGGATCAATGACGGCGATGGCTGGTACTTTATGGATCAGGACGGCCTGGCTCTGAAAGACTGGTTCCTCAGAGGCGGGGAACGGTATTATCTGGACAGCGCCACAGGAAAGATGCAGTACGGCTGGAAGGCGGATGGAGAAACCTGGTACTATCTTGGAAATTCCGGAGCCGCGGTGACGGGCTGGATCGACGACAACGGAACCTGGTATTTCGGAGACAGGACAACCGGGGCCATGGAGACCGGATGGCTTGAGGAAGGAGGCCAGACCTACTATCTGGCAGATTCCGGGGCCATGGCCACGGGCTGGATCAGGCCTGACGGCACCTGGCGGTACATGGATCAGAGCGGAGCCATGTCCAGAGGCTGGGTTAACGACAGCGGAGAGTGGTATTATCTTGACCAGAGGGGCCTCATGAAAACGGGCTGGCTTGAGGATGGCGGTCAAAGATATTTTCTGAAGGGAAGCGGTGCCAGGGTAACCGGCTGGAGGCCTATTGACAATAACTGGTACTATTTTGACCAGGAAGGACGAATGGCCACAGGCTGGCTTCTGAAAGACGGCGTCTGGTATTATCTGAACCAGGATGGCACCATGGCCACGGGGCTGATTCAGGTAAACAATGTCTGGTATTATCTGAATCCAGATGGCGCTATGGCGATGGATACGGATATCATCGCAGGAGATGTGACTTACCATGCGGATGGCAGCGGCGCTCTCAGCCTTGTCGCGCCGGAAGAGAACCATGATCAGCAGAATTCCGAAGGCAGCGGCCAGGAAGATCCGCGGAACCAGAAGGTCACTGGGCCGGGGGATCTGTTGTAGAAAGAGCCGGGGAGGTGGAAAGAAGAGAGACCAAACCGGAGGGAATTTCCTCACAAACTTGCCTGTGGGCAGTAAACCGTTCTCCTGGCGTAATAAAATTGTAAAAAATACTGGTTGCCAATAAGCATCATATAGAGTAAAATAATAAGAGAAGATTAGTCTTCACAGATGAGGCGAGTGACGGTTCCGACTCGTCGGTAAACTAAAAAATAACCGAGTGATGAATTGGCGGGAAGATTGCGGTCTTTCCGCCTTTTACGACTAATCAGGAGAAAATCTATGGTATTTCAAGAAGAATTTGATTATCAGATCTTAAGGTTGTCTGACATGTTCTATAAAGCTTATCCCAATCCTCCATTTACGGAAATTTTAAAGAAAAAGCAAAGGGCCTGTACCTGCCTGTTAATACAGACGTAAAGAAAATCGGATCCGCATTCCATATCGGACGCATATTTCTCATTCTAACGCATACCATATTAAAAATTCTGTCCGCTCCAGAAAATCTCAGTCAGGTCTGGATTATTCCAAAGCGGTGATATCCAAAAGATTGAATATATAAGGAAATGAGACAGCGGTTGTAGACCATGATGAGTATACAGAGACAGTCAAAAATATAGAAAAAATAAAAAATGAGGTTTCAATATTCATAAATGATTATTGCGGTCATGCCCAGGGAAAGCGGATTTTACATGAAAGTGAGTTTAAACGCCGGTATGTATATTCACCCTTAAAATATTTCCATGAGGAATTGGGAATATAAAAAATACTAATCTTGCGGATTCCCCCCCGCGATGCTATACTGTCCTGAGAACAATGGGAGGCAGCATCTTTCTGTCCTCCGGAAAGCGTGGGATGATCATGGATAAAGAAGAGAGCAGAGTACTGGGAGAGAAAAAAGCGTTGGAGGACTTAGCCGCCGCCGCCAAGGTGCTGGTAGGCATCGGCGGGGAGTGGAACCATACGAAGAACCCGGATATTGGTCTGGCCTATCAGGCTCTGGCCAGGCTTCTGGAGGGAAAAGACTATTTTATCGTAACCACCAATACCGACGCTGCCATCTATGACAGCTCATTGGACCAGGAGAGGGTGGTAGCGCCCTGCGGCAACGAGACCTGGCGGCAGTGCTCCAAAGCCTGTACCAAGGATATCTGGGAGCCTGGCGAGATTCCCGACGACATCTGCCCCCACTGCGGCGCTCCCCTGACAGGCAACACCAGGGAGGCGGAGACTTATATTGAGGAAGGCTACCTGCCTCAGTGGCAGAAGTATACCCGCTGGCTTGCCATGACCATGAACCGGGAGCTGCTGGTGTGGGAGCTGGGGGAGGGATTTAAGGTTCCCACAGTGATCCGGTGGCCTTTTGAGAAAACGGTTTTCTTTAACAGAAAATCCCGCATGTACCGGGTTCATCAAACCTTAAGCCAGGTGACAGAGGAAATCAAAGAGAGGGCTGTGGCTGTGGCGGAGAATTCTGTGGGATGGATAAAAAGCCTGGAAAAGCAGTTGTAATTTTATGAGGAAATCTGTATAATGACTTTCGTAGGGCGGCTGGCATTACATGGAAGGCCGCGAAAGGTTTGGATCAACCTCGCGGGGCACAATCCCGCCAGGATAAAGAAGGGGTAAGGACATGATTGCGGTCATAGATTACGACGGGGGAAATTTAAGGAGCGTTGAGAAAGCCCTGGCGTTTCTGGGACAGGAGGCAGTGATCACCAGGGACCAGGATGAGATCCTCTCAGCGGACAAGATTATTCTGCCAGGCGTGGGGGCTTTCGGGGACGCCATGGGAAGGCTGGGCCGGTATGGTCTGGTGGAGGTGATCCGTCAGGCGGCGGCTGAGAAGACCCCGTTTCTTGGCATCTGCCTGGGGCTGCAGCTGATGTTTGAGAGCAGCCAGGAGAGCGAGGGAGTGGAAGGACTTGGCCTTTTAAAAGGAAAGAACTTGAGGATCCCGGACCGCGCTGGTCTTAAGATTCCTCATATGGGCTGGAATTCCCTGGATATAAGGCCGGATTCCAGGCTGTTTGCCGGAGTTTCCTCTGGAGAGTATGTATATTTTGTCCACTCCTATTATCTGAAGGCAGAGGATGAGGCGGCGGTGGCGGCGTCCGCGGAGTACAGCACCCACATCCACGCGGCTGTGGAATGGGGAAATCTTTACGCCTGCCAGTTTCATCCGGAGAAGAGCGGGGATGTGGGCCTTAGGATCTTAAAAAACTTTGTAGAGCTTTGACCATTGGCGGAGGTGCGTATGTTTACAAAACGAATCATTCCCTGTCTGGATGTACATAATGGCCGGGTGGTAAAGGGAGTCAATTTTGTGAATCTGAGAGACGCGGGAGACCCGGTGGAGATCGGGGCAGCCTACGGAAAAGCAGGGGCCGACGAGCTGGTATTTCTGGATATCACCGCTTCCTCTGATGCCAGGGAGACCATTGTGGACATGGTGCGCCGGGTGGCGGAGACGGTTTTTATCCCCTTTACCGTTGGCGGCGGTATCCGGACAGTGGAGGATTTTAAGCGGCTTCTGCGGGAGGGCGCGGACAAGATCTCCATCAATTCTTCCGCCATCGACACCCCAGACCTGATCCGTGACGCGGCTGACCGGTTCGGGCGGCAGTGCGTGGTGGTGGCCATCGACGCCAAGCGGCGGAAGGATGGCTCAGGGTGGAATGTATACAAACATGGCGGCCGCATCGACACTGGCCTTGACGCGGTGGAGTGGGCCATGAAGGCGGACCGCCTGGGGGCCGGGGAGATCCTGCTGACCAGCATGGACCGGGATGGGACCAAGGCTGGATATGACTGTGAGCTGACGGCGCTGATCGGGGACAATGTGTCAGTGCCTGTCATCGCGTCGGGAGGCGCGGGGACCAGGGAACACTTTTATGAGGCCCTCACTGAGGGAAAGGCAGATGCGGCGCTGGCGGCGTCTTTATTTCACTACAAGGAGCTGGAGATCAGGGACCTGAAACAATATCTCCGGGGCCGGGGAGTGGCGGTACGGCTGTGAAAAGCTTGGAAGTACAATAGCAGTGAAAAAAGGGAAAGAAAACAATATTTCAAGAATACATTTTAAGAAGAAATGGCGCTGTGGGCAGGTTCTGCCTGACAGCGCCAAAGAAAGGATACAGGATTATGGGAGCTTTGCAGAACGACTGGCTGGAGGCAGTGGGCGGCGAGTTTAAAAAAACATATTACAAAGAGCTGTATGAGTTTGTGAAACAGGAGTACAATACAACCACAGTGTACCCGCCCGCGGATGATATTTTTAATGCTCTGCATCTGACGCCGTTAAAAGAGGTTAAGGTGTTGGTGCTGGGGCAGGACCCCTACCACGGAGCCAACCAGGCCCACGGCCTGTCATTTTCCGTATTGCCGGGGCAGAAGACCCCGCCGTCTCTTAAAAACATTTACCAGGAACTTCACGATGATCTGGGATGTGAGATTCCCAACAACGGATATCTGGAGAAATGGGCAAAGCAGGGGGTGCTGATGCTCAATACCGTGCTGACCGTGCGGGCCCACAAGCCAAACTCCCATCAGGGAAAGGGCTGGGAGTATTTTACGGATGCCATTATTGAGGCGGTCAACAAGGAGGACCGTCCCATTGTGTACCTTCTCTGGGGACGCCCGGCGCAGAAAAAGGCTTCCATGCTCAACAATCCCAAGCATCTGATCTTAAAAGCGCCTCACCCAAGTCCCTACTCAGCGGACACGGGATTTTTCGGCTGCCGTCATTTCAGCCAGGCCAATGAATTTTTAAGATCCCATGGAGTGGACCCTGTTGACTGGCAGATTGAAAATATTTAGAGGAGCGCGCGATGAGTATCAATGAAGTGTTGAAGGTCCTGGTATTCGGGATCGTTGAGGGCTTTACAGAATGGCTTCCCATCAGCAGCACCGGACATATGATCCTGCTGGACGATCTGATCCACTTAAATGTGACAGAGGAATTTCGGGAAGTGTTCATGGTGGTCATCCAGCTGGGGGCTATTCTGGCGGTGGTCCTTCTATATTTTAAAAAACTGAATCCTTTTGTCAGCCAGAAAAACGTGAGAGAGCGGGACATGGCCAATGTGTGGCAGCTGGGCCCAAGCAGTGTGATGATAAAAAGGCACACCATGATCCTGTGGCTCAAGGTAGTCATCGCCTGCCTTCCGGCGGCAATCATAGGAATCCCTTTAGATGACTGGATGGAAGCTCATCTGAGAAGCAGCTATATTGTGGCGGCCATGCTGATCCTGTACGGAATCCTGTTCATCGTGGTGGAGAACCAGAACTACGGCCAGAGGCCAAGAGTGGAGAGAACCGGGCAGATCTCTATCCGGCTGGCGTTGTATATTGGCCTGTTCCAGGTGCTTTCCCTGGTGCCGGGTACCTCCAGGTCAGGAGCCACCATCCTGGGTGCCATGATTTTAGGATGCTCCAGAAGCGCGGCGGCGGAGTTCTCCTTCTTTCTGGGGATTCCGGTGATGTTCGGGGCCAGCCTTTTGAAGCTTTTTAAATTCGGGTTTCATTTTACGGGAGCCGAAGTGTTTACCCTGATCTTCGGCATGGTAGTGGCATTTTTGGTGTCCGTGTATTCCATCAAATTCCTTATGAGCTATATCCGCGGAAATGATTTCAAGCTGTTCGGCTACTACCGGATCGCGCTGGGGGTTCTGGTGATCCTGTATTTTGGAATCAAAGGGGCCATGGCATTTTTTGGGTAGATAAAATAAAAGGTGAAAGATCGGAATGTTCCAGGATCTTTCACCTTTTTGTGTACACGAGACAGAGAGGAATATGGCCGCTAAAGCGGCCCCGCTCCGCCCAGGTACGGCGAGAGGGGGAAGGGCCGCCCCTGCTCGATAGTTTTCGTAACGGTTCAGGACATGGAGTCACGGGTTTTCCATTATCAATCTATCAGGGAGCAAAAAGCCGCTGGATGCGGGCTTCCGCGTATTGTTCGTCTGTGCCGTTAAAAAAGAATAACTGCGTTCTTGCCTGAGTGTCAAAGTTCCGTATCATCGCCTCGTAATCTTTCACGTTCACTCTGGATGCTCCATATTCCACATATATATCGCAATCACAAGAGTTGGCAGTTGTGATCAATACGGTTAGCGGAATAGGACGGGATCTCTGACGAATATCCATCGTTTTCCGTAACATAAACCAGCCCCCTTACTTATAGAAAAAAGACTATGTGACATTTGATATTATACAAATTCATTGTAGCACGACAAAAGAAAAAATACAAGTATTACAAGAAAGAAAAAATCAAAAAAAATGTAATGAATTTATAAATTGACGGACAAGTCAGATTAATAAAAGAAAGTTAATAAAAAGACCTGCCGCTGTTTTTTGCAGCAACAGGTCTTCTGCGTGACAGTATAGAACGATGTGAACCGGGGTTATCACAACCCCTCCGCGATCTCATAGATAAGCTTCTCTGAGTCCTCCCACCCAAGACATGGGTCTGTAATGGATTTGCCGTAACAGTGTTCCCCTATCTTCTGGTTTCCAGGCTCAATGTAGCTCTCGATCATAACCCCCTTCACCATGTCATGGATCTCCGGGCTGTGGCGGCGGCTGTGGAGAACCTCCTTGACAATGCGGATCTGCTCCTGATACTGCTTGCCGGAGTTTGAGTGGTTGCCGTCCACGATGCAGGCCGGGTTCACAAGATTCCGCTCATTGTAGAGATGGTGGAGCAGGATCAGATCCTCATAGTGGTAGTTGGGAAGATTCTGGCCATGCTTGTTCACCGCTCCCCGCAGAATGGTGTGGGCCAGCGGGTTGCCGGGAGTCCTTACCTCCCACCCCCGGAAGATAAATTCGTGGGAGCCCTGAGCTGCCACAACGGAGTTGAGCATGACCGACAGGTCGCCGCTGGTGGGATTTTTCATGCCGACAGGCACATCACAGCCGCTGGCCACCAGGCGGTGCTGCTGATTCTCCACGGACCGCGCGCCTACGGCTATGTAGGACATAAGATCATCCAGGTACCTTAAGTTCTCAGGGTAGAGCATCTCGTCCGCGGTGGTGAGCCCGGTCTCTTGCACCACATGCATGTGCATTTTCCGAATAGCGATCAGGCCCTCGTACATGTTGGGCTGCTTCTCCGGGTCAGGCTGGTGGAGGAGCCCCTTATAGCCCTCCCCTGTGGTCCGGGGTTTGTTGGTGTAGACCCGGGGGATGATGATGACCTTGTCCTTCACTTTCTCCTGGACCGGAACCAGCCGGGTGGCGTAATCCAGCATGGCCTCCTCATTGTCAGCGGAACAGGGGCCAATGATCACCAGGAAGCGCTGGCTCTTCCCTGTGAGCACATCTTTGATCTCCTGATCCCGTTTTTCTTTCAAAGCCGCCATCCCTTTGGGGAGGGGAAACTGCTCCCGGATCTCGGCCGGGGAGGGCAGCATGTTCATAAATTCAAGTCCCATAGTTGTTCTCCTTGTGCCCTGGGGGCTGTGGACAGCCCCTTTTTGTTTTACTTGCACGCTTTAAAGCGACAACTTATTATAATACAAAAGTTTTAAAAACGCAATGGATATTTTGTGGATAGTGAGGTCCAAAGCATGGAGTGTGTTGCTGTTCACATGCCCCCAACAGTAACCACCTGGCCGGCAAAGGCTCTGCTGTCACATGGGCCGGTGATCCAAGTCACAGAATCCGTCGTCGTCCGCGTCCGTGTGTTCATGGGCTGGGCCTCCATAGAATTCCTTGCCCACCACATTGCGGGACTGGCGGCATTCCTCAATAGCCTGGGACAGAAACCTGCGGACTTCCATTGGCCTTTTAATATTTTTCAGAACGATCTCCGGGGTGGCATCCACCTTGGTCTTGAGGATGATATCTCCTGTGCCGAAGATCTTGCCCCCAAAAGTCTGGTGGAAGGTGAGGTCCACGATGCGGTAGAGGAGGGTCTCGTCTAAGGTGGTGTTTAAAAGCCCC
The DNA here is from genome assembly GCA_910588865.1 of uncultured Lachnospiraceae bacterium. Classification (GTDB taxonomy): domain Bacteria; phylum Bacillota; class Clostridia; order Lachnospirales; family Lachnospiraceae; genus UBA3402. The sequence continues at coordinate 17,466 of CAJUSJ010000035.1, forward strand.
TGTTTGATCATCAGCCGGTCGTCTTCAATATAGTAGGTGGTGAAGCTGATGGGAAACCAGAGATGATGTTTTTTATCTTTCCATAAATAGCTGTTTTGATCTGCCATGGCATTATCCTTCTTTCTATAATAATCTTGTTCAGGTTTAGTGTACCACAGAAGAGGATACCTGTCACCACTGGTTCTGGGATTTTACCTCAATCTCCTTGCCCTTGGGGGTTGCCGCTCACAGGTGCCCTGTGAACGTAACAGCGTGTGCTTTGACTCCATAACGGTACTGGCCCATGACAAGTCAGCGGGGTGATTCGTCATGGTGGGAACTGTAACGGATCTCCCCCATAACATTGCGGTGAGTCTTGCGGTAGCTGGAGGGGGTCATGCCGGTCACCATCTTAAAGACCCGGTTAAAATGGGTGATGTTGGAAAAGCCGGTCTCTTTGCTGATCTGGGTAATATTCTTGTCCGTCTCCATAAATTTTCGCTGGGCGTTCATGATCCTGGTGATATTGATATACTGGATGACAGTGCTGTTGGTATAGTGCTTGAATTCCCGGCACAGGTAGTAAGGGCTGATGTAGAACTTTCTGGCCAGCTGTTCCAGGCAGAGCTCCTCCTGGTAATGATTGTGGATATAGCTGATGACCTGGCTCATGCGGCTCTGCTGGCCCCCGGTGTTCATTGCCAGCTTCTGGGTCTGGAATATCATAGTGTAGAGGAGCAGGTTGAGAAGGGTGTGGCGGTAGCCCTGCTGCAGCCCGGAGGAGATGTCCGTCTGCTCCAGAAGGGTCTCTAAGATCCTGTGGAGAAGGACCTGAACCCTGAGTTCGGGGCGGTAGACTCCGTTCCCCTGGTCCAGAAGTTCCAAAAGTTCCTGGGAGGCGATCTCCTCCCGCTGAAAATACAGGACGATCCTCTTGAAGGGGATGTTCTCTTCACCGTAGGAACGGTGCATGATGTAGGGGGAAAACAGGATCAGCTGTCCCGGGGAGAGAGGGTACAGATTGTCCTGGAGCATGTGGTACCGTTCTCCCTCCTCCAGATAATAAATCTCATAGTAGTTGTGATAGTGGGACTTGAACATATTGTCGTTTACCCCGCCTATGCGTTCACAGGCGATGCTGCTCCCCTGCGCCATCTGAATCCCTGCCTGGTCGATCAAATCGGTTCCCTCCCTGTTAAAATAAAAAATTACCCCAAAAATGTAAGCACTTTCATGAAAAATTTATATAAATAGAATAACATCTTTTGGAAAAAAGAGCAAGATATGTTTAATAATTATATATTTCAGGCAAAATCTGTCTAGTATTGACCATGGATTTTGATTATGATGAGATTACAAACTTGTTTAGTAAAAAAGGAGGAAAAGCAAAAGTGAAGATCTGTACCAAAGTTCTCCAAGTAGTTCAGAAACAAAATGGATTTTCAATCCTCACAGACGGTGTGGAGATCCGGCTGATGTTTGTCACGGATTCCATCGTGCGGATCCGTGCGGGGTTTGACGGAGATTTCGCGGAGGAGTCCTACAGCCTGGTGATGACGGCCTGGGAGGACCGGATGGACGATTTTATGAAACCGTATCGAAGACGTGTGGAGCCGGCAAAGGCGGTTCTGACAGACGAGGACAGCCAGGCGGTCATCCAGGGAAAGCTTCTGAAGGTGGTTGTGGAGAAGGAACCATTTAGGATCTGCGTCTATGACCAGGAGGGGACCATGCTTCACGGGGACATCGTGGACCTGGCCTATCAGGAGGACAGCAACCACAGAAGGATCCACACCAGCGAGATCAGCGCCGACGATTGCTTCTACGGGTTTGGGGAGAAGAGCGGACCGTTTAATAAGGCCCAGAAGTTCATGAGCATGAGCCCAAAGGACGCGATGGGCTACAATCCCAGGGAGACGGACTCCCTGTACAAGCATATTCCATTCTATATCAAGCTGAACCGGACCACGAAAAAGGCAGCAGGCTATTTTTATCACAACACCTATGAATGTGATTTTGACATGGGACGGGAGAAGAGCAATTACTGGAAAACGCACAGCCGCTACCGGGTTGACGGGGGAGATATTGACCTGTTCCTCATCGCGGGCCCCACGGTGAGAGCGGTGGTGGAGAGGTACACGGACCTGACGGGAAAGTCCGCACTGCTGCCCCGGTACGCCTTAGGGTATCTGGGATCCTCCATGTACTATCCGGAGCTGGAGGCGGACTGTGACGACGCTATCGTGGACTTTATCGACACCACCAGGGAGGAGAAGATCCCGGTGGACGGGTTTCAGCTGTCCTCCGGCTACTGTACGGTTGAGACGGACAAGGGAGTCAAAAGGTGCGTGTTTACCTGGAACAAAAAACGGTTTAAGGATCCCAAAGAGTTCTTTAAACAGATGGGGGACAGAGGCATCACAGTGACGCCCAATGTAAAGCCGGGAATCCTGCTGATTCACCCTAAGCTGGAAGAGATGAAGGCAAAAGGGATGTTTATAAAGTCCAGCGTCAGCGACCAGCCGGCCACCGGCACCTGGTGGGGAGGAACCGGAATGTTCGTGGATTACACCAGCCAGGTCACCCGGGACAACTGGAAAAAGCTTCTGAAGGAAAATGTGCTGGAATACGGAACCTGCTCCATCTGGAACGACAACTGTGAGTATGACAGCGTGGTGGACAAGGACAGCCGGTGCGATTTTGAGGGGAAAGGCGGGACCATAGGGCAGCTTAAGTCGGTGATGTCCAACATTATGTGCCATATCACAGACGAGGCTATCCGGGAGACCTTTGACAACACCAGACCCTATATTGTCTGCAGGTCCGGACACTGCGGGATTCAGCGGTACGCCCAGACCTGGGCAGGGGATAACTTAACCTGCTGGGATTCCTTAAAATACAACATCGCCACTATCCTGGGGATGGGCCTGTCGGGAGTGGCAAGCCAGGGATGCGATATTGGAGGCTTCTACGGGCCAGCGCCGGAGAAGGAACTGTTTGTGCGCTGGATCCAGAACGGGATCTTCCAGCCCCGATTCTCCATCCACTCCACCAACACGGACAATACGGTGACAGAGCCCTGGATGTACAGTGACTGTAAAGACATGATACGCCAGGCCATCCGGTTCCGCTATGCCCTGAGTCCATATTTTTACTCCCTGACCTACAGGGCCCATGAGACAGGACTTCCCATTATGGAGCCCATGTGCGGCGCGTTCCAGAACGACCCCAACTGCTACGAGGAGGGAGTGGACTTTATGCTTGGCGATTCTCTTCTGGTGGCCAATGTGGTGGAAAAGGGAGCCCGCTCCAGAAGGATTTATCTGCCAAAAGGCCAGACCTTCTATGATTTTTATACCAGAGAGGCCTATGAGGGTGGCCAGACCATTGAGGTGCCGGTGGAGCTTTCCAGCATCCCTCTTTATGTAAAGAGCGGGGCCATTATTCCCATGGCCATCAATGAGATCGATAACTTAAAAACCGAGCAGGCCACCGGGATCTCCCTCTTATGCGCTCCGGACACAGACAGCCGGTTTACCCTGTACGAGGATGACGGCATTTCCATGGACTATGAGAAGGGAAACTATTTGAAGACCTTTATCACCGTGACGGCAGGGGAGAGGACCTATGTGGAATTCAGGCAGGAAGGCTCCTACGAAACCGCTGTGGAAGACCTGTACCTTGATATGATCCACAGGGAGAAATCGCCCTATTGGGTGACCATAGACGGAAAAGAGATTTCCCATTTTCTCCACAGACGGAAGTTTGAGGAGGCAGAGGAGGGCTGGTACTACAGCCAGAGGCTGAAATCCGTGGAGATCAAATACAAGAACCCGAAAAAAGATCACAAGATCCTGGTTTCCTTTGAACAGTTCGATCTGATCGGGATGTAAAGGAGGTAATGACAATGAAAAAATTCGCGGCAGTCGCGGCGGCTCTGGCTCTGTCAGTTATGACCATGGCCGGGTGCGCCCAGAGCGGGGCGGGAACCAGCACGGAAGCCACCCCGGATAATCCTATGATCCTGACCCTGGCTCACGGCCTCAGTGAGGTTCACACGGTTCACATTGCCATGCTGGAGTTCGCCCAGGAGGTGGAGGAGAGAACCAACGGCAGGATCAAGGTCCAGATCTTCCCAAACGGACAGCTGGGATCGGAAAATGAGAACATGGAACAGCTGATGGCAGGCGTCATCTCCATGACAAAAGTGTCTGCCCCAGGTCTGGCCACTTACAATGAGTCCTACCACACTTTTGGACTTCCCTATATTTTTGATGACACAGAAGACTTTTACCACATTATGGATTCCCAGCAGATGGAAGATTTCTTCCTGTCCTCAGAGGATGACGGCTTTGTCACACTGACCTATTACACATCAGGCGCGCGCTCCTTCTACACCAAAGACCGGGCAGTGCGGGTGCCGGAGGATCTGAAGGGGCTGAAGATCCGCGTGCAGGACATGAAATCCCAGACCGACATGTTAAAGGCCCTAGGCGGGATCCCTGTGGCCATGTCCTATGGAGACGTCTACACTTCCCTCCAGACCGGAATCATCGACGGTACGGAGAACAATGAGACAGCGCTGACTACAGGAAAACACGGGGAGATCTGTAAAGTGTACTCCACAGACCAGCACGCCATGATCCCCGACGTTATGGTCATGAGCGCCAAGGTGTGGAAAAACATCAGCCCTGAGGATCAGCAGATCATCTTAGAGGCTGCCCACAGATCCACGGACAGCCATAAGGTGGCATGGGACGGGGCTATTGAGGAGGCCATAGAGGAGGCAAAGACCCAGATGAATGTAGAGTTTGTGGATGATGTGGACAAAGAGGCGTTCCGCCAGGCCACCAGTGGCATGGTGGCTGAGTACTGCCAGGAATATCCGGGAGTACAGGCTCTGCTTGACATCATCAATTCTGTGGAATAGGAGGGAGGACTACATATGAAAGAACTGCTGACCGTTATTAAGAAATGGATGACCAGGATCCTGTCAGGGATCGCCACGGTCCTTCTGTCTGTCATGACCCTGCTGGTGCTGTACCAGGTATTTACCCGCTATGTCTTAAACAGTCCCGCGGCTTTTACCGAGGAACTGGTAAGGTATTTCCTGATCTGGACAGGGTTTGTGGGAGCCGCCTACGCCTTTATCACCAGGGAACATATGTGCCTGGTCCTGGTGCGGGACAGCTTAAGTCCAAAGAAGAGAAGAATCCTGATGATCGGGATCGACGTGCTGATCCTGGTGTTCGCTGTGTTTGTCATCACCATCGGCGGCTTTAAGCTGGCCATGAGCGCCACCAAGGTATTCTCCGCGCTGCTGGGAATCCCCAGAAGTCTGGTATATGCCATGGCTCCCGTTTCCGGGCTGTTTATCATTGTGGCCCAGATCATCAATATCTATGAGGATGTTACCGGAATAGAGATAGGAGGAAATGAATCATGAACATAGCACTTACCACAGCCATCCTGTTTGTTGTATTCGGCATTCTCCTGTTTCTGGGATGCCCGATCTCTGTAAGCATCGTCATATCATCTATTGTGACCGCCATATCCTCCCTGTCATGGGATCAGATTACTTTCATCACCATGCAGAAAATGAACAGCGGCGTGGAGAGCTTTTCCCTCCTGGCTATCCCTCTGTTTATCCTGGCGGGCAATATCATGAACAACGGCGGTATCGCCAGGCGTCTGGTGAATTTCGCCAAATTGTTTGTGGGCTGGATCCCAGGCTCCCTGGCCCAGGCCAACGTGGTTGGCAATATGCTCTTCGGCGCTCTGTCCGGCTCTTCCGTGGCAGCAGCTTCCGCCATGGGCGGCTGTATCTACCCGATCCAGAAGGATGAGGGGTATGACCCGGCTTTTGCCACAGCGGTGAACATCGCCTCCGCCCCAACAGGACTTCTGATTCCGCCTACCAGCGCCTTTATCGTGTATTCCACGGTAGCCGGCGGCGTATCCATCTCCACCCTGTTTATGGCAGGCTATGTGCCGGGACTTCTCATGGGACTGGGAACCATGGTGGTGGCGTTTATCTATGCCAAAAAGCACAAGTATCCCGTGTCAGGGAAAACACCTGTGAACGAGGCGGTAAAAGTGACCCTCCAGGCAATTCCAAGCCTGTTGCTGATCATCATTGTCATCGGCGGTATCGTAGGCGGCGTCTTCACGGCCACCGAGGGAGCGGGTATCTGTGTGCTCTACTGCGTGATCCTGTCCATCTGCTACAAGAGCATTACCATGAAATCCTTTATGAAGATCCTGGTGAACAGCGCGTGTACCAGCGGCATCATCCTGTTTTTGATCTCCGCCTCATCAGCCATGTCCTTTGTCATGGCCTACTCCGGGATCCCGGCTGCCATCAGCGCGGGCATCATGGCGATCTCCACCAACAAGATTGTCATCCTCCTGCTGATGAACGTGATTCTTCTGGTTGTGGGAATGTTCATGGACATCACCCCGGCGATCCTGATCTTCACCCCAATCTTCCTGCCCATAGCGGAGAGCCTGGGGATGACTACCATCCAGTTCGGCGTCATGCTGATCTTCAACATGTGTATGGGAAATATCACCCCGCCTGTAGGCTCGGTCCTGTTTGTGGGATGCGGCATCAGCAAGATCCGCATTGAGGATGTGACCAAAACCCTTCTGCCATATTTCGCGGTGCTGTTTTTGCTGCTGCTGGCAGTGACCTATGTCCCGGCCTTGTCCTTAGGAGTGCCTACTCTCATGGGTCTGATGTAACCTTGCGGGTTATGTCAAGACTTTTGGAAAGCCTATCCTTTGGTGGCGGTGGGACCGAACGCGCCGGATCGTTCATCTGCCCCGGAGCTGTTCCTCTTTTTAAAGGGACGGCTTCGGTTTTTTGTGTCTCTTTGTGTTTAAAGTTTAATTGCGGCCAATGGCGGCGGTATGGTATAATGTATAAAACAATTGTATTTTCTGAGGAGACCAGGATGCGGTACATAAAATCACCTATGAATTATATTGGAAATAAATACCGGATCATGGCCCAGATGCAGAGATGGTTTCCGAAAGACATTGATCTGATGGTAGACTTATTCTGCGGGGGCTGTGATGTGTCCATCAACACAAAGGCCTGCCGCCATGTGGCCAATGATATCAATGTCTATCTGATCCAGATCCTGAAGGCCTTTCAGGACAATGGGCCGGAGAAAACATTGAGGTACATTGACGAGAAGATCGCCCAGTGGGGGTTGAGCAAGCATAATCAGGAAGGCTACGAGGCTTTCCGGGCCTACTACAACCAGACAAGGGAGCCTCTGGATCTGTATGTACTCATGTGCTACAGCTTCAACTACCAGTTCAGGTTTAACTCGGACCATGAGTACAATAACCCCTTCGGCAGGGCGAAAAGTTCTTTTAACAAAAATATGAGGGAAAATCTCCTGCGGATGTTTGAGGTCATCGGAGATATCCGGTTCATGTCCCAGGATTTCGGGGACTTTGATTATCATATCCTGAAACCAGGAGATTTTCTTTACGCGGACCCGCCTTACCTGATCACCTGCGGCAGCTACAATGACGGGAAGAGAGGTTTTAAAGGGTGGTCCGCGGCGGATGATAAAAAGCTGTTTGAGATCCTGGATGATCTGGACCGGCGGGGGGTAAAGTTTGCCCTGTCAAACGTGACCCGCCACAAGGGGCTTAAGAATTCGGAGCTGATCCAGTGGAAGCGGGACAGGGGGTATCACATGCACAAGATCCGTTTTGATTACAATAACTGCAACTATCACACCAGGAACAAGGAGAATCTCACGGAGGAGGTCCTGATTACAAACTATTAGATTTCAGAGGAGAAAGGTGGATTATGGCAGAGAGAACCTTTGGCTGGGTCCAGGAGGCCTATGTGCTGGGCAATTTAAAACGTGTGGTCCAGCTGTTTTTGTATGATTCTCCGGTAAATAAGATGCTGAGGGAGGACAAGATCCCAAGACTTGTGCCTGAGTCCTACGGGAGGGATGAATTTATAAGAGAACTGTCTGAGGAGGACATGGCCATCCCCTACACCCATCTGAAGGGAAAGGGGATCCCAAAAGGATTTACCAGAAGCAGCTCCCCCTGCACCGGCATCGTTCAGGCCGCTCTTCCAGGCCAGCGAAAGGAATATCAGGGCGACTGGCCGGCGGATTCTTTTTTAAGGTGGGCGGTGAGTGTTGGGTTTCTGGACTATGACAGGGACAAGGACACCTGCGCTCTGTCAGAAGCCGGAAAGCGCTACGCCGCTTCCGCTGACAAAAGCCCTGAGGAGGAAGAGATCCTGACAGAGGCGTTTTTGTCCTACCCCCCTGTGTGCCGGATCGTGAACCTGCTGGTTCATAAGGGGCATATGACCAAGTTTGAGCTGGGCGGGATGCTGGGATTTATCGGGGAGGCGGGATTTACCTCCATACCTCAGAGCCAGATCCTCCAGGGTCTTAAGGAGGCGGACAGCCAGAAAGAGAGGAGCAGGCTTTTGGCGGACACCGAGGGAACCAGCGACAAATATGTCAGGACCATCTGCGGCTGGTTAAAACAGCTTGGGTGGGTGGAACAGGAAGAAAGGCAGGTGACAGCGGGAAAGGGCAGCGGCATTTACACAGACACCATCCCCCAGGCATACCGGATCACCCTGAAAGGCAGAAAGGCGGCCAAGGGCATAAAGGGGACTTCCAGGTACGCCAAGATTCCCAAGCGGGTCCTGTGGGACATGCTGGCCACAAAGGCCGGGGACAGAGATTATCTGAGAAACCGCAGGACCTACCTGATCCAGGCCCTTGTCTCCGACTACCGGACCCTTCCCTGGCTGGCCGCTATGCTGGAAAAGAAAGGCATCCCGGAGACAGAGAGCGTTATCCTGGATGAGATCCGGGGATTTGAGAATATCGGTTTGTCAGTGAGCCGCTTGAGGGATACCTACAAGATCACCGACAAGATCCAGGGACTTGCCATCCCCTCTCAGCTTAGAACCGGGCATTTGCGCAAATCCGACCGCTCGGTTGTCAAGGATGAGGTGAGAAAGCGGTTGGAGCATGTTGACCACAAATACCTGATCCTCATTGACCTGGGATTTGACAGTGATTCCAACAGGGACTATGAGATCCAGACAGCAGAGCTTCTCACCACTGAGCTTGAATTGAAAGGAGCTCGCCTGGGGGATACCCGCAAGCCGGATGTGTGTGTCTATTATGGAAAAAAAGGGCTGATCCTGGACAACAAGGCTTACTCCAAGGGCTATCCCCTGCCCATGAGCCAGGCGGATGAGATGGTCCGGTATATTGAGGAGAACAAGGCGCGCCAAAAGGGCATCAACCCCAATGAGTGGTGGAAGATTTTTGATGAAAATGTAGACGAGTTTCACTTTGCCTTTGTGTCAGGAGAATTTGTGGGAGGTTTTCAGGACAGACTGAACAATATCAGCCACAGGACCGGTGTGTCGGGGGGAGCCGTCAACAGTGTTAACCTGCTTCTGCTGGCAGAGGAGTTAAAGTCAGGGCGGATGGACTACGACCAGTGGTTTGAATATTTCTCCCAAAACGCCGAGGCGGGGATCCTGTGAGGAAAATGTGGAAATCCGCGGGGGACTACTAAGCGGGGGATCACCGCGGGATATTAAAAATTACGCGGCCAGACCGAGAGAGGACAATGTATGAAGATCATGATCGTGGAAGACGATGAGATTCTGGCCAGGGAGATCAGCTCCTCTCTGGCCGTGTGGGGATATGACACCGCTATCCCGGGGGGTTTTGACAATATTCTGGAGGAATTTACCCAGTGCAGGCCTCAGCTGGTGCTGATGGACATTAACCTGCCCTATTTTGACGGCTTTTACTGGTGCGGCAGGATACGGCAGGTATCCAAGGTGCCTGTCCTATACATCAGCAGCCGGAGCGATGACAGGGACAAGATCATGGCCATGGCCCAGGGGGGAGACGATTATGTGGAGAAGCCCTTCCATTTGGAGCTTTTAAAGGCCAAGATCCAGGCTATACTGAGAAGAACCTATGAGTACAAGGTGAAGGAACAGATCTTTTTGGGAGGAGACCTGCATTTTGACTGGGAGGGGCAGACCCTGTATCAGGGAGACCGGGAGATCGCTCTCACAAAATCTGAGCGGCGGGTGTTTGTAAAGCTGGCTGAGGAGCGGCCTGATGTGGTCACAAGGGAAGAGCTGATGATGGATCTGTGGGACACTGACGAGTATGTATCTGACGGAACCCTGACTACCATGATCAGCAGGCTCAGGAGCCGCCTTAAGTCCCAGTGCGGCCAGGAGATCATAGGCACCAAAAAAGGCCAGGGGTATTTTCTGCTATGAGGTATGTGAAAAAGAGATGGGGACAGATTCTCCCCTGCGGGGCGGTTTTCGCTGCTTTTCATCTGTATTTCTTTTTCTTTATTCAGAACCGGAAGGTGGATTTTCTGCTGTACCTGGATGTGCTGCTTCTGGTGCCGGGACTGGGGTGGCTGGTATGGGACTATGTAAGGTTTCAAAAGGCCAGGAAGACCATGGAGGAGCTTTTGGGGCAGCAGGAGATCATCTGCCGGGTGGTGGAGGATTTCGAGAACCAGGATGTGGCGGAACACGATGTCCGGGTCTTGGAGAGGCAGATGGGACGGCAATTTCAGGAAAACTGTGACCTCCAGGATTATGTGGCAAAATGGGTCCACGAACTGAAGATTCCGCTGTCAGCGGCCCTGCTGATGGATGAGAGGATAGGAGATCCGGATTTGAGGAAGGATATGAGGGGGCAGCTGGAGAAGATCAGCCAGCAGCTTGGCTCCATGCTTTTGGGGTGCAGGCTCCAGAGTCCACTTTTGGATCTCCAGATCCGGAAAGTGTTTCTCGGGGAATGTGTGAAGTCCTCTATCCACAACAACCGGTTCTTCCTCATCCAAGGCGGATTCCGGGTTCAGGCGGATACAGGAGAGCTCGCGGTTTACACGGACCCTCAGTGGCTGGTGTACATCTTAGACCAGCTTATAGGAAATGCCGTAAAGTACGGGAAAAAAGCGCCGCGGGAGGAGGAAGCCCCGCCTGCGCTTAAAATATGGGCCGAAGAACAGGACCATACCGTGACGCTCTGGGTGGAAGACCGGGGCCAGGGTATCCAAAAACAGGATATGGAAAGGATTTTTGAGAAGGGGTATACGGGAAGCAATTATCACAATGGAAAGTACAAGTCCACAGGCATGGGGCTTTACATGGTCTCCCAGATTGTCCAAAAGCTGGGGCATGAGATCAGGGTGGAAAGCAAGTATGGGGAATATACCAGGTTTTTGTTGATTTTTTAAACGTCAGGCCATATGGTCTGGCGATTTTTGTCGGTATTTTTGTAAAGGAACATTGACAAACCGCTGCCCATGAGTTATTATAGAAATTGTAAAGGAAACTTGTCAAAAGAGGAGAACCCTGTGGCAGAAAGGGGGCATGCTATGGAAAACAAGGTAGAGAAGCTGCGGAAAGCCTTGGGGCTGAATCAGGAGGATTTTGCCAAATCCATCCGGGTATCCAGGCAGACCGTCAGCGCCATCGAGACAGGAAAATACAATCCCTCGCTGGAATTGGCGTTTATTATCGCGGATTTTTTTGGAAAGACTATTGAGGAAATCTTTATTTATGAAAGGAAGGATAAGGATGAAAAAAAGTAATCTGGTCACAGCCATCACCTACATAGCCATTGGACTTCTTTTGCTGGCCGGGGCGGCAGGAATCAGGGGCAGACTAAGCAGAGTGTTGTTTGGCTTTTTTGGCGGGTTTATGGGTGCCGGGATCGCGGGAGTTTGGAGATATTTTTACTGGAGCGCTCCCGGCAACAGGCAGAGATATGAGGAGAAACTGGATCAAGAGAGGATTGAGCTCCAGGACGAGATGAAGAGCAGGCTGAGAGATCAGTCCGGCCGGTACGCTTACCTGCTGGGGCTGGCGGTTCTGTCGGTCTCCATAGTGGTCTTCTCGGTGCTGGGCGCGTTGAATATCCTGGATTCCCGTGTGATTATTTTATTTCTCGGAGGATATCTGCTGTTCCAGGTGGTGGCGGGGATGGTGATATTTAAGCATCTGCTGGGAGGGTATCTGGGCACAGATTAAGAGTGAGCATTGTAATGAGGATGTAAGGATTTTTCCCCTGATATCTTTTATAATGGTCATGAAATCAAAAAGAACATGTATCACAAGGAGACCAGCTATGAAAGAAAATCAAGAGAAAGAAAATCAGGAGACGCCAGGGGCTGTAAGCGTTCCTTCCCGCCAGGACGAGGTGGTCCGGGTGAGAAATCTGGTAAAGACCTACGGAGCAAAGGGATTTCAGACCAAGGTGTTAAAAGGCATTGACTTAACCATACACAAACAGGATTTTATCGCCATCATGGGGCCTTCCGGGTCGGGAAAGACCACTTTTTTGAACATCCTCTCCACCATCGACAAGCCCACCCAGGGGACAGTGGTCCTGGACGGACAGGATATCACCGAGGTGTCCAACAAAGAGCTGTCAAGGCTCAGGAGGGATAAGATCGGCTTTGTGTTCCAGGATTACAATCTCCTGGACACCATGACCCTCTTAGACAACATAGTCCTGCCTCTGACCCTGAACGGCGTGCCGGCCAGGGAGGCCGGGAATCGGGCAAAAGAGCTGGCACAGCTTATGGGACTGTCGGAGCATCTGAAAAAGTATCCTTACCAGCTCTCCGGAGGCCAGAAGCAGAGGGGGGCGGTGTGCAGGGCCCTGGTTCCGGGGCCGCGGATTATTTTCGCGGATGAGCCAACCGGAGCCCTGGATTCCAAATCAGGAAAGGACCTTCTGGAGTGCTTTAAGGCCGTGAATGAAAATGGCCAGGCCACCATCCTCATGGTGACTCACGATCCCTTCTGTGCCTCCTACGCAAAGGACGTGTACATGTTGGGAGATGGGAAGATCATGTGCAGGATCACCCGGGGAAATGGCAGGAAGGAGTTTTATGACAGGATTATTGACGTACAGACTTCCGTGGGAGGTGATTTCCTGTGTCAATGATGAAGCTGGCACTGATAAATTTCAGAAACGGGTTTAGGAACTACTTATCCCTGGTGCTGTCCCTGGCGTTTACGGTACTGGTGCTGTTTAATTTTCAGAACCTGATCACCTCCGGGGCTTTTGAAGTGCTGGGAACCAGGAACAGGGAATATGTGGAGATAATCGTTAACATGATCACCTTTGTGCTGGTATGCTTCTTGTTCTTCTTCATCTGGTACTCCACCAACGTGTTTCTCACCAGGCGGAAGAAGGAGATCGGCATCTATGTGTTTATGGGACTTTCCAACGAAAAGATCGGGAAGCTGTACTTTCTGGAGACCATGTTTACCGGGCTGTCAGCTCTCGTTACCGGGCTTGTCTTCGGCGCTTTGAGTTCCGGCCTGTTTCAGATGATCCTCCTGGCTATCTCAGACCTGGCTGTGGAGATCCGTTTCAGCCCGGCCCTGAAACCAGCCGCGGTTACCACTGTCATCTATGGAACCGTATATCTGATATTTGCCGTAAAAGGATATATAAACCTTGCGAGAAGCAGCGTCATTGGCATGATCTCGGCGGCAAAGTACAACGAGTATGTCAGACAGAAAAACATTGTGTTGCTTCTAAGATCGGTTCTGGGGATCGCGGTCCTGGGAAGCGGGTATTATCTGGCCATGAAGAGAGGCGGGATGGAGATTATGGGAAATGCCCTCGCGGCGGTGGTTCTGGTGACCGCCGGCGTCTATCTTCTGTTCGGCGGGCTGATTCCGGCGTTTTTTCAGGCCATGGCTGAAAACAAGAGATTTCTCTACAAAGGTTCCAGGGTCCTGTGGGTCAACAGCCTGATTTTCCGGATGAAGAAAAATTACCGCACCTACGCCATGGTGTGCGTATTGCTGTTGTGTTCCGTCACCGCCCTGGCCACCAGCTTTGCCATGAAGGGAAGGTATGACAGCATTATTCAATTTGAGAACACCTACACCTTTCAGCTTCTAAGCCCCAGAGATGACCTGGGACAGCAGGCAGAGGCGGTAATCGGAGAGGGAAATGATATTGCCGCGAAAAGCCAGATCCCCATCTTGTGTCTGGACAGTTCCCTGGTGGAATCCAGATATTATGACAACCAATACGCCATCCTGTCCTGGTCCAGGTTAAAGGAGCTGGCACAGGAGGCGGGGATGGAATTTCCCTTTGCCCCTCTGGAGGATGACCAGATCATCAAGGTGTCCCACTTGTATCTCATGTCCCTGCTTACGGACCGCTCCGGCGTGACCATCGCCATAGGGGGAAAGACCTACCATCAGACAGACGACACCAGCATCCCCTACCTAGGATACCTTCAGGAGGCCAAAAGCTTTTATGTGGTCAATGACAGGGAGTATGAAAGGCTGAGGCCCATGGGAGAAGAGCTGTATACTTATAATTACCGGATCAGGGATACTGGAAATTTTATTCAGACCCGGGACGCGCTGGATGGCTTTGTGGCGGGGCTGGAAGGAGATGACACTGCCAGGATCGCCATTGATCCCCAGAGCAATGAGCTGGACTGGGTCAAGGTTATGTACTCCATCTGCGTCTTCATGTTTCTGGTGTTTGTCCTGGCCAGCGGCAGCATCATGTTCATGAAGCTGTACAATGACGCCTTTGAGGAGAAAGAGCGGTACCGGGCGCTGATGAAAATGGGTTTTGACAGGGAGATCCTGAGAAGCTCCGTGAAGGCTGAGCTGGCTGTGGCTTACGGCCTGCCCTTTGTGCTTATGGCCGTGTCCTCCCTGTTTTCAGTGGGTGCTTTGGCGAGAATGATGTTTATGGACCTGACAGGGGTCAATGTGGTCAGCGTGGCGGTGGTCCTGGGAATTCTGGCGGCATGGTATGTGCTGTCTGTGAGGGCCTATGAGAAGAACGCGTTACTGTTCAGGTAGGTCTGCGCGCTTGCCGCGCTGACCGTATGATAAACTGAGCCAGAGAGCAAAAATCCCATCGCCGCAGGCGATTTTCATGGATTTTTGCCAGTTGCTGTGAACGCATGTGAACAGTAACAAGAACGCTGGGATTGAATAGAAATTTGGGAAGAAGGCCTTGCAAGCCCCTTCCGAATATGTTATATTAAACACGAGGAAAAGCCAGAGAAGCGGCCTACCCTCAAGATTAGGTCAAACTTTTTACAGCCTGGCCGTCACTACTGCGAATAGTGGCGGCTATTTTCCGCCCTTGAAGACCGTGTAACACAGGCCAACAAGAGCGACGATGAAAATACAAAACTGAAATAAATCAGCATATGTAACCATCCGCATCCCCCTCCTTTCTTCCCAGCCCAAGGGCATGATATCTGGAGGGTAGAGCCCCTCCGGTGAAGGAGGGTAAGCCGCCTCTGCTTTCTGACTTTCCGTCTCTGATGATATCATAGCTCCCATTATCCGACAATCTCTTTTTACCATCGTTCAAATTCAAATATCGCGATGGTGTTTTACCGTTCACATGCGTTCACAGTAACCCTGTTGCCTCATTTCCGGCACCACCATGATTGAAAGTGCTTCCCTGTGTCCTCCGCCCCATTTTATCCTTTCGCGTTTGGATCCCTGCTTTTCCTGTATGCGGAAGGAGCGATCCCCATATGTTTTTTAAATGCCATGGAAAAATATTGTTCTGACGAATACCCGCAGTAGTAAGCGATCTCTGAGAACGAGAGGCTGGAGCTGATGAGAAAATGGCATGCCCGCTTCAGTCTCAGGCTGGTGATGTACTGCTGGATGGTGATGCCGTTTATCTCCTTAAAGACCCGGTAAAGATAGGTGCGGTCCAGTCCGATGGTGTTGGATATCTCCTGAACCGAGATATCTTTATAGTAAGAATCCTGTATCAGGGAGATGGCCTGTTTTACATAGTATTCTTTGCTGGAGAGAGGTTTGATCTTGCGGTTGCGCTGCATCAGTTTGGAGCAGAGCAGATAAAACTGGCCCAGCGCGGTGTAAGTGTCGGAGATGGATGCCGCGTTCAGGGAAATCAGCGGTTTGATGATGGATACCAGCTCTTCTACAGGCTCAAAGCGCAGGGTGGGGGAGCTGCTGCCCATGTTGCACAGCTTCATAAGCTGCCGGGCATCCATGCCCTCGAACCCGATCCAGTAATAGACCCAGGGGTCCAGCACATCGGACTGGTACAAGATGGGGACATTGGGGATGAGGAGAAAGCAGTCACCGGCGTCTAAGTGGTAAGTGCGGCCATGAATCTGGTAGATTCCCTTTCCGCTGACAACACAGTGGAGAACATAGTGGTCCACCACTGCCTGAGAAGAATAATGCCCCTGGATGGTTTCGTGGTATCCGCAGTCTAAAATCCGGATGGATTCATTGGTGGAAATATCCTGTCTGAAATAGCTGATATTCTTGATTTCCATACATTTTCCCCTGTTTTGCAACAAAATATGAAATAGTGACAACAAAATGTACTTTTATTTATATCAGAATATGGTATAAATAACAATAGAAAAAGAGAAAAAATTGGCATAATCACTAAAAAAAGTTTTCTGTATTCGAAAAGAAGAAAGAATGCGGTGACAACATTTTGTGATAGATATTTAACGAAATTTGAAAGGGTCGATATGAAGATTACCTACTATGGAACATCAGCCTCAGAAGCGTGGCCGGCCTTGTTCTGCGGCTGCCGGGCCTGCGGGCTTGCCAGAAAACTGGGAGGGAAAAATATCCGGTCCAGAAGCCAGGCCCTGGTTGACACTTCCCTGCTTCTGGATTTCCCTCCGGACACCGGCTATCATGTACAGCATCTGGGTTTAAACCTGAGGCCGGTCCGGACGGTTCTGATCACCCACAGCCACCACGATCATTTTTTCCCCTATGACCTGGGTATGAGGATGCCTGGATTTGCCGAAGGGCTGGGAGATTACAGGCTTCTTGTGTATGGAAACGAAACAACAGAGGCAAAATTTCGGGAAGCCTCAAAATTGTACCAGGGAATCGGGGAGTTTGTGGAATTCAGGAAAATCCAGCCTTTTGAGACATTTTTTACAGAGGACAGGTATGAGGTCACCTCCCTGCTGGCAGACCACAACCAGCCGGAGAAATCTCTCATGTATCTGATCAAAAAAGAAGGGCGTCAGCTTCTGTATGCCCACGATACCGGAATTTTTCCGGAGTGTACATGGGAATTTTTAGAAGGAACACATCTGGACTTTGTGAGTCTGGACTGCACCGCGTTAAGCCGGGACTGGAGACAGGGGCACATGGGATTTAAGGCCGTGGATGAGGTCAGAGACAGGCTGAGGCAGATGGGATGCGTTGGAAGGGATACCCTGGTGGCGCTGAACCATTTTGCCCATTTTGGGGACTTCACCCATGAAAAGATCTGTGAAATGGAAAATCCCAAAGGATATGAGGTCGCGTACGACGGCTGTTCTTTTGAGTTTTAGAAATGAAACACCGAAAATCAAGGCGAAAAAACGCCATGAGAATAAAAAGGAGGAAGATGTTATGTTAAAAAAGAAATGGGCAACAACGACAATGGCCTTGTGTCTGGCCGTCAACACGGTGCTGTTGGCAGCGTGCGGAGGTTCCGCCTCCACCCAGGACGCCGGAGGAGCCGCCAGCGCGTCGGAGAATCAGGGGGATGAAAAGAAAGACCAGGCAGCAGGAGGAAGCCAGGGGGCGGATGCTGATTTTAGCGGCAAGACCATCGAGATCGCCACCTATCTGTCCGGCGATACCCTGAACGCGTACAAGGAGGTGATCGCGGGTTTTGAAAACGAGACCGGGGTCAAGGTGACTTTGGACGAATACGGCGAGGATTATGAAAGCACCATGAAGACCAGAATGGCGTCCAATGACCTTCCGGACATTTTTGAGACCCACGGCTGGTCCCTGATCCGCTACAAAGAGTATTTGACAGACTTAAGCGGGGAGCCATGGGCCGGCCAGTTAAATAAAGCCGCTCTTGGCGTGATTCAGGACACGGATGGAAAACTGTACACCCTGATGACCACAGGCTCCTGTCTTGGAACCGCTGTCAATATGAATGTGTGCGAAGAAGCGGGTGTGGACCCCTGGGCCATTGAGACCTGGGAGGACTTTAACCAGGCCTGCGACAAGATCAAAGAAGCGGGATTTACTCCCATAGCCAACTATTTTACCTCCGCGGGCGCTCTGGCCAACGCCAACGGCTCCTGGCTCAGCTATGAGGGAGCCCAGTTTAATGACAACGAGGCCATGTTAAACGGAACCTGGGACTGGGCTGACTTTAAGACCATACTGGACTATCTCCAGACCTGGTTTGACAACGGATATCTGTACGCTGACTGCGGAACCATCAAGCAGGCTGACGCCATTGAGCGCTGCGCCAGAAACGAGTGCGCCTTTATCGTGGGAATCGGAACCTCTTACCAGACAGCCGTAACCGCCCAGAACCCGGACGTGGTCATGGCCATGATCCCCATCTGCGCCAGCAAGGAAGGGGGAGCCAGATTTTGCGGAATCGGAGAGGGGGCTTCCTTCGGTATCTGGAAGGACACCAAGGAGATGGATGTGTGCAAGGCATTTTTAAACTATGTGTCAGAGCACGCGGACGGAATCAACAGCGCTGCCGGCGAGATCAGCACCCTGCCCTGCCAGACCTCCAAGTCCTATGGAATGGGCCTGATGGAAGAGATGGAGTCCCACTATCCCAATGTATTTTATGATAACCTGTGGGACAGAAAATACATGCCGTCGGGAATGTGGGGCGTGTTCCAGGTAGCGGCCGGAATGTTCTGCGAAGATCAGTCAGAAGAGGGCAAACAGGAAGTCATCGACTATCTGAGAGAGAATTACACGGATCTGTATGAGGCCGCGCGGGAGTAGACATATAAAAATGGAAACGGGAGTCAGGTTACAGGCTCCCGTTGTTTCAAAGCCGCCGCGCGTCCGGCAGACAAGGGGCCGCTGTCCGTAAAAGCCGGCGGGCCTGGCATTACCTGAACGCATGGGCCTGTTGGGCGTATTGAAATTGAGATCGCCTGAGGCCATGGAGCCCATAGTAAATACCAGAAGGGAGAGGAAGGCAGATGGAAAAGAGGCGGAAATGGATGCTTCTGTCATTGTGTATTCCGGCATTTTTGTTGATCTTTATTTTTATGATCGTTCCGCTGGGAAACGCGGTGAAGGTATCGTTTTTTAAATGGAACGGATATTCCCAGAAAATGAAGTGGGTCGGCCTTGAGAATTACGGATCTATTTTCAAGGATAAGGTCTTTATGCGGTCCACAATGAACACCTTTATCTATGGATTTGGCAGCACCCTGCTTCAGAACATTGCCGGTCTTTCCGCCGCTCTGTTTGTAAACCGGCAGTTTAAAGGACGGAATCTCGTGCGCCTCATTCTCTACATGCCCATCATGATCTCGGGAGTCATAATGGGAGCGATTCAGTACTACATTTTCAACTATGACAACGGGGTTCTGAATAATCTCTTAAACCTGTTTGGTATCGGTAACATCTACTGGATGGAGAGCGGCATCGGCTCGGTGTTCATCATCACCCTGATCAACAGCTGGCAGGCCATGGGGTTCTGTATGCTGATCTATCTGGCGGGCCTGCAGAATATTCCAAAGATGTATGAGGAGGCGGCGCTTTTAGACGGCACCAGCCGCCGCCAGATCTTTTTTAAGATCGACCTTCCGCTGCTGATGCCGGCCATCACCACGGCTGTGATCACCAACCTGATCGGCGGGTTCAAGCTGTACGACATCATTGTTACCCTGACCAACGGAGGGCCTAACCGGAAATCCTTGTCCCTTTCCTACTATATTTCTCTGCTGTATTTTAATGACGAGAAAGCAGGGTATTCAGCAGCGGTGGGAATCGCTCTGTTTATCATCATATTTATAGTCGCGGTCCCCATTAACCAGTATCTGAGAAGCAGGGAGGTAGAGTACTGATGAAAACAGAAGAAAGCGGCAAGGTATACATGAGGCAGGTCCACGCTCCCGGCAAGAAGGTGGGCTGGGGAGTCTACGCGGTCTCCGGTTTCCTGATTCTTTTGTATTTGCTTCCCATCTATGTCATGCTGAATCAGTCCTTTCGCTACATCACGGATCTGACTCCCCGTTTGTATTTTCCGGAAAAATGGACCTTTGACAACTATATTCAGGCCTTTAGGGATCCAAATCTGCTGAACGGATTTAAAAACTCCATTGTCTACGTGGTGGAGGTATGTGTGCTGGAGGTGTTTTTAGGAGGACTGGCTGCCTATGGCCTGGCCAGGTCCGGGGGAAAAGTGTCCACTGCCCTGAGAACCTTCAACATCTGCGTGATGATGATTCCCAGTCTGTCCCTGCTGGTAGGTACCTATTCCCTGATGGTAAAGTTCCACATGATCAACAAAATATGGGCTTTATCCCTTCAGACAGCGGCCATCGGCATGGCGGGAACCATGTTTTTCTACACGTCCTTTATTGTGTCCATCCCAAAGGATCTGGACCAGGCGGCGGCTATTGACGGGGCCGGGATTCTCAGAACATTTTTTCAGATCATTCTGCCCCAGCTGAAGCCTGTGACGGTCACCAGGCTGATCATGATCGCCGTGGGAACCTGGAACAACTATGCCATGCCCACCTACCTGCTGACCAACACGAACAAGGCCACAGTGATCCTTACGGTGCGGAAGGCATTTTACACAGCCTATGGCTCTGTCCAGAACGTGCCCCTGGCCTGCGCGGAATGCGCTGTAGCCCTGGCGCCGGTGATCCTTCTGTATCTGCTGCTCCAGAAATATATTATTGAAGGGCAGCTGGATTCGGTGAGCAAATGATGGCAGAAAAGTCTGGCACAAGTCAGGCGAAAGCCAGGAAAAGTGAAAAACTGACAGTGGCATAATTTCCCCGGATGCGCTATAATGGAGATTCACCATTATGAAAGCGGGGAGGAATCCGATATGGAGTGGGAAAAACTGCTATCGGCAGAAAGGTTTGTCAGACAGGAGGGGGGCCCTGAGCGGTGGGGCAGGAGCGATTATGACACCATCATCTGCAGCACCCTGTTCCGCAGGCTCCAGGACAAAGCCCAGGTATTTCCTCTGGAGGAGGACGACTATGTGCGGACCCGTCTGACCCATTCTCTGGAAGTGTCGGCCATGGGGAAAAAGCTGGGGGAGTCCCTTTTCGACAGGCTGAGGAGGGAGAAAAAAGATCCCTGGTTTCAGAGCCACTGGGCAAAGGAATTTTCCGATGTCCTTCTGTGCGCAGGACTGGTCCACGATATCGGCAATCCTCCCTTCGGCCATTTTGGAGAGTACGCCATGAGAGAGTGGTTCCAGGCCAATCTTAACAGCCTGACTCTTGGGGAGAAGCGGGTGACAGAGCTGCTGTCCTGGGGCCAGCTTCAGGACCTGTACCATTTTGAGGGCAACGCCCAGTCCCTCAGGCTTCTGTCAAAGACTCCTTATCTGGGAAGGATAGAAGGCTTTAATCTGTCCTACAGCGTTCTGGCCTCTATCATCAAGTACCCGGTGTCGTCGGAGGATCTGGTAGATGACAATAATCCCCGGCACTATAAAAAGATGGGGTATAACTGTGCCGAAAAGCAGCTGTTTTCCAAAGTCAGTGAAGTTACAGGGCTGGATGGGTGCCGCCATCCTCTGTCCTATGTTCTGGAGGCTGCCGACGATATGGCCTACCGGACATCGGATCTGGAGGATGCCATGGTGAAGAAGGTGCTGACGCTGTCTCAGATTACAGAGGGGCTTCACAGATACGAGGCGGAGCTGGCAAGGTCAGGGGTCCGGGAAGAGACAAAGGAGCAGGTGGGGCAGTGTGTCCGGAAACTTCATCAGCTCTATGAGGATGAACTGAAAGCCGGTGGCAGAAAACCGGAGCTGACAGCAGTTCAGCGGTGGAACCAGTACATGCAGAAAATTATGGCCAGCGACGCGGTAAACTCCTTTGCGGACAATTACAGCCAGATCATGGACGGCGGCTTTCAGGGAGATCTGTTTGAGGGCACGGTGTCCGGCCATATTATCGCCGCCATCGCCAGGCTCAGCGAAGAATTTATCTACACCAGTTCTTTAAAGATCAAGACAGAGCTTTTGGGGCGGCGGGTGATTGAGTCCCTGCTGGGGCAGTTTATGCCCGCCGCGGTGAAGTACGACACAGAGGAGAAGATGACCTTTATTGAGCGGAGAACCATGGACATCATCTCTGGATTTTACAAATCCATGTACCATGGGGAGGCGGCGGGAAAGGGCCGGAGAGAGCGGCTGTACCTGCGGATTCTTATGGTCACGGATTATATTAGCGGGATGACAGACAGCTATGCTAAAAGGCTGTATAAGGAGTTGTTTGGGTAAAATTGAAATTGGGAAAATAAGAGAACGGCGCAAAGTCCTGGGACTTTGCGCCGTTTGATTTTCAGTCTCTTTTTCATTCATAAATATGGGACTCATTTTCTTTTGATTGGGCAATTGCGCAATAAAAAGAAAAGGTGTGGAAATTGTTATGAAAAATTGCAAATTCTATAGGTTTTGCAAAAGTCAATTATCTCCTTAATCGGGTCTTATTTTACTACAAGAGCAGTAAAATGTCAATGAATATAAGCCATTTTCCAATATTTTCTCCCCCTTTTTGCCAACTAAAAAAATTTGCAAAACCTATACATTTTGCAAAGTCAAAGGTTTTCTTGGACTAAATTAAGT
>CAJUSJ010000036.1 GCA_910588865.1 uncultured Lachnospiraceae bacterium
AAACTGTTACGGCTTGAATTAAAACGCAAAATCAACTAACTTCGGAAAGATTCAATATTGGTTTGACAGGAGGATCTCCATGACAATCTCACCTTTTTGGATACTCTTTCTCTGCTCCATGGCTTTCGGCGGCATTATCGGCGCTTATTTTGGAACCGCGGATTACCGGGTCCGCCGCGATGAGCCTCTGATCACCAGCAGATGCTACTGCCCTCTCTGCGGTCACCCTCTCTCCCCGTTCCAGCAGATCCCTGTGGTCAGCTGGTTTCTCCTGGGAGGCCGGTGTTATTACTGTCATGAGCCCGTGCCAGTCCGGTATCCCCTTATAGAAGGCGGATTCCTTGCGTACTACGGGGTCTCCTTCTGTGTGCTGTGGGGACATCCTCTTCTCGCGGTGGTCAGCTGGTTTCTGTTTGTCTGCGCCCTCCTTCTGTGGCGCTGCGACAGACATTACCGTTCCATGGCAAAAGCCCTGGCTGTCTTTGCCGGGTACCATGGCGTCTACGGACTGGTGTTTTTCTGCGTATACGCGGCCACGCGGACTATTTGACCAACACATAAATGAGGACACAGGAAACATTGTCCCTCTCCCCTCTCTCAAGAACCAGGTCCAGAAAATACCCGCAGGCTTTCTGAGCCTTGGAATCGTTTTTGATCTGTCCGATCCACTGGACCATGTCCTGGGATGTGAGCTGTTTAAAAAGCCCGTCTGAGCCCAGGAGAAACATCTCCTGACCCTCCACTCTGCTTGTGAAACGGTTCATCCACAGCTTCGGGGCTTTCCCAACAAAATTAGCCAGAAGAGATTTTATGCGGCCCCCTGACTCCACCATAACTACCTCGTCCTTGGTGATCTGAAAGGCAGTCTCACCTACCTGGTAGATCCTGCTGTCTCCCACATGAAACACATAAAAATTCTGACCCACAAGGACCATAAGGGACATGGTGCATCCGATATCCACGCCCTTTCGCTCATGAAAATCATAGACAAGTTCATTGAGCTCATTGAGGGTCATTTCCAGATCTTCTATAAGCATGTCTTCATCCATGGATTCAGGAAAAAGCTCCTTCACCCCCTCAAACCACCGGCTGATTCCGTCTGTGACCATCTGGGAAGCGATCTCGCTGTTTGAAAAGCTTCCGATTCCGTCACACACACAGCCCACGGCCAGGGGGGTGGTCTTATGTTTTTTTACATGGCACACTGCCCGGTCCTGATTTTTCGCCCTGAAATTCCCTCTGTCAGTGACACAGCCTGTAAAAATCTTCATTGTCCTGTCACCTCATGTCAGCAGACCCGGTACACCAGACGGCGGCGGTTGCAGTTGATCATGATCACGTCGTTGTGGTTTAAGGGGCAGGGCATGTTGGGAACCAGTTTGTTCTGGTTCACATAGGTGCCGTTGCCGGACTCTAAGTCAATGAGCTGCCAGTGATCCCCGCTTGTCTCCACCCGGAAATGGCGGCGGCTTACAAAGGACACAGCGGCGTCAAAGTTAAAGTCAGCCTGGGGCATCCCGTTTTTGTCCATCCTTCCCACAGTGGCAAAGCCCTTTGACAGGTCGATCTCCACAAATTCCGGGCAGCCGCATCCGGAACAGTCCTCCAGCCGAAGCTTTAAGACAGAGTTGTCGCTGACCTCCTCGCCGTATTCCACAATGGTGGTAGAGTCATCCATCTGCTGGGAAATTGGCTGGTACTGCTGATATGGGTACTGGGGAGCTTGCGGCGGCTGCTGAGGTTGGGCTTGAGGGGCTGGCTGCTGCTGGGGCATGGGTCTTACCGGAGGCTGGACAGGTCCCCTGGCTTTATTGCCGCTTTTGCCTTTATCCCCGAAAAGTCCTTTTTTCTCAGGCTTTTTCTCTTCTTTTTCTTCTTTGGTCTTTCCCTTCCTCCAGCCAAAAAGTCCCTGTCCCTTTGCCCCTTTGTCCTTTTCCGGCTCATCGGAATCGCCGAACAGGTTGTTCATGAGACGTCCCTGCTCATCGTTTTTGCCGAACGCGGCTGTGTTGTGTTCCGGCGCTGGCACCGGGGCGGCGGGTTTGGGCGGCTCCGGCTTTTTCTCAGGCATGATGGCCTTAAAGGGATTTGGCACAGGGGAAACCGGGGGAACATGGGGCTGTGCCTGGGGCCCCGGCACAGGCGCTCCCACGGATTGGGGAGCCGGCCTTGAGGGCGCCGGAGGGGTTTGAGGAGCTGCCGGGGCTTTTTTCGGTTCCTCGGAAACAGAGGACTGTTTTTGAAAATATTCCAGCAGCGTGATCAGGTTGGAATCCTGGTTTTTGATGATTCTTAAGGCATTGACCAGATATCCCGGGTCATCGCTGATGTCGGTCTTCAAGATCATTGTGGTAAAAAAATCTTTGATCTTGTCGTCAGTGTTGGCGTACTCGGGAGACGGAATATACACATATTTGATGGACTGGCCGTTTTTTCCCACCAGGATATAATTTTCCTCCATCAGAAAGTTGTGGTAGTCCAGAAACCAGTCATTGCAGATCTTAAAGGGCATCAGCATGTTGACGATCATTGTCACAAAGTCCTTTTTGCTCATCTGCCTGGACATGTATGACAGGCGGATTCCCTCCTGAAGCTCATAGCGGATCTCCATCTCCCCGTCGATCTCCATGGTTTTCATGGGAAGAAGAAAATCAGGGCAGTCCTGTCTCACAACTTTCAGGGCAATATTGTCCACCGGACAGTCTTCTGAAAGATTCAGTTTTGTGTAACTTTTGTTTGCTATCACCACATCTGTTAACATTGTCTGTGTCCTCTCTTCTATATCAGTTAAACAACTTATAGTGTTTCAGGCTCAGGATCCGGTAATTTCCCAGGCTGTCTGTCACAAGGCTGTTGCCTTCATAAAAGGGATAAGCCATATCAAACTCCGGTTCAATGGCCCATGCGCCGGACTGGTTTAAATACCCCCACTCTCCCGCGTATTTCACAGGTGCCAGATGATTGGAAAAGGAGTACACATCCTCGTACTGGCAGTCAATGACCACCTGTCCCTTTTCGTCGGCAAAGCCCCATCTCCCTGAACCGTCAGACACAGCGTAATATCCGCCTTCCATGCCCCTGGCATTTGAAAATCTCTGCCCATAGCAGGGCTTCCCTTTCTCATCAATGAGAAAATATCCGCTTTCGTCCGCCGCCACGGCGTAGCCCTTTCCAAAAACCTGTCCCCGGCAGTTTACCGCCATATCGGTAAAGATATAGTCCGTCACTGGCTTCATCTCCGAATCCAGTATGGCCCACCGGCCCTCTTTTTCCACCGCGATCAGCCCATTGTCATTGAGGCAGACCTGGTCAAAGGCCTCCTCGCTTACAGGGACAAAGGTGTTGGTATAGACCCTGGCCTTTCCATCCTTGACGCCCACCATTCTTTTTCCCACCAAGGCTGTCACCTGGTCCAGGCCGTTTTTGTCCACAGCGTTCCAGTATCCCTGTTTGTCAATAAGGGTGAAAACCCCGCCTGTCTTTACCACCGCGTAGTTTCCGGAAAATCTGGTGGCCTCTTCATAGGTGAACTCCAGTATGGTCCGTCCGTTTTTTCCGATGTATCCCCAGGCCTCCCCGTTGTATGTGGGAATGTACCAGTCCGAGGCCGGCATAAGGGCCTGGCTGTAGGCCGTGGTCAC
The DNA here is from genome assembly GCA_910588865.1 of uncultured Lachnospiraceae bacterium. Taxonomy (GTDB): domain Bacteria; phylum Bacillota; class Clostridia; order Lachnospirales; family Lachnospiraceae; genus UBA3402. The sequence goes on from CAJUSJ010000036.1 coordinate 3,642, forward strand.
GGGAGAGTATTCGAAGCAGACGGATTCATACATGGTATTCAGTTCCGGGTCCTGGAAAAGAGACATTCCGGTCTTCAGCACACCCATGGCCTTGGCCGATGACTCCTGGTCTATATAGTACTGGGCCAGCTGCTTGTACTCGCCTATCTGGGCTGTGCCTTTTGATATGCGCTGTTCTATAAAAGCATAATACTCCTCCCACATGGAGGCTTCCCGGTAAATGGCCAGAAGTTCTTCTTCATAGGCCAGGTTGTTGTCGGTATTGTAAGTTTTAAGAGCCTCCTTGAACCCGGCCACCGCGCGGATATACAGTTTGTCCTCCGTCAAAGCCCTGGCGGAACTGATCATCGCCTCCTGCTTTCTCGCGTCCGTATTCAGAAAAACCGTATAGGCTGCCATGGCCCACCCTGCGGCCATCATGAGAACCAGAAGTGCTCCCGTTGTTCCTTTCGCGCTTTTTACCACATTTTTTTTCTTTGCCATAATCCCACCTACCCTGCCAAATATCTGATTATCAGTCCCATGTACAAAAATGGTACAAAGGGTATCTTATCCTTCCGCGTTAATTTTTTCCTTGCCAGCTGAACCAATGAAAATGCCGCTGCCGCCATACAGCCGTACATGACAGCCGCGACCACATAATTTCCTGTAAGATACAGGCCCATGACCAGGGCCAGCTTTACATCTCCCGCCCCCATGTTTTTGCGGCTGAGAAAATACCCAAGGCCAAAGCACAGAAAGCAGAAGGTAAATCCCAGCAAAACAGAGGGCAGCGCCGCCAGAACCCTGTCCCTGTCCCACAGGCCCCAAAGCCCCATAATAACCACAAACATCATAAGCAGCACAGCAAGAAGCCGGTTCGGGACCAGCCGCTGCCAGTAATCGGTTACGCAAAAAACGGTCATGGCTGCCAGCATCACATAGAGGAGGCACAGGATCAGAGGGGATATGGAACCTTCCCGCCACGTATGCCATATGGCCCCGAAAGCGATCTCTGACAGAGCCATGGCCAGAAGCTCCGGAAGGGAACGAAGGGGTTTAGGCTTCTCTTCCCCATCCTCACAGAGCGCGGGAACGCAGAGCCATAAAAAAACATAGTAAAGAAGGGGCAGACCTGCCATGCCGCCTGCCAGTATGATGTATTGTTCCATGGCATCCTCCTGTTACTTGGAATATGTGACCCCATCCCCGTCAAGCCAGGCGGGAATGGTACAGCGCTGCACCACATGGATGGTGGGATCCTTTAAAAACAACTTAAAGAAATGGATCTCTAAGTCATACTCCACGACAATGTCAATGAGACGGTAATCGTCATCGCTGAAAAGCTTGCTGCTGTCGAAACTGAGATTGGAGATTCCGTAATGCTCCAAATATTCATCAGCTGTCATGGCTTTTCCCTCTGAGATATGGCCCTGCAAATAGCTTTCATCCAGGTAGACCTTCATGAGCCCGCTGGACATGATCTCCAGAAGCCAGGTCTTCAGCCTTTCCTCCCCCTTTTCTACCAGGGCATAGACAACACCCCGCAGGAGAGCCTTGGGATCGCTGATCAGATCTCTGCCGGAGGAAAACGCCTGGCCTCCTTTGTCCACCAGGTCCTTTCCCTGTTCCACCAGCTCTCCCCCTTTTCCGTAATCTCCTCCCGCCACATCGCTAAAGGTGTCCTGTACCTGCCCTACCTGATCAAGGAAGCTGGTCAGGTCGTCCTTGGCGCTGTCCAGCTTGGCTGTGTGGAGATCAATGTCCGCTTTCAGGCCAAGGTCCGCGCTCCTTATGCCAAGGGCCTGATAAAAATATGTATAGCAGGACAATTCATTGCTCATCTGGTACAGCGCGTACTGAATCTTGTTGTGTACCGCGAAAATATTAATAAAGGATATGATTCCGAGAATCACCAAAATAAACGGGACAAGGCTTAACACCGCCTCCACCGTAAGCATTCCTTCCTGTCTCTCTTTCCCTGACCACATATTGTCCTCCTTAATATCCTCGTATTACGGAATACCCGAAATAGCGGTCTTCCAAAGCCTCTATTATGGACTCGGTTTTAGTGTTGGAATAATAGAGGTGGGCAATGTTCTCAGGAACAATGACAAAATCCGCTTTCACCTTGCAGGTGCTTTTTATGGCCGTGACCGTGTCAGCCATCTTAAAGTCCAGGTTCGTCAGGGTATCACCGTCATTGACCGCCTGGTTTACATTCAGGGTGATCAGATTGGCGGTTCTGGAAAGCAGGGTGTTGTCGTCCACCAGAAGGCACAGCAGGATATACATGTAGTCCTCATAGGACATCTTGAATTTTAGTTTTCCAGACTCACTGGCTGTTGTTTTAAACTTGTCTCCCAGCAGCCCTTTTAACGCGTCTATGGACTGAAGATCTTTGACATCCATCTTGATCAGGATCACGTCCTCCCTGTTTTTCAGGGCAGTCCAGTCCGCGGCGGTCTCTATGGCTGACACCGCCATGCGCAAAGCGCCGCTGACCGCCACTTTCACTAAGGGAGCCGCCGGTCCCGCCGCCGCTGCCGCCCCTGTGGCGATCGCGTTGATGGCGTTGTTGACCTCCGTTATGGTATAGGTGGACGCGAAATTAAAGGTAAGCCGCACGCCGCAGATAATATTCCTGGTCTCGTTTAAGTTGGACACGGATTTATTGTGCCCGCCAAAAAGATACTCCAGCTCAGCCCCGTAGAGATAATTGACATCCGGCGACATCTCGATTTTTGTCAGGCTGTACTCTGTGTAGCTGCCGCCGGAGCCGCCGGGTTTCGAATCGCCTCCCTCTGAATCATCCTTAGAAGTTTCTGGTTTATCCAAACTCACGCCTTTGGCACCTGGTTTGTCCGGGCTTGCGCCGGGACTTGGAATAGGACTTGTTTCTTTTGGCTCAATTCCAGTCACCCGGCTGGAGAACATCCCGAAGTCATAACTGGTCAGGAGAAATTTATCCAGAATATGGCTTCCCGCCGACGCCAGCGCCTTGAAGGATAAGCCTCCGGCAAAATAATCCGTAAGGCTTGGCGTTTTTCCAGCCGCTCCTCCCCCGGAACCAAGCTGGGAGGCCAGGGTTGACGAGATATCCCTGGCATTTGTTTTTTCGTCTCCTTCCAGTTCCTTCTCCGCTTTTTCCTGGGCATCATTGGCTTTTTTGGTCTCCTCATCTCCCGCTTTCTTATCCGAACCGTCAGAACCGCAGAGCTGGCCTAATCCATTGTAGAACTCCTTCATCTCCCTGTCGTCTCGGAAATCCGCCCACGATACAGGAATCTCATCACCCCAGGAACATTTATCTCTCTCCTTTTCCGGGGCCTGATCGCCGGAAAGGATATCATCCTTAATTTTGTCAAGCTTCTCGGCCCCTTGTTCCATCAGCTCTTTATTGCCGCTGTTCAGGCCCGGGCAGTCTTTGGTCACGGCGATCCACTGGCTGGTCTTTTTAAACATGGCCCTGAAGTCCAGGAGAGTCTTAAGATCCTTGATATCCTCCTCAATGCCCGTCCTCACCTCTTCGGAACACTGGGCCAGCTTTTCCTCAAGGCGGGCCACCTGCTCCTCTATGGTCTCCATGACAGAGTCTACTTCCTCCGCCTTTTTGACAAGCGTCTGGATAATATCGTCGGCATTGTCAAAATCAATGGGGTCGCTGTCATGGTTTCTCACGGCCTTGGAAAGGTCAGAAAGTTTTTTTTGCAGATCTTTTTTGTACTCGTCCGCGTCATAATCGCTGTACTTGTCGTACAGGTCTTCCGCTGAATAGGTAACACCGTCAACAACAATGCCTTCTATTTCATCATCTTCGCTGTCATCGCCATCGCTGTCATCCTCATCCTCTTCGTCTTCCGCCTCCATGGCCTCTATGATCGCCTCGATCTCATCTTCATATTCCAAATAAAAGACATAATCCTCATACCCGTCACCGCATACAATGTTTTTCAGCTCTTTGCTGTAATTTTCATATGCCTTGGCGCGGCCATCCAGATAGTCTGGATATTTGGCGATTTTATTCAAGGCCTGGTAATACTCGCCGATCTTTTCAAGAGCCTTTTTGCTGCTGTCCGTAAGATCTGACCGTTCCTCCATGGCCTCTGTATCCGGAGCCATGGAATCAAATTTTTCCAGGCTGTCCAGGATCCCCAGCTCATCTACGATCTGCTCCACGATCCGGTATCTCATAAAATCGCTGATCTGGGTCATCAGAACATTGTTGTTGGACAGGCTGGCCCCCGGGATCTTTTCGTAGACCACCTCCATATCCGCGTCCTTATAAGGCATGAAACCAGTGAAGCCGGATTCATCCTTGTCCGGATTGAAGGAATAGGAGGCATAGTCGGCCAGCTTCTCCACCGCCTCCAGGCCTTCTTTGTTCTGTGTCAGGGAGAACAGTCCGTACAGCTGTTTAAGCAGGTTGTCAAACTCGCTGAGAACAGCGTCCCCATAGGAGTCCGCCGCCATCGCGGCCTGAGAGCTGTACATCTTCAGCCTGGTGACATCCACCATGATTCCGGTGATGGCCACTACGGGAACCATCATCAAAGTGACAAACACAGTGATTACCCCATGGCTGGAACGTCTTTTGTTTTTTCTCTCTTTCTTTTTCATCTTCCGCGGCTCCCCAAATTTTAAGCGCCAAGTACCTTTTTGATCTTTCCATAGGCTTCGGAAACCTTGGACGCCAGATTTTTTGCCATCTCTCCTAATTTGGTATCCTTCAGCAGACAGATGGCATAGTCCACATCTCGGATAATATTGTCATGGTCCACCACCGCCACCCGGGCTGTGGCGGAGATTGTATATTCATTGCCGACCCCAAGGGCCTTAAAATCAATCGGCGCGGAAACCTTCTGGACGGCAGTAACTTCAAATTGTTTTAATACTACGTAATTACTGTAATCTATGGAAAGTTCCAGATTATCGTTAAACAGCATATTTCCCGCCACTGAGCGGAAATACTGCTCAAACCCTTCTTGTGAATTCAGATTTCCCCCGTCGCCAAACATGTTGCGGTAGGGGCTCAATGGGCCGGAGACAGAATAATCGTTTCCTGTCCCCATATAGCTGTCGTCTCCATGGGCGTATTCAAGGCTGCCTTTTTTCGCCACATAGGTATCTGTCACTGTATTCTTGTAGTAAACCAGAGAGGTCTCCAGGCATGCCTGGAGACTGGCCCTCTGAAAGAGAAACAGGGACAGATACAAAAGCAGAAAAACACTTAAACACGCAAGAGGCAGTATGACAGCGGCTTCAACTTCAACGGCCCCTTGTTCTTTGTTTTCTCTCTCTTTTGGCATACTCTGCCCCCTTTCTCAATGTAATGATGTAAAAGTAAAATTAACCCAATCCGCCAGCATCAAATGAAGTGCCAAAAATGGTCTCCATGATTCCGCTTAACCACTCCTGCAGTCTTTCCCAGAATACGCCGATCAAAAGCACTACGATCAGCAGAATTATGATAGTGGCAACTACGTTGGAGACGCCGTCCTGGGATTTAAGGAAATCTTTTACGTTGTCTCTTGTCTTCATTCCCCAAAGCATGACACAGATGCATAAATTGTCAAGCATATCCATATGTTTCCCTCCTGTGTATAATTTGAAGTCCAGCTCAAAAGCCTTGCCTTTTTCTATTACCACCCCTGGCCTGTGTCTTTAAAAACTGAAGCCGGACATGGCGGGGACGATAATCACTACTAAAATACCGATAAACATCATCATAGTCGGTATAAACAATTTATTCTGGACAACCTCTCCCATACGTCTCGTATTGTGCTTTTTGTCCAGCCAGCACTCATCGTTGATTGCTTTCAGATCACTGGCCAGGTTGGCGTTGCCCGCGGTATAGCTTTTGGCCACGATGGTCACCATCTTGTCCAGATACTTGTTGTCACAGCGGCACTGAAGCCTTGTGAGGGCACCCTGGACCGTGGAACCCTGGTTCATCTCCTTGAGAACCAGCCGAAGTTCCCGGTACATCAGGGAATCGTCGCTGGCCGCGGTTTCCTCAATGGCCTTGGTGACACTCATACCAGCCATGACCAGAAGGGCGATCTCAGAGATGGCGTTGGGAAATCCCAGGTCAATGGCTTCCTGTCTCTTTTTGGCTTTTGCCCGCAGGTTGTCATAGGGCACATACCCATAGAGGGCGCAGCCTCCGAATCCTACCGCCATGGTCATAGCAACCCCGGTCAAAGCGTTGCCCATGGCAATGGTCAGGACCCCTAGAAAGCAGGCCAGAAGCACACCAACATATAAGAAAGAAAACAGGGAAGCCAGCAGATAAAAGGCATATATGGAAGAATTCTTTTTCTCTCCCGTCTCCTGACCTCTCTCCAGTTCAATGTAGCCAGTGTGTTCACAGCTTGATGTAAGTTTCCTCAAAAGATCGTTATTGCCGTCCAGCTTCATGGCCGCGAGGAGCTGGTATCCGAACAGAGTGATCATATCCAGAACAGAGAACTTCTGCCCGGAATAATAGGTGTTCTCATTCTTTTCATAAGCGGCGATCTGCTTATCCCACTCTTTTATCTTTTTAGCGGCTTTCTTCTCTTTTACGGTGTGGTACTTGTTGTTCTTGTCTATGTACTCTTCCTTCTGTTCTACCAGGGTCTGCCTGGCAAACCGGTAACTCCATGCCCGGCACAGCACGATCTCAGCTGCCGCCGATCTGTCCGCCATGGCTGCCCGCGCAAGAAAAAACAGAACACCCAGGGTGAAGACAGCCATCAATACAATTGTAATCATATCCGCCCCTCCTACACTTCAATCTCTACGGCCCTGGTCGCGATAACATAGGACGCGAAGGTACAGAGAACCCCAAAGGTGGCGGACGCCCGTCCGACCCATGTGGTAAACAGGGAATCCAAAAATCCGCTTCCCATGGAGGACATAAGAACCACCAGAATCAACGGAAGTACCAGCATCATGTACGCCTCTGACTTGGCGGAGGTTATGCTGGTCTCGATCTCCATGGTGATCTCCGCCTTGTCCTTGATGATGTCTCTTGTCTGAGCGATGATATACCCGAAATCGCTGGTCTTCCCTTCAATGATCCTGTAGATGGCGGAGAAGCTGACGATATCGTCGATCTCGCTTCTCTCTCCCAGCTCGGCGAACCCGCCGGACATGGGGATTCCAGCCAGTTTATAGTCGCTGACAATAAGGGAAATCTCCCGTACAATGTCCGCGTCCTCGTTAAAGATCATGTTCAGCTCCCGCAAAGAGTCCTCAATGGCGTTCTCCATGGACCGCCCGCTTCCCCCGCTGATGGAGATGGCGATGATCTCCAGGAATTCCTTGAACTGCATCCGCAGCCTGGCCTGGCGCTTTCGCATAACGGACCTGGCGTAGTTTTTCTCCTGAGGTATGGCGATCAGCAGCCCTCCGACAACAGACACAGGCAGGAACCGGTAGTAGACAAACAGGATGGCTCCAATGGCTGCCGCGAATCCCAGATAGGCCAGGAGATGCTGGTGCTTTGTCATATTGTCTTCATAATATTTGATTCGTATCTTTAAATTATTGTCCTTTTCCATGTTCATCCCCCAGATAATCATAGATACCGGCCAGGATAAATTTATCCTGATTCAGAATCGGATTCTTGGTCCTTTTCAGCGCGCCGGAAACCTTCTTTAACGTACTGTTTTCATCTTCCTCAAATTTATAGATGGGATTGAGGATGATTCTTCCGTTCTCATACTTTACCACCTCCGTGACCTCCATACATTTACGGGAAAAATCCCTGAGCCTTGACAGGTGGATAATGTAGTCCACGGCAGAGGCGATCTGCTGGCGGATGGCCTCTAAGGGCAGGTCCGCGCTTCCGGTGAGAACCATGGTCTCAAGACGGCTGAGCATACCTTCCGGGGAGTTGGCGTGGCCGGTGGAAAGGCTTCCGTCGTGGCCCGTGTTCATGGCCTGAAGCATATCCAGAGCCTCTTCCCCTCGAACCTCTCCCACCACGATCCTGTCAGGACGCATACGGAGAGAGGCCTTGATCAGATCCCGGATAGTGATCTCCGTGGCTTCCCTGGAGTTGGCCTTCTTTGTCTCCATGCGGACGATGTTGGGTATGTTCTTGATCTGCAGCTCCGCTGAGTCCTCAATGGTGATCACCCTCTCCCAGGGCTGTATAAAGTTAGAGATGGCGTTGAGGAAGGTGGTCTTTCCGCTTCCGGTTCCTCCGCAGACAAACACATTGTGCCTGGAGGACACTACCTTCTGGAGAAAATCCGCCACTTCCGGAGTAATGGACTTGTAGTCCAGAAGCTTTTCTATGGTCATGGGATTTTTTGAAAAACGTCGGATAGTCACAGTGGCCCCATCCAGGGCTACCGGAGGAAATACCACATGGACACGGGAGCCGTCCTCCAGACGGGCATCTACAATGGGGTTGCTGGAGTCCACGGTACGGTCCATGCTGCTGACAAAACGCTGGACGATACGGATCAGGTCATCGTTGCTCTCAAAGTGCTCGTCCAGCCGCGTAAGCTTTCCCGCCTTCTCCACAAAGATGGTGTCATAGCCATTGATCATAACCTCTGTGATCTGGGGGTCCATGATGATCTTGCCCAGGATTCCCAGGCCTTCCACAGATTCGGTGATCGTATATTTGAGAGTGCTTTTTTCCTTAAATGAGAGGTTCTGGTAATACCAGTACAGGCTGGAGTCATTGTCTCTGGCCCAGTTGATCCTCTCGGTGATCTTCTGATCAATTAAGTTGGAGATCTCGTCGCCGGAATACTCCCGCAGTCTGCTGGCCTCCTGGATCACCTGCTTGAGGACCGACACTTCATCCATAAAGTAATTTTCCGCCATGGTAAACAGCCTCGCTATTTCCTGATAATGATTTCTGTCTGTAATTCGTTATTCATGTTTATGGCCTGGATCACGTTTTTCAGGGGAAGATTCCCGTAATTATGTATGGTTCCCGCCACAGGCCGGTCCAGCCCCTGGCTGAACTTTGAGTTGTTCTCCGCGAAATTAAACACCCGGACCATCTTGCCGCTGTGCTCGTTGGCAAATACCTGGCGGGCAAACAGGTCCATCTTGGCGGCAGGCAGCTCTCCCGGCCGCTCTACCACAACAATGGTGTCAGCCTGGCTGGCCACAGCCCGCCCCACGGCGTTTAAATTGGTCTCCATATCCACTACCAGAACATCGCAGATCCCGCTCCGCCGGATCTTGTCAAAAACATCGGACATCTCCTTGTCCGTAACAGCGTCATAGTCAGCCAGGCGCTGAAAGCCTTCTATATAAAACATATTGTTTAACCCTTGTTTCCTCACACCCTTGACCGTCAGAGGGAAATTCACCTGCTCATCTGCCGCCGCCTGTATCAGGGTGATGATGCCGTCCTCACTGTGAGGATTGACGCAGCCGGAACTGTCCAGCTGCTCGGCGCTCATAAACAGCACCGACATTCCCTGGCTTGCCAGCCTGCTGGCCAGAGCCAGAGCCACTGTAGTCTTTCCGCTTCCTCCAACAGGAGAATACACAACCGCCACAGAGGTGCTCTGGGAATGATCAAAATCCGCGGAGTACCCCGCCTTTTCCGCGTAAGCCCGGATCATCTCTTTATAAATACCGCTGATCCTCTGGTATTTCAGAACCTTGGCCGTGTCGGGGTACAGTCCAGCACCCCTGGCCTCGTCGCTGTAGAGGCAGACAGGAAGCTTGACCTTGGAAAACCCCAGCCGCTCTTCACAGATGTCCGGATCAAAGAGCACCACGTCAAAACGTCCTCCGTCCATGGCTGTCTGAAGCTTCTGCCAGTTTGTATATACATGAATTGTCAATTCGTCATACTGCTGCAGTACTTCAAGAAGCCGCTCAACATATTCTTTGTTTGGGTCAGCAATGGCAATTGAAATATTCATCCTTTGTCTCCTTGAATCCATAAATTTCGTATATTCTTTAATAATTTTCCAAAGACTATTATAAACTATAAATAAATATAGTCAAGCATAAATAGAAATTTTAAATACATATTTCCTGCTGGCATGTGTTTTAAAATAATCCTCAGGAGGTGTGCTGGTTATGTTAGAAGAGCAGTTTTCTGAGCGACTTACTCAGCTCCGGCTAAGCAAAGGGGTATCCGCTAGAGACATGAGCCTGACCTTAGGGCAGAGCGAATCCTATATCAACAGGATTGAGAGTAAAAAAATGCTTCCGTCCATGTCCGTGTTTTTTTATATATGTGACTATTTTGGGATCACGCCTAAAGAATTCTTTGATTTTGATGAAAATCTTGATTTAGAATTTATAGAGGCAGCCGACAAGCTGCTGTCTCTTGATGAGGAGAAACGCAGGCACATCATAGCTGTCATCCACGACCTTTGATGATTGCCGGAACATCCAGATACATATATTTCCTCTGTCTCGTCCATTCTATATTAGAAATCTTTTTACTTGTCTATTTGACAAGTAACATCCGATTAACTTTCCAACTACAATTATACCAATCCTTAAACACACACAGAGCATATAGAAATGAGGTTATGAGTAAATGAATATTATGGAACGGGTTGATGATCTGTGCAGACAGCATAATATGAGCAAATACCGTCTCTCCCAGATCACAGGAATCTCTCAGTCTGCCTTTTCCAAGATGGCACGGCAGCAATCAACTCTGTCTCTGGAGACAATCCAGCGAATCTGTGATGCCTTTGGAATCTCTCTGGCGCAATTCTTTTCCAAATCTGAGGAATTTCCGGATCTGACCGCGCAGCAGCGAAAGCTGGTCCAATACTGGACATTGCTGGATGAAAAAAAGAGGGACTACGCCCTCCTGATGATCGAGAAACTGATGGATATCTGAAACAGAAACCCCTACCCTTCTCAAACCTGAGAAAGGCAGGGGAGATTTACATAGGGATCTGGGGTTGTCATTTATTACTATAGTGAGAACGGCACTGGGCAATTTCAATCTGTCCGTTAATGATCCGATAGATCAGCCGATTAGTCTCGTCAATTCGACGGCTCCGCCAGCCGACAAGATTTCCCTTTAACGCTTCAGGTTTTCCAATACCATCATAACCATTTCTATCAATGTCTTGTAACAGCAGATTAACGCGCTTTAAAGTTCTTCGATCCTGTGTCTGCCAATATATATAGTCTTCCCAAGCTCCATCTTGCCAAATCTTATTCATCATCAACCTCAATCAGTTCATGAATATGTCCCTTACCTGCCTCAAGGTCAGATATCGCTTTCTGTAAATGACGTTGATTTTCTTCGCTGTAAAACGGATCCGCTGAAATTTCAAATGGGATTTTATTCTGCCGGACGACTGCTTTTGTAAACATAGTAATAGCCGTAGTCATATTTAATCCCATATCATCAAAAAGAATTTCTGCTTGTCTCTTTAAATTTTCATCCATACGAATCGTAATGCTTGTTGTTGCCATGATATCAGCTCCTTTCGTACATATAATATATCATAATTATAGTTATTTATCAATACATAGTATGTACATATCAGAAAGATCACTCCACCAACGCCCCATCTGGCCCAAAGGTCCAGTCTGTGCCGTCAATATTCAACGTCGTGTCTTGAACCATCTTGCCGTCGCTGTCAAAATAGTACCACTTCCCATCTATCTGAACCCATCCGGTCTGATACTTCCGGTCAATGACGCCGTACCAGCCCTCTCCCACCTGATACCACCCATCGGAGTCCGTGAGAGCGCCGTAGTCTGTAAACGCGTATTCGATGGCCACATTGCCCGCGATTCCGTCTACCTGGCCGCTGTCCGTGCACTGCCAGATGGTTCTGTTGGGGTACTGGTGGGTGGTTCCGTAGCGGGCATACCAGATGTGGTAGGGCTGTCCGGACTCATCCTTTAGCCGGGATGTGTCTATATGGTTGTCCAGCCACTCCTGGTTGGCGTAGATCATGGGCTGGTAGCCTGCCTGGGCGATAACCTGGCAGAACGCGATGGCCTGGTCTGTGATCTGCTGCCTGGTAAGGCCCGCGTCCAGCAGGTACTGGGACTCAAGATCATAGGCCACTGGATAGGTGACGGTGTACTCACCCAGCTTTGACACCACAAAGTTGGCCTCCTCCACAGCCGTGGCCGTGTCCAGCGCCTGTGTATAGAAAAAGACGCCCGTCTTCACTCCTGCCTCCTGGGCATTGACCATGTTTTCATGGTAGTAGGGATCCGGGTCGTTTAAATAGCCCAGGCGGACCATGGCGAAGCTGACGCCGGAGGCTTTCACCTTCTGCCAGTCAATGCCGCCCTGGCTTTCGCTGGCCCGGTTCTGGTACTTACTCACCGTGATCCCCTTCGCCAGGACGCCAGGCACCACATTGCCCTGGGTATCCGTATATACCTGGGTATCCGCTGACTGGCTCTGAGCCACAGCCCCGTCCGTCTCCTGCCCCGACAGGCCGCTGTCCTCTGTCTCCCCAGGTCCTATGGCCCAGGCGGTATGGGCGGCGCAGACCGTAAGAGCCATGGCCACGGCACAGGCCTTCTGCCCCCAATGCTTTGTATATCTTTTCATATGAATCTCCTCCAAGTTAATTTATTTCTATTATATACCAAAAAGCCTTGGGAACACAATTAACGATGTATGAAGATTTTGTTACTGTTTAATTGACCGTTGCTGTTCACACGCCCCAGGTGAACCCTTATTCGCTGATATTCCTCTCCGCCCCGTGTACACAAAAAAAGCCCTGTTTTTCAAGGGCTTTTCAAAATGTCAGAAGGCTTAATCCTACATCCTCTCCGGTGCCTCAAATCCCAGCACGTCAACACACACCTCCAGCACACCCTTTGTCAGGGTGATCAGCCGGATATAGCTGGCCTGCCGGGCCTTGTCCTCTTCCTTCAGGATACTGACGCTGTTGTAAAACTTGTTGAACACATCGGACAATTCATAGATAAACTGGCAGATCTTGTGAGGCGCTGTCTCCGCGAAACTGTTCTCCAGAACCTCATTGTACTTTGCCAGCTGCAGCATCAGGTTCTTCTCTTCCGGTGAGGCGGCCCCAAGGATGGGATCGTCGTCTGGCAGCGGTCCGTTATTTTCCTGATACTTTGACAAAATGGACTTGATCCGCACAATGGTGTACAAAATATAGGGCCCGGTGTTGCCTTCAAAGGATGTGAACCGGTCGATGTCAAAGATATAATCCTTTGAGGCCTGGTTGGACAGGTCCCCGTATTTTAAAGCCGCCAGGCCGATGATCTGGGAAGTCTTTCTGGCTTCCTCCGGGGACACGGTGCGGTTCTCCATGATCCGGTCATAGACCGCGTCGTTGATCTCCTTCACCAGGCTCTCCAGACGCATGACGCCGCCATCCCTGGTCTTAAAAGGCTTCCCATCCCTGCCGTTCATGGTTCCGAACATGAGATGAACCATGGGGGTGTCTTCCTTTACATAGCCGGCCTTCTTGGCTACCCGAAATACCTGGATAAAATGCAGCTCCTGGCGTTTGTCGGTGATGTAGATGTATTTGGAAGGAGAAAGGGTCTTCTCCCTGTCCAGGATGGTTCCGAGGTCCGAGGTGGCGTACAGCGCCGCGCCGTCGGATTTCCGGATGATGCAGGGGGGAAGCTCTTTGGAGTCCGTGTCCCTGGCAATGTCCACCACCAGGGCTCCCTGGCTTTCGTATGCCAGCCCTTTTTTCTGAAGATCCTCGATGAGCCCCGGAATATACTCCTGGGCATCGCTCTCCCCCTTCCACAGGTCAAAGGTGACGCCTAAGCTTTCGTAGTTTTTCTTAAGGTCGGCCAGAGACACATCCATGATATGACGCCAGATGGCTCTGTAGGGCCCATACCCGTTCTGGAGGCGGAAGGTGGCTTCCTGGGCCCGGCTTTTAAAGGTCTCGTCTTCCTTGGACTTGGCGCTTGCGGCGGGGTAGATGTCCTCCAGCTGGCTGATGGTAAAGGGCGCTTCTTTGGGGTATTCTCCTGTATAGCTCTCGTCAAAATACGGAAGCTCTGGCTGTCTGTCCCTCAGCTCCTCAATGATCAGCCCCATCTGAAGCCCCCAGTCTCCCAGATGCACGTCTCCCACCATGTGATATCCCAGGAAACGCCCCAGCCGTTTGACGCTCTCGCCGATAATGGCTGAGCGCAGATGGCCTACGTGGAGAGGCTTTGCCACATTGGCTCCGCCGTAGTCCACAACAATGGTTCGGGGTTCTTTGATCTCCTCCAGGCCGAATTTGGGTTCCCTGTCCATGGCGTTCATATAGTCTGCCACATACGGTTCGCTTAACCGGAGGTTGATAAATCCCGGCATCACCGCTGTGACCTGGGAGAACATGGGGTTATCCCCCAGCTGGTCCACAACCGCCTGGGCGATATCAATGGGTTTTTTCTTGTAAGTCTTGGCTGCCGCCATGGCTCCGTTGCACTGGTACTCGCACAGGTCCGGCCTGTTGGACAGGGTGACTCTGGCGTAGCTCTCGTCATAGCCGCAGGCCGCGAATGCCGGTTTCATCGCTTCCGCGACACAATCAAGAATCTTCTTCACGTTTTGGGGCCTCCTTTACCAGGTCTTCTCCAAAGTCATGTTATAGTCTACCGCATAGGGATTGTCATCCCTGGTCTTTAAGTCCTCATAGATCGCCTGACGCTCGTCGCTGCTCTCCTCTGCCCAGTACTCGTACCCGCGCATGTAGCTGGCGATCAGGTCATCCCAGGAAGTGAACAGGGGCTGCATGGTCTGGGCGATCTCCAGGGATTTGTCCAGGGCTTCCTGCTCCGTATAGTAGCCAGCCAAGTAATAGAAGCTCATCAGGTTCATGGCCCGGCAGTAATCCCAGCCAGAGATGGCCTCAGGGCCGAACTCATGATACATAATAAAGTCGTCTACAAAGCTCTCAGCCTCCTCCTGGGTGACCTCATAGTTCTCCAGAAGGTAATCGACCATACTTTGATCCTCAGAAACATCTCCAAGAAGCTCCTCTGTTATATACTGGCCGTTTTCCGCAAACTCGGCTCTGTGACCTTCTGTCAGGATCCAGTCCAGGGTTTCATCCGCGGAGGCCCGGTCCGTTACATCCCAGGAACTCTCAAGCATCTGCTGTACCATCTCCGCGGTGTCGTCATTGGCCGCGAGTCCAGCGAAGCGGTTGTAGTCCCAGCCATTGATCTCGGTCAGGATGGCGTAGGTCGCGCCAAACCAGCGAACCGTGTCGGACAGCTCCACTGTGGTGTTGTCCTCCTCCTCAATAGGAGTCTCCACAAAGGAAGAACAGGAGGCCTTCATGGCATTGATCTCATTGTCGCCGATCTTGTTGGCAACGTACATCAGGGAGTAGTAGGCATAGTCTGTCTCACCATAGATTAAGTATACCTCCCCTTTCTCTCCCTCCAGGGTAATATCGCAGAGGCTGGCCTCCACATTGGTCATGCCGGGGATGGCGGGCACATCCGCCTCTTTGCTGTTGCTGATCTTGTAATTGTCAACAACCAGGTCTTTCACTCCATCCATGGTATCGGCTTCTGCGAACATGCCGTTCTTGGGGAACTGCATAACCAGCATGGCCTCAGCGCCATTCTCGCTTCCAGCGGCCAGCCAGAAATCCCCGCCCAGATCCTCGGTCTTCCAGCTCTGGTCCATCTTGATAGTGACAGTGCCGTCAACTGTGGAGAAATCTTTCATCTTGGCCAGGGCTTCCTCCTGTGTCACTACTTTGCCGCCACAGCCCTGTACCATGGAGGCAGCCAGCGTCAGCGCCGCCATGGCGCCAGCCAGCATCTGTCTGCATTTTTTCATGTGCATACTCTTTTTCTCTCCTTTTTTGTTAGATCTATTCCAGGCCCCGGGGGCCGTTGGAACCACTGAAAAAAAGTCCCGAAAGCAGCTTAACCACTCTCAGGACATCTCACCCTGCTCTATCCTATACTCTGGACAGATATTCTCCTGTACGGGTGTCAATCTTAATCTTGTCTCCCTGGCTCACAAACAGCGGAACGTACACCGTAGCTCCTGTCTCAACAACAGCAGGCTTGGTAGCCCCGGTTGCCGTGTCTCCCTTGAATCCAGGCTCAGTGTCCGTAATCTCCAGTTCTACAAACAGCGGCGGCTCAACCGAGAACACCTTTCCGTTATAAGAACAGATCTTGCAGGTCTCATTCTCCTTCACAAACTTTAAGGCATCGCCGATGGTCTCCTTGCTGAGAGCCACCTGCTCATAAGTGTTGGCGTCCATAAAGTTGAACAGATCACCGTCCGCGTACAGGTACTGCATGTCCACTCTGTCGATCCTAGCGGCCGGGAACTTCTCGGTGGGACGGAAGGTCCTCTCAACCACGCCGCCGCTGATGACGTTCTTGATCTTGGTTCTGACGAAAGCGGCGCCCTTTCCCGGCTTTACATGCTGAAACTCCATGATCTGATATACATTGCCGTCAATCTCTAAGGTGACTCCGTTTCTAAAATCGCCTGCTGATATCATAAATGATATTCCTCCTTGAATTTCTCGTATTTCCGTTAATCTACTTTATTCTATACTAAATGTCCTATCTTTTCAACCATTTTTTACAACAAATGAGCGCGAACAGCAACCATGATCTCTTCCGCGATATCCTCCGGCTGCCGGTCGTCGGCCTTTATGATTATATGGGCCGCGCTTTCATAGATAGGACCCCGGCAGTTCAGCAGATCCTCCACCTTTTTCTTTACATCGCCTCCGGCAAGCAGCGGGCGGGTGGTATCTCCCTGGAGACGGTGGAGAACGGTGCCGGGATTCACCTTCAGATAGACCACCTGGCCTGCCTCGCGCAAAAGCTTCCGGTTCTCCTCCCGAAGGGGCATCCCCCCTCCGGCGGAAAGGACCCAGTCTTCCCCCCTGTCCATGAGAGAATGTATGGTCTCTGTCTCCAGCCCGCGGAACACTTCTTCTCCCCTGGTTTCAAAGATCCTTCTGATGCTCATCCCTGCCCGTTTTTCGATCATCTGGTCTGTGTCAAACAGGGGCCAGGAGGTTTGTCTTGAGAGACATCTGCCCACAGTGGTCTTTCCCGCTCCCATAAAGCCGATCAAAATAATGTGTGTTCCCATGTCCTACTTTTCCAGTTCCTTTCTCATCAGCCGCCTGGCCTTTTCCACCACCTCAGGCAATACCAGACAGCCCGGATTCCACAGTTCAAAGGCCTGGATCCCCTGGTAGATCAGCATGTCAAGACCGCCTATGGCCCTGCCGCCGGCTTCCTCCACCATGGCCATGAACCGGGTTCTGGCAGGGGTGTAGACAATGTCCACGGCACAGGAGATGCCCCGGTAAAATGCCTTGTCTTCCACAGGAGCCCGTCCGGTGTGGGGATGCATCCCCACGCTGGTGGTCTGCACTGCCAGCCATTGCCTGTCCGGCAGGCTTTTGTAATCCTCAAGAGCCATGGCTGTCATAAAGTCTTTTCCGAAACAGCGGTTCATCTCCAGGGCCAATTCTCTTGCCCGGCTTTCATTTCGGTTTAATATGGTCACAGAGGCTGCCTCCTGGCTTCCCAGCACATAGGCTGCCGCCTTGGCCGCTCCTCCCGCTCCTATGAGCAGGCAGTCCCGGCCTTTTATTTCCAGCCCCGCCTCTTTCATGGCCCGCCAGAGTCCCGGCCCGTCGGTGTTGTGGCCTTTAAATCCGCCTTCCACCCGGACCAATGTGTTGACAGCTCCGATGGCCCTGGCCGCTGGGTCCAAGTCCTTTAAATAAGGGATCACCCGCTGCTTGTAGGGCACCGTAATATTCATCCCCGCGAGGTTCAGGGCATAGGCCCCCTTGATGGCGGCTTCCACCTGGTCCTCCGGCACTTTAAAAGGCACATAGGCAAAATCCAGCCCCAGCTCCCTGGCGTAAAAATTGTGCATTAAGGGGGAAAAGGAATGTTCCACCGGATAGGCCATGATGCCGCACACCTTTGCTTTTCCGCTTATGATCATGCCTGTCCCTCCCTTCTTCGTTTTTTTCTGTAAAAATAAAGCACCGCTGCCTCCAGATACCGCTTGACCTTGATCTGGATCTCCTCCTTTGGGTGGATGGGCTTTACTAAATAACTGGTGATCCCGGCCCGGTTTGCCCCGTATATATCCGTAAAAAGCTGATCCCCCACAAAGATGGTGGTCTCCCGGTCCGTCCCCATAAGCTCCATGGCTTTTACATAGCCTTTCACTGACGGCTTGCCGCTCTTGTAGATATACTTAGTGCCAACCCCCTCCCCGAAGGCCGCCACCCGGGGCTTGCGGTTGTTGGAGAGAAGACAGGTCTCCATGCCCATGCGGCGGAATTCCTCAAACAGCTTTCTGGCTCTGTCGTCCGCCGGATGGTCATGGGGAACCAGGGTGTTATCCACATCAAAGATGACACCCCGGATCCCCTTGTCATACAGCTGCCTGTAAGAGATGGCGTAAGCAGAGCTTACATAATAATTTGGGTAAAATATTTCCAACATACAACAGTCCTACTTTTTCAGTAATTTGCCCAGTTCTTCCATAAATGTGTTCACATCCTTAAATTCCCGATACACGGACGCGAACCTTACATAGGCAACCTCGTCTAAATCTTTTAAGCTTCCCATCACCAGTTCCCCGATGACCGATGTGGCCACTTCCTTTTCTTCCAGGTTGAAGATCTTGTTCTCGATGTCATCGATCATGGCATTGATCTGCTGGGTGGACACCGGCCGCTTGTGGCAGGAGCGGATGACCCCGGATTCGATTTTTGAGCGGTCATAGGTCTCCCTGGAGTTGTCTTTCTTTATCACCATAAGAGGCATGGTCTCCAGTTTCTCATACGTGGTAAAACGCTTTCCGCACAGCTCGCACTGCCGTCTGCGCCGGATAGAGCAGTTATCGTCAGCAGGCCGGGAGTCGATCACTTTGGTATCATCTTCATTACAATAAGGACATTTCATGGATCCTTCCTCCTCTCTTTCTTACTTGCCTTTATTCTACTCTAACCTTCACAAATCCGCAAGAAATATTTCATATATTGGTAAGATTTATATTTATACCTTGCAGGGGCCTTCCACATCCTTTTTCTTGACATTTACCAGTATGATATCGTCTCCCACCTGACAGATGTCGCTAAAGGGGATGACAAACTCTTTTTCCCGCCCGAGAAAACCGCAGAAGCTTCCCGGCCCCGGCACGATGATGGCCACCATACAGCCGTCCTTCATGTCAAAATCCACATCTCCCACAAATCCCAGCCGCCTGCAGTCCTCCGCGTTGATGACTTCTTTCTGTTTTAACTCAGAAATCCGCATAAATTCCACCTCATGATTCTTTGGTGTAGTTTATGCGGATTTTTTCCTGTCTTATTCCTGATCTTTACTCCAGCGGGCCTTTACTTCCAGATAAAAGAAGGCCTGAGCGCATGTGATGTAGGGGATGAGCCACAGCAGGGAAACTCCCAGGGTCAGACAGACCACGGGAACCCATCCAAGAAAACTGAGCCACAGCGCCAGAAGCCTTAAGCGGCTGCCTTTCATCATCTCCCCGCTTCGCGACAGGGCCAAAAGGACGGATTCTGCCGGATCGTCGGCCAGGATCATGTAAAATTGTCCATAGGTTAAGCTCACATAGATCCCGGCCGCTGCCAGAAGGAGGTTGTAGCCGGACAGAAACAGCCGGGCAAACCGCCAGTCTCCGGTGACCTCCGCGGCCAGGGCGAGGATGATCTCCGGCGTTATCAGCACTGCTCCCAGGACCAGAGCCAAAATCCCGATGCCCAGGAATTTTCCGCCGTGATTGTGAAATCCCCAAAAGATTTCCCCCACCCCGGCCTCCTGGCCCCGGCAGATATTCAGATACAGCCGGACCATGCCGGGTATCAGAAGAAATTGAAAAAGGAAAAACGCCAGCACACAGAAACCCAGGACCATCAGCACGGCCAGGCCTCCCTTTCCCGTGGAAAATGACAGGATCCCGGAAAACACCACACAGATCTGGGTCATAATAAGCAGCAGCATACGGATGCCCCAAACCAGGGCCACGGCTCCCGCCCCTGTCAGATACCTTCCCATCAGCGCTCTCCTGGCCTTTGACTTCAGACCTTTTCTACTCTCATTCACAATACGCCTCCTGTCAGAAAATCAGACGCAGCCACCACACCAGGGCGGCGCTTCCCAAAATCAGTCCCCCAAGGCCGGTAAAAAGCCCGATCTTTCCCTGCCCGCACAGCCGGAACTCCACCTTGGACAGGGCGGCAAACAGCACCGCCAGGCCTCCAAAGAAAAAGCCTGAGAACGGGCAGCATCCCGTGAGGAGGGAAAGGATCCCGGTGACCATGGAAGCCAGCCCCATAGGATTGTCCCGGGGCTCTTCCTGCTGCTGGTCCATAAATAGTTCCTGGTACATATGTATTCTCCTCTTTCCCGCCAGGGATTAATATAAGGGCACTACGGCACCCTCGTAGGTGGACTCAATGTAAGCCTTCACCTGGTCGCTCTCCAATGCCTCCACCAGAGCCTTGATGGCCTCGTCGTTTTCGTGGCCATCCCGGACAGCGATCACATTGCCGTAGGTGGTGGCGGCGATGGACTGGGAATCCTCTACAGCCAGCGCGTCAGACACCTTGAAGCCCGCGTCAATGGCATAGTTTCCGTTGATGACCGCGATATCCACGTCATCAATGGATCTGGGAATCTGGGCAGCCTCAACCTCAAACAGCTTGATATTCTTGGGGTTCTCTACAATGTCATTTTTGGTGGCGGCCAGTCCCGCGCCTTCCTTCAGCTTGATCAGCCCCTGGGCTTCCAAAAGGAGAAGAGCCCTGGCCTCGTTGCTGGTATCATTGGGAACCGCCACAGTGGCCCCGTCCGCCAGCTGGTCCAAAGACTTGGTCTTTCCGGCGTAAATGCCGAAAGGCTCATAGTGGATCGCGGCCGCGGGCACCAGATTGGTTCCATTTTCCTCATTAAAGGACTCCAGATAAGGCAGGTGCTGGAAATAGTTGGCATCCAGGTCGCCTGATTCCAGGGCAAGGTTTGGCTGGATGTAATCCACATATTCTTTGATATCCAGCTCATAGCCTTTCTCGGCAAGAACATCCGCGGCCGCTTTCAGGATCT
This sequence comes from uncultured Lachnospiraceae bacterium, assembly GCA_910588865.1. Lineage (GTDB taxonomy): Bacteria > Bacillota > Clostridia > Lachnospirales > Lachnospiraceae > UBA3402. The sequence goes on from CAJUSJ010000036.1 coordinate 24,663, forward strand.
CCGCGTGAGGCGCGGGGCTCGCGCCGATGACGATCTTCTTTGTCTCTCCGCCAGGAGCTGCCTCGGTTTGTGTCTCACCAGCCCCGGCATCTCCTGCCTCCGCTTCATTTCCCGCTGCCGCGGTTGTAGCCGCCGTGGTCTCACTGCCGCTGTTTCCCTTGCAGCCTGCCAGGCTCCCCGCCACCAGGGCCGCCGCTGCCAATACACACCATGTTTTTTTCATAATTCTCTCTCCTCTCAAGATAGTTTCAGGCCAAAAGGCCTGGAGCGGTTTTTCCCGCCCATTTATTACAAAGGCATGTATGCCTTTATAATCAAAACACATTGATGGCTGTCACCGTATCCGCTTATCTCCTTTTCGGGAAAAGCGCATCCCGATCTCCTGGATGATCTGGACCATAACCACAAGGAGTACCACGGACACCCACATCAGCCCTGCCTCATACCGATAATAACCATAGTTGATGGCAATAGCGCCGACTCCCCCTCCGCCAACGAAGCCTGCCATGGCCGAGTAGCTCAAGATGGTGGTGACCGCCAGGGCCCCGCCTACCAGAAGGGATGGCCGGCATTCGGGAAGCAGTACCTTCCATATGATCTGCCAGTCAGAAGCGCCCATGGACTTTGCCGCCTCGATGACGCCGGCGTCGATCTCTCTCAGAGAGGATTCCACCACCCTTGCCACGTAAGGCCCTGCCGCGATGGTCAGGGGGATGACCATGGCAGGAGAACCGATCCTTGTGCCGATCACAAGCTTTGACAGGGGGAGCACAATAAACAGCAGGATCAAAAAGGGAACAGACCGGAGAAGATTGATCCCGGTTCCCAGCACCTTCTGAAGCCACGGAAGGGGATGGATACCGCCGGAGTCCGTGGTCACCAGAACGATCCCCAGGGGGAGTCCTATGATATAGGCAAAGAGGGAGGACAAAAAAACCATGTAAAAGGTCTCCCACATCCCTGTCCCCAGCATCTTTAAGGTTGATACGTCAAATGTCATGTTCATCTACCTCCTCATATGGAATCTTGACGGTCTCCAAATAATGGAGGGCCCGGCTGGCCTCTGTCTCATCCTCGGGAAGCTGGAGGATCATCTGCCCCATGGCGGTTCCTCCCACGTCCCTTGTCTGAGCATACATGATATTAACCGGAACCTTGCAGGCCAGCACCAGATTGGAGATCACCGGCTCCGCGGATTCCCTGCCGTCAAAGATGACGCGGATCTGTCTGGAGCCTCCGAACTTCACCTGTCTGGCGGCATCTCCCAGGATCAGCTGGCGGCCGATTCTGGATTTTGGCTCTGAAAAGATCTCCGACACTTTTCCGGATTCAGCGATCCGGCTCTGGTCGATGATGGCCACCCTGTCGCAGATGGCCTCGATCACCGCCATCTCGTGGGTGATCACGATGATGGTCACACCCATGGTCCGGTTGATCTCCTTCAGAAGCCCCAGGATGGACTTGGTGGTGTTGGGATCCAAGGCGCTGGTGGCCTCGTCGCAGAGGATGACCTTGGGGTTGGTGGCCAGGGCCCTGGCAATGGCCACTCTCTGCTTCTGTCCCCCTGACAGCTGTGCCGGATAGGCTCCCGCCCTGTCCTCAAGGCCCACGGTCTTTAAAAGCTCCATGGCTCTGGCCCTTGCCTCCGCCTTTGGGGTGCCCACCAGTTCCAGGGGAAAGCACACGTTGCGTAGCACATTTCTCTGGGACAGCAGGTTGAACTGCTGGAAAATCATCCCCATGGACTGTCTGGCCTTCCGAAGCTCCCCGGGGCTCATATCTCCCAGGGGGCGGCCCTCGAAAATCACATCCCCCTCAGTGGGAACCTCCAAATAGTTGACGCACCGCACAAGGGTGCTTTTCCCCGCCCCGCTTAGTCCGATGATGCCGAAAACCTCGCCCTGATAGATCTCCAGGCTCACGTCGTTTAAGGCCCGGACAGTTCCTTCTGTTGTCTGAAACTCTTTTCCCAGATGGCTGATCTGGATAATGGGCTGTTCCATAATCTCCTCCACTCCTTTCTTCCCCCCTGCTCGCCGTGCCGGAGCGGGACCGCTTTAGCGGCCACATTTCCTCTCCGCTCCGTGTAATCGAGTAGGGGAGGCCTTTTCCCCTGCTCGCCGTGCCGGAGCGGGGCCGCTTTAGCGGCCACATTTCCTCTCCGCTCCGTGTAATCGAGTAGGGAAAGCCTTTTCCCTGCTCGCCGTGCCGGAGCGGGGCCGCTTTAGCGGCCATATTCCTCTCCGCTCCGTGTACATAAAAAGCCGCAAGTCCTATAGACCTGCGGCTTTAAAATCCACAATACAGATATCAAGCGCATCCGGCACTCTTCTGTAAGCACTGTCCCTACAAGACCTTCAAACTTCCACTCGATTGTATGCGCACGAACATAGAGCACATGACCATCATGCCCTCTGCCATACCCATATTCATCATCATGGACTTTGAATTGTACATTACAGTTCCTCCATCTTCTCCCACAGCCGGAAGTTTTTCTATGTGTCGTATTCTACTCCATCATGGACTGGTTGTCAAGAGTTTTTATGAACACAGATCCACAATAACCTGCGCGAAGATCTTCGCGCTGACCAGAAGGTCATCAAGCACCGCGAACTCATCCGCCCCGTGCATGCGGTTGTCCGTCCCCGGCATCGCGGCACCGAAGGCCACTCCGTTTTTCAGGGCATGGACATAGGTCCCTCCTCCCGTAAAGAGGCACTCTCCCTTCCTTCCGGTGAAGGCCTCATACTCTTTTAAAAGGGTCCGGACAAACACGCTGTCCCCAGCCACATGGTGAGGCGGCTTCATGGCGTCGTTGTGGAGGGTAAGGCCTATCTTCTCCATCTGTCTTCTAACCACCTTAAGAACATTTTCTTCGGTAGCGCACACAGGACAGCGGCTGTCAAAGCTGCCGTCCAAACCGTCCTCTGTCACTTTCAGCATACTGAATGCCAGGGTCAGGTTTCCGGAGATGTCATCCTCCATGGCAATGCCCATGGCTTTTCCGTATAGATCGCCGTGAGGAATCAGCTCCAGAAGCTTTTTCAGGCATATTGTCTGAGGGCATTCTTCCAGGGGAAGCCTGGTGACAAAAGTCAGAAGGCCGGTGAGGGCGTTATTGCCGCTTTCCGGATGGGCGGCGTGGGCATTGTCTCCCACCGCGGTGATCCTGGTCGTGCCGCCTTCTTCCTCAAAGGTAAAACGGATGCCGGTCACTTTCTCCACTTCTTTCGCTGTCCGCTCCAGGGTCTCCCTGTTTAAGCCAATAACCGCCCCAAAGGCTTTGCCGGGCACTACATTGATCTTGACCCCAGCGTCAATGGACAGCAGGCGGGCGGACCCGCCGCCTTTCTGGAAGCTTCCGGTAAAATGGGCCGCCAGACCGCCTTTCTCCACATTGATCACCGGAAATTCCGCATCCGGAGAGAAGGTCATGGGCGCTTCCTTCTCAATCTTATAGTAGTGCGCGATATCGGAGCTGCCGCACTCTTCGTCGGTTCCAAGGATCAGCCTGACATTTTTCTTTAAGGGGATTTTCAGCTCTTTTACTGCCCTCATGGCGTAGAGCGCGGCCACTGCCGGGCCCTTGTCGTCTGCTGTTCCCCTGCCGTACAGGCATCCGTCTTTTAAGACCGGCTCGTAGGGAGCGGTCACCTGCCAGCCTTCTCCTGCCGGAACCACGTCAAGATGGGCCAGGATATCAAGCTGTTTCTCCTTATTGTTTAAATCCGCTGTTCCCACATAGTTGTCATAATTGCGGACAGAAAAGCCGTAGCCCTCCATCATCTCAAGAGCCGCCGCCAGGGCCTTTGCCGCTCCGGAGCCATATGGTTTTCCCTCCTCCGGGGCTGTCCTCTCGCTGTTGACCCGGCACAGGGTAAAGATGTCATCCACCATGTCCTGGCAATGGCTGTCAATGTATTCCTCAATCTGTTTTCTGTACATGAAACTGTGATCTCCTTTTCTGCTGCTGACCGCCTACTTTGACATCTCCGCCAGGGTCTGGTTCACGGTCTTGCCGTCAGCCTTGCCCTTTACCTTTGGCATCAGGACCTTCATGATCTTTCCTTTGTCGGCAGGTGTGGGCTTCTCGATTCCCAGCTCTCCCAGCACGGACAAAATCACTTCCCGGATCTGATCCACAGACATGTCCTCCGGGGCAAACTCTTTGTACACCTGGATCCGCAGGGCGGCCTCCTCTTTGATGTCCGTCCTGTCCTCCGGGGCGGAGTCATAGGTCTCCTGGCACTGCTTGATCTCCTTCTTCACAACCGCGTTCTCCTCGTCCTCTGTAAGGGGGGAGCGCTTGTCGATCTCAGCGTTTTTGAGGACACTGAGGAGCATGGACAGGGCGTCCTTTCTCTCCTTGTTCTTTTCCTTCATAGCCTGCACCATGGCGGCTCTTACTACGTCAATCTTGCTCATTTTTTAGTTCTCCTTTCCTACAAATTTCGCTGAACATTGAGGACGCTCATGAGAGCCTCCTGCAGTACTCTTGACACATTGATCCCCGCATGTTCGGCCTCATAGTTCAGCCAGCTTGGCAGAGCCACATTTCTTCTAACAGTTTTAGTGTCAATCTTTCTCCTGTATTCAGAAAAATCCACATCCACATATGTCAATATGCCTTTAGAAAAGTCCACATATTCTGTATCCTTTGAAGCCATTTCCATAGCAGTGGATTGACTGGAAGGCTGCGGCATTTTTTCCTTATTATCCTCTATGGAAATCCCAGCCAGACCAATTGCGTCCCGCGCCATTTCTATGGCATTCGCGAAACTGTCACCCTCTGTATAAATCTCCATATCCGGGACATATACAAGAAAAGGATGCTCGGAATCATCATTTGTATTGAGAATAAAGGTCGGATATACCTGCTTCATATAAATCACCCCCTATGTCAATCCCCATTTTTTCAGTATCATCTTTGCTAGATTCTCGTTGATTTCCTTATGTCTTGGGACTTTTTCTATATCATTTCCCCGTCTATATATATCATGATTCCCACCATGCCGCTCAAACACAAACCCTGATGCCTCTAGTGCTTTGATCAAATCACGCTGCTTCATTGGTGTTCCTCCTGTATTTTCAGTATACACACTGATTACACAATTGTCAATTTTGTGTTTCATCAAACCTAGCCCCGGCCAAACTCACTGAGCCTCAGCCCCGGGTTGCGGTCCTGGACCATGCCCACGCTCCAGCTGTTGACGAACAAAAGGAGGGGGTTGTCCTTTAGGTCTTTGATCCGCTTCATGTCAGAGGTCCCCTGGATCTTTGCCACATCCACTTCCTCTTTGTTCTCCACCCAGCGGATATACTCGTAGGGCAGTTTTTCCAGCTTTACCTCCACATTGTATTCGTTCTCCAGCCGGTAGGTCAGAACCTCGAACTGCAGTTCTCCTACCACACCCACAATGATCTCCTCCATGCCGGTATTGAACTCCTGGAAGATCTGGATGGCTCCTTCCTGGGCGATCTGGTTGACGCCTTTTATGAACTGCTTGCGCTTCATGGTGTCCATCTGGCGGACCCTGGCGAAATGTTCCGGGGCGAAGGTGGGAATTCCTTCATACTGGAATTTCTGGCTGGATGAGCACAGGGTGTCGCCGATGGAAAATATGCCTGGGTCAAAGACACCGATAATGTCTCCCCCGTAGGCCTCCTCCACGATCTTCCGGTCCTGGGCCATGAGCTGCTGGGGCTGGGATAGGCGCAGCTTCTTGCCGCCCTGGACATGGTTCACCTCCATGCCTGCCTGGAATTTACCGGACACAACGCGCATAAAAGCGATCCTGTCCCTGTGAGCCTTGTTCATGTTGGCCTGGATCTTGAACACAAAGGCGGAAAAATCTTCTTTAAACGGGTCGATCTCCCCTGTGGTGGTCTTTCTTGGAAGGGGGGAGGTGGTCATCTGGAGAAAGTGCCGCAAAAAGGTCTCCACCCCGAAATTGGTCAGAGCAGAGCCGAAAAATACAGGGGACAGATCCCCTCTCCTCACCCGCTCTAAGTCAAACTCATCCGCGGCTCCGTCCAGAAGCTCGATTTCCTCCAAAAGCTGGGCATGGTAATCCTGGCCGATAACAGCATCCGCGTCAGCTCCCTCCCCGTCAAAGGTCTGGGATGCCACCTCCTTCTGGCCTCCCATGGCTGCCGTAAATGTGGTGATCTGCCTTGTGTTCCGGTCATAGACCCCTTTAAAATTCTTCCCGCAGCCAATGGGCCAGTTGATGGGGCAGGTGCGGATGCCCAGAACATTTTCTATGTCATCCATCAGTTCAAATGGATCTCTGGCTTCCCGGTCCATCTTGTTGATGAACGTGAAGATGGGGATCCCTCTCATGACGCAGACCTTAAACAGCTTGATGGTCTGGGCCTCCACGCCTTTGGAGCCGTCGATGACCATGACAGCGCTGTCCGCCGCCATAAGGGTCCGGTAGGTGTCCTCCGAGAAATCCTGATGGCCGGGAGTGTCCAGGATATTAATACAGTAACCGTCATATTCAAACTGCATCACCGACGAGGTAACGGAGATTCCTCTCTCCTTCTCGATCTCCATCCAGTCCGATACCGCGTGCTTTGTGGCTTTCCTTCCCTTTACCGTTCCCGCCAAGTTGATGGCTCCGCCGTAGAGAAGAAACTTCTCCGTCAGGGTGGTCTTTCCGGCGTCAGGGTGGGATATGATGGCAAATGTTCTTCGTTTTTTGATTTCTTCTGTTATGCTTGACAAAATGATTCCTCCAATTTGTTGAACTGCTTTACCATTGTAGTATCATTCTATTCTTCCGTCAAGGTTTTCTCTTCCATTTTACGCCCGGGAAAGAAGATTCTGGTGAGGAGCTTATCCGCCACTTCTTCCTTTGTCATCTTCTCCAGACTCACCTCCCCCTCTTTGGTAATCAGGGTCACCACGTTGGTGTCCCCGCCGAATCCGGCGCCCTCCACCTTTAAATTGTTGGCCACCACCATGTCCAGGTTCTTCTTGAGAAGCTTTGCCCTGGAGTTCTCAACCAGATTCTCGGTCTCCATGGAAAAGCCGCACAGAAACTGCCCTTCTCTCTTGTGTTGTCCCAGGTAAGCCAGGATGTCGTCTGTCCGCTCCAGGGCGAGACTAAATTCTCCGTCCTTTTTTTTCATCTTTTCCCTGGACACCTGGCATGGGCGGTAATCCGCCACCGCGGCTGCCTTGATCACCGCGTCTTGTTCCCAGCTTATGGGGATGATGGCCTTGAACATCTCCCTGGCGGTCTCAACCGGAAGCACTTCCACAAAGCTCGGCTTTTCAATATTCGTAGGTCCGGTCACCAGGGTCACGTCGGCTCCCCGGCATGAGGCCACCTTAGCTATGGCGTATCCCATCTTTCCTGTAGAGCGATTGCTTAAGTATCTCACCGGATCCAGGGCTTCCCTTGTGGGTCCGGCGGTCACAAGGATCTTCTTTCCCGCGAGGTCTTTGGGATATCCGATCTCATGGATAATATGTTCGAAAAGCACCGACGGCTCCGGCATCTTGCCTGCCCCGGTGTCGCCGCAGGCAAGGTAACCCACGGACGGGTCGATCACATGGATGCCGTAGTCCACACAGCGCTTCAGATTGTCCTGGGTAACGGGATTCTCATACATATGGGTGTTCATGGCCGGCGCGATGTATTTTGGGCATTTGCAGGCCAGGAAGGTGGTGGTCAGCATATCGTCGGCAAGGCCATGGGCCACCTTGGCGATGACGTTGGCCGTGGCCGGGGCCAGCATGAAGATATCCGCCCTCTTTGCCAGGGCCACATGCTCCACGCTGAACTGAAAGTTCCGGTCAAAGGTGTCAACCATGCATTTATTTCCTGTCAGGCTCTCAAAGGTAACAGGGGTGATGAACTCTGTGGCGTTCCTTGTCATGATCACCTGCACATCGGCATGGAGTTTTCGCAGGCTGCTGGCAAGATACCCGATCTTATACGCCGCGATGCTTCCGCTCACTCCAAGTACCACTGTCTTTCCTCTTAACATGTCGCTCCCTCCGATTCTCTATATTTTATTATGGGTTTACAACAACTGGCGAAATGCCGTCTCCTTGTATTTTTCGTCAAAGTATGCTAATCTCATATTCAGTATCTTATGTTCCGGGACATGCCGCCGCCAGGCTGCCTCTGGTTTTGGCGGGGTAAATCTTCTTCAAGATTATACCATGCTTTCCAGGAAACACACAACCCTTATTGGAAAGGAGTTTTTTATGATTTTAGCTATAGATATGGGAAATACCAACATCGTCATGGGTGCCATTGATGATGAAAAAACTTATTTTGTAGAGCGGGTCACCACAAATCACGGGAAGACGGACATGGAGTATGCCATCAATATCAAAAGCATATTGGAGATCCACCAGCTCTCCCCGTCTCAGATCGAGGGAGCCATCGTCTCCTCCGTGGTCCCGCCCTTAAATGCCACCATACTTTCCGCCGTGAAAAAGATATGCGGCTTTAAGCCCATGCTGGTGGGTTCCGGCATGAAGACAGGGCTGAACATCCTTATGGACAACCCAAAAACCGTTGGCAGCGACATGATCGTGGACGCTGTGGCCGCCATCAGGGACTACCCCTGCCCCATCATTGTCATTGACATGGGAACCGCCACCACCATGAGCGTGGTGGATGCCAGCGGCAATTACATCGGCGGCGTGATCCTTCCCGGCCTTAAAGTGTCCTTGGACTCCCTGAGCGGAAAGACAGCCCAGCTTCCCTATATCAGCCTGGAAACTCCTGGCAGCGTTATCGGCAAGAACACCATTGACTGTATGCGCTCCGGCATCCTGTACGGCAGCGCCGCGATGATGGACGGGATTATCGACCGGATGGAAAAGGAGCTGGGCGCGACCCCATCTGTGGTGGCCACCGGAGGCCTGGCAAACTATATCCTCCCGCTGTGCAGGCATGAGATCGCTTATGAAGACGATCTCCTTCTGAAAGGCCTTTTGATCCTCTACAATAAAAACCGCCGTCCATAACCAAAATTTCCACAAACCGCTCCCGGAAAATTTATCCGAAAAATCCCGCTTATTTCAGGTCTTTCAGACCGCTTATTCCTGCCGGGAGCGGTCTGTCAAGGTGGTTTGGCCAAACTTTTCAGGTAATTATTTCAAATCCTTCCCGGAATAAATCACCCTAAATCCGTACATCATTCTTTTATAACCAAGTAATGATAGAAGTGGAGGGAATGGAATGTCAATATACAAAGTAGAGATCTGCGGAGTCAACACAGCCAAACTTCCTTTACTCACCAACGAAGAGAAAGAGGCTCTTTTTGTCCGGATCAAGCAGGGCGACAAAGAGGCCAGAGAACAGTACATCCGGGGCAATCTCCGGCTGGTATTAAGTGTGATCCAGCGTTTTTCCAACAGCAATGAAAATGTGGACGACTTATTCCAGATCGGCTGCATCGGCCTGATCAAGGCCATCGACAACTTTGATACATCACAGAACGTAAAATTCTCTACCTATGCCGTGCCGATGATATTAGGTGAAGTCCGCAGGTATCTGCGAGACAACAATTCCATAAGGGTCAGCCGGTCTCTTCGGGACACTGCCTACAAAGCCATCTATGCCAGGGAAGGGCTGACGAGAAAAAACGCCAAGGAGCCTACCATTATGGAGATCGCCGACGAGATCGGCATCAGCAAGGAGGAGATCACTTACGCTTTAGATGCTATCCAGACGCCTGTAAGCCTCTATGAGCCGGTGTTTACAGACGGTGGGGATCCTCTCTATGTTATGGATCAGATCAGCGACAAGAAGAATTTAGAGGAGAACTGGGTGGAGGACATCTCCTTAAACGAGGCCATGAAGCGGCTTCCGGAGCGGGAACGCCACATTATCGACATGCGGTTCTTTGAGGGCAAGACACAGACCGAGGTGGCGGAGGAGATCCACATCAGTCAGGCCCAGGTATCCCGCCTGGAGAAGAACGCTCTCAAAGCCATGAAAAACTACTTGAGCTGATCTGCCAAAGTTGTCCGCAAAAAGCTTTACATCCACAAAAAACATCGAAAATTATCAAAAAACTTTCAAGTTTTTTAAATTCTTGTAGATTTTATGCGAAAAAGATAGTATAATATCTATATCAACCATACTTGAAAGGGGAATTAGCGATGGACGATAAAATTATGCGGCTGCAGAAGATCTTGGACAAAAGTCAGTATACCGTAGCTCTGTGTGGGTCCGGCATGATGGAAGAAAGCGGATTCGCGGGCATGAAGGATCAGGATCTGGCATACCATATTGAACAGAAATATGGCTACTGCACAGAAGAGCTCTACAGCAGCGCGTTTTATAATGCCCGCTCGGAATTGTTTTTTACATTTTACCGCAAAGAGTTACTGGCCCACTGCCTGGAGCTGACAGCTTCCGGCCCGGCCCTGGCGGCCCTTGAGAAAAACGGACATCTCCACTGTGTCATTACCAGCAACATCTATGATATTCCTCGCAGAGGAGGCTGCCAGAACGTGATCAACCTCCACGGAACCATCTATGAGAACCAGTGTCCCCGATGTAAAAAGCAGTACACTCTGGAATATATCCAGAATTCTCCCCGCAAGGTTCCTCTGTGCGAGAAGTGCAATATTCCGGTCCGTCCTCTGATTTCCCTGTTCGGGGAGATGGTAGACAGCCAGCGCATGACAAAGACAACCCTGGAGATTTCCAAGGCAGACGCGCTTCTGCTTCTGGGAACCTCCATGGATTCCGATGTCTTCAGCCATTACATAAAGTATTTTTCAGGACATTGGCTGGTCATTATCCACAAAAAGCGGCATTACAGAGACGGAGCCGCCAGCATGACCATCCTTGACTATCCCCGGAATGTTCTTCCGCTCCTCCACTGATTCAAGCCATATCCTGCCCCCGCCCAGGACTTTGATCAGCTTCGAAAAGGCCCCCAAGCGAAAACCGCCGGGGCCTTTTTCGCGGGGACCTTTCCCTTTCCTGATCCGTCATGGGCCAACGCTCACTCGAACCGGACGATCTCCTTTTTCAGCCTTTTCATGATCTTCTTCTCCAGCCGGGAGATATAGGACTGGGAGATCCCCAGCAGATCCGCCACCTCCTTCTGAGTCATCTCGTCTCCGTCCTCATTGGTCAGCCCGTACCTCAGCTCCACGATTTTCTTTTCCCTTGGGCTCAGGCGGCTGATGGCCAGGTTTAAGAGATCCTTCTCGGTCTCATACTCCAGATCCCGGTAGATCACGTCCTCGTCAGTCCCAAGGACATCCGACAGCAGCAGTTCATTGCCATCCCAGTCCACATTCAGGGGCTCGTCGATGGATACTTCCATCTTGGTCTTGTTGTTCCTCCGCAGATACATCAAAATCTCGTTCTCAATGCACCGGGAGGCGTATGTGGCCAGCTTGATGTTTTTTTCCGGATTGAAAGTGTTGATGGCCTTGATGAGGCCAATGGTGCCGATGGAGATCAGATCCTCCACCCCCACGCTTGTATTGTCAAACTTTTTTGCTATGTACACCACAAGACGGAGATTGTGCTCAATGAGAGCTGACTTTGCCTGGGCCTCCTCCTCTGTCCCCAGCTTCTGGATGAGCTTTGCCTCCTCCTCCCCATCCAAGGGCGCTGGCAAAATGTCCGCGCCTCCGATGTAATGTACCTCCCCCTCTCTCTGAAACAGCATGGTCTTGAAACTGGGCGCTGTCTTAAACTGAAAGCGGTTTGGTATCGATACTTTAATCACCATTGGTAATTCCTCCTTTTTTGTCCTGTCTGACTATGGCCGTCTCCCCATGAAGAAGGACTTCGTATCCTCCATTATAGCTGATCCCAAAAGGGGCCTTCGCGATCCATGGGTTGCTTATCCTTATGTTCTCTTCTCTTCCTCCTGTCCTTATGCCCTGTATCTCCAGCTGTTCAATGCGCCTTCCCTCCATAAGACCATAGGGATTTCCTATGGTGTGGTAGGGAATCATGGTTTTTTCTCCCCCGGACTCCCCAAGGAGAGTCCAGATCCTCTCGGTTACGATCTGCACCCCCTGTCCTGTCAGGGGCTCTGTCAGGCAGTTTCCTGTATCCAGATACCCGGTGGTCTTGACAACCACGCCGTTGTTTTGCAGGATCACCGGATACCGGTCTTTCCTCTCCCGGACCATCTCCCCCGCGAACTGCCACATCCCCCATGCGAGAAAGCAGGTTCCCGCGGTCAGAAAGATCCAGGCAGCCAGGGGAAGAACGGGGATGGCATGACCAGGCAGGAGCTTTAAGAGATTGGCCCCAGCCCCTGTAAAACCCCGCAGAAACTCCATGATTCCTCCGGCAAATATTGACAGCCCATACAGGCTGACCGTGGACTTTATCCTCTCACGCCAGTCCCCGGGCCGGTAGGCCGCGGAGGTCATGGCCATGGCCGCGCCTATGGATGCCGCCAGCCAGAGCCAGGCCGGATACCTCCACAGCAGGACCTCCAGGCAGCCGAAAACGCCTCCCACCGCCGCCCCCGCGCCAATCCTCCCCAGGACCGCGGGCTTTTTCAGGATTTTTGAAAGAGACAGCAGCAAAAGAAAATCCATAATGAAATTGACGATAAAAACAATATCTATGTAAAGATCAGCCTCCACGTCACGATCCCTCACCTCCTGACACTTTGTTGCTGTATGTTGACAACCCTCATTATAAAAAAACCGGGCCAGAAAATTTGTCAAAAACGGGAGAATATTTACAAAAATTTATCGGGAAAATCTGTCATGAGGTGACAGAAATTTTACAGAACAGGGATAAATGGAAGGGCTGCGCTCACTGAAAAAAGGATATCACAAAACAGCCGGATGCTCCAGCCGCTTTATGATATCCTTCTTTAGTTTATGGACTCCTTTTACGGGAGATTATCTCTTGTTCCGGAGGAAGTCCGGGATGGTGATGTCTTTTACATTGACATTGGGGCGATAAGGAGCTCCGGTCTGGGGCGGAACCTGTCCTCCCTGAGGCACTCCCCCGTTGTTTCCGGCAGGATGAGGAGCCTGTCCCCCGACACCGCCCTGAATGGGACGAAGGGGTGTGGGACCTCCCATATTGGTCGGGGCCGGACGTCCCGGGTTAAACCCGCTTGGAACGGTATTCTGGGCCGTGGCGGCTGCCTCGGCCTGGGCCGGCTTCTGTCTGTAGGAGTTAAAGCCGGCCATGGCTCCCGCCACAGGCGCGCCGGCGTTGGCCGCGGCTGTGTGTCCGTCAAGGCCAGTGGCAATGACGGTGATGGTGGCCTCATCCTGAGCGTTCTCGTCGTACATGGCACCGAATATAATATTAGCGTCATCCCCTGACAGATCCTGAACAAAGCTGGCGGCCTCGTTGGCCTCCACCAGGCTGATGTCTCCGGAAATATTGATAATTACATGGGAAGCGCCCTCAATGGTGGTCTC
>CAJUSJ010000037.1 GCA_910588865.1 uncultured Lachnospiraceae bacterium
TGTGGGACGAGGATCGGAACTACTGGATTGTGGACGAGGAAGCCGCCGCCGTGGTAAGGCAGATTTTCCAGTTGACAATGGATGGCTTCGGGCCTTATCAAATCTCACAGCTTTTGAAGCAGCAGAAAATTGAAATCCCCTCTGTTCTACGCAGCACCGTATCAATGAGAGTGCCGTCCTCACCCTTGTTTCCGATATGCTCCGGGCGATTGCTGATTACTCTAAGAATAACCGTGCCGAATTTGTGCGGACGGTTCAGGAAACCCAGGCGGCGCAGCATGCCAGCGACATTTCCAAGAAGAAAAAGCGGCTGGCGGCAGCACAGAAACGTGCCGGGGAGCTGGAAAAGCTGATCTGCAAAATCTATGAGGACAATGTGTTAGGCAAGCTGCCGGATGCCCGCTATGCCGCCCTTGATGCTCAATATGCCAAAGAACAGGGTGAACTTGATACGGAAATCGTACAGTTGGAAAAGGCAATCAGCACCTATGAGCAGACCCGGAAATCCGCGGAGAAATTTATAGCACTGGTTGACAAGTATGAGAATTTTGACAATCTGACAACGGCCATGCTGAACGAGTTTGTAGAAAAAATCCTTGTCCACGAGCGTGACCGCAAAGGCAGCATTGAGACCACACAGGAGATTGAGATATATTTTAATTTTGTCGGGAAGTATATGCCGCCCCACTTCGGGGAAGTGGACTTGTCCCCGGAGGAGCTGGAAACCCTGCGGAAGAAAGAGGAACGTAAGGACCGGCTCCACCAGAACTATTTGAAACGTAAGGCCAGCGGTTGGCAAAGAGAATACTACGAGCGGACGAAAAGCGAGAAGCGCCGGAAAATGGAAGAAGCCAAAGCCGCTATCCGGGCAGAGGACATGGCAAAGGGAGTGTTTATCCCAGCCAGCCAGTTGCCGAAACAGGAACCGAAGAAAGCACCGGTACAGACTTGTGCCGCAATCTAAGCAAAGGAGGGTTGTAGATGGAAAAACTGACCTATTCCCGTTGTGGAGATTATTATATCCCGAACCTGAAACTGGCAAAACAGCCTGACAAGCCTGTCGGCAGGTATGGACATATGCGGCAACGGTATTTGAAAGAATACCACCCAATCCTTTACAGCAGCCTGATATTGAGCGAAAAACTGTACTCTCACCTGTTGGAGATTGAACAGGCAGCACAGGAGCGTTTAGACACCATACTTCCCCGCATGATGGAGGCGGCGGGAGTTACCGAAGAATTGAAAGCCCGTGACCCTATGCGGTGGGTAGGGTTGATGAATACGCTGAAAGCGCAGATTGAGGAAATTATAGTAAGTGAATTGATTTATAACTAAAATAAAAACGGCTGAAATTCAAGCGAAGTTATCGCCTAAATTTCAGTCGTTTATTTATTATATTGATTTCTATATTCAGTTGGAGTTAGACCGGTTTCAAATCGAAAGCGTTAACTATCCTTGACTTTTCGGTAACTATCCTCATGTGTGTTTAACGTATTGATATATATGAGGATTGGCGTAAAATGAAATATGCAGTTAGAAAAGCCTAACTACTTTTGCTATTATAGCATACCCACGCAAAAAAATAAAGTATAAGCATTTACAATGAATAATTCAAACAAATTACAAGCAAAAGATTTAGTCAATGTCGGTATTTATTCAGCAATTTATCTTGTTATCACTTGTGTATTGTTATGCTGCTGACTGGTATGGGTTATTTTTGTCTTTTTACCGGCCCGATTTCCGCTGTTGTCGCTGACCTTGTGGCAAAGTCCGGGAAATATATCAGCGCCAAAAAGAGCGTATTAACCTGTGGGATTTTTAGTTTATGGTATATCGGAAATTATCTTGCGGTCTTTATTACCCGTGGTTTGGGTATGCCTGTAAAACGAACGAATATTTGTGAGATTGGCTTTCATAAAGCAGACATATTTTTCAATCTGTTATGTCTGATTATGTTGGGTCTTAATATTTTGCGTATGATAGGAATTTTTTAAGAAAGGGGATGTTGTTATGCTCAAATTATGTAATGTATCGTTTTCATATGAAAGTTTGGCTGCGACTGGACAGCTGGATAACGTTTCCCTGTCAATTCCCTGTGGTCAAGTAGTTTTAATTTGCGGAGAATCTGGTTGCGGAAAAACTACATTAACACGTTTAATTAACGGCTTAATTCCGAATTTTTATGAGGGCAGATTGTTTGGGAGTGTTACGATCAATGCTGATAAGATTGTTGACAAATCACTCTATGAAATTGCACCAATGGTAGGCTCTGTATTTCAAAATCCACGCAGTCAGTTTTTTGCGGTTGACACAACATCAGAACTGGCTTTTGGCTGTGAAAACGCCAGGGGAAAACCATTTTGATTGCAGAGCATAGATTAAGTTATTTAATGGATTTAGCAGACCGTGTTTTATATATGAACGACGGTCAGATTATGTATGATCTATCCATTAACGATTTTCGCAAGATTGCTCCTGATACAATATCTCAAATGGGGCTTCGTTCCCTTTATCCGATAACATTTAAGAAACACCGTATTTCTGTGCCAAGACAAAACAAGATTATTCTGTCAGATTTTTACTTCTCATATGGGAAACATCCAGTGTCGCAGATTGATCGGTTGGAAATTCCAAAAGGCAGTATTGTAGGTGTTATTGGTAATAATGGAGCAGGCAAAACCACATTTGCACGTTGTCTTTGTGGTTTAGAACGAAAAATGTCTGGGAAATTGGAAATTGACGGGCAGACTTATATCAGTAAGACCAGCACGGAGACCATGAGCGACAAGATCAAGCGTATGCTGAAAAATGAGATACAGCAGATGTAAAAGGACAGGGCCGGAAGCTGTTACAGTTTCCGGCCCTGCCATACAAAGCTGTTTTTATTCCATGTTGAGAAATTCAGCCGGTGTCATGATCTTTGGATTCTCCAAACCTGATTCCAGAAAATCCTTGTCGCCGGTGAGCAGGACATCAGCCTTTGCCACAATCGCCGCTCTTAAAATGGGACGGTCATCTGCATCCCTGACCTGTGATTCCGACATATTTTCGTCTGTTGGGATAGGTACTAATTCCAGCGTCAGTAAGGCTATTGAAAGGAATTTGTCCAATGCCGCCAGACGTTTGGGAAATTTTTTATTGAATATCCGTTTCATTTCGTCCACATTCTGCTCACAGATCAATCCGTGGTTAGGATAAGAGGCTGCTTTTACATAAGCCCGATAGGGAACACCGTTTGCACTCAATGCCGCAGATATGAGGACATTCGTATCAATCAGAACCCTCATGCGTTTTCGTCCTCATTTCTCAATTCTTTTACAAGCGCCATAACATCATCGTCAGATGTGAGACCGGCCCGCTCTGCTTCGCCTGCCATTTCCCCCTGGAGCATCTGCATGGCATAGACAGCCGAATTAACGATACGGACAGTGCCGCCCTCCACAATAAAAGAAATACGGTCTCCGCTTGCCACGCCAAGCACTTCACGGACATCTTTTGGGATTGTGACCTGCCCTTTGGCCATGACCTTTGCGTTGTCAACAAAAGCGTTTGCTAACATATCTTTCACCTCCTGAAATATGGAAAGTAGGGATTTCCCTACTTACATTATATGCGACTGCCAAAGAAAAATCAAATGAAATTCATGGAATGGGCTTTATCAGACATTGGAAATGTGAATTTTTTGTGAAATTGATTCAAAAAGTCCTTGACGATTTGTCTCCGGGGAAACATTCTTACATTTTTAACATTACATAAGTTTGTAATAGCTTTTTGCCTCTTCCCTCTTTTTTTCTTATATCCTGCTGTATAATAGATATAACAGATCGGATTCACTGAAGGTACTAATTAATAGGAGGTAAAACCGTGCTGGAACAATATGAAGCTGAAAAGAAAAACGAAAGGCGGGCAGTAAATAATATATTACAAGCAGCCGCAATAGAAAAAGATTCAAAAAAATGGTTATATATGTTGGGGACAGACATCCCCCGCAAAGAAATAATTTCAATAAAATTTGAAAATACTTTAGAAAGAAAATCCGGAAGATATTGGGATATTTCAGCTAAAAGAGATGAAAGTGTTATTGGGTGTGCTGAAAAAAAAAGAAACCGGCTATGACTTTTATATCGCGGCAAACGGAAAGATAATTGGAAACCCAGATTGTAAAAATCTATTTAGAGCTTGTGAATGTCTTGTAAATATTAAATTTAATGGAAATTTTGACACATCTTATGTTACCAATATGGAATATATGTTTTATGACTGTTTCAGCCTTGAAGAACTAGATATCATCAGCTTAGACACATCCCAGGTAACAAATATGAAAGGAATGTTTGCTGAATGTTCCTGTTTGACAGAATTAAGGATTGATAGCTTTAAAACTTCTAATGTAATAGATATGGCAGGTATGTTCAGAAATTGTAAAAGGGAAAAACCACTTACTAGGAACAGATATAGCATGCGGGGATATTATTTCTATTACATTTCTGGATACTATTATGGCAAAACCAGAAAAATACTGGGATGTATCAGAAGAAAAAAACGATTCCGTAACGGCTTGGGCGGTAAAGAAGATGGATGGTTATGATTTTTACATTGCGGGAGAAGGGGGAGTATCCGGAGGCTTAAGCTGTATGTACTTGTTCCAGGATTGTGTAAATCTCCAACAAATAGAATTCAATAATTGTTTTGACACATCGCAAGTAACCGATATGAGGTTTATGTTTAGCGGATGCGGCAGTTTGATTAATTTAGATGTAACTAATTTTGATACTTCTAAAGTAACAAACATGAGAGCTATGTTTAATGAATGTCAATCTTCATATGTCTCCAGAAAATGATGCCTCCTCCCATCCTTCACATACCCAATACAGGCATCCAGGTTCACGTTTTCCACGCTTCTGAAAATATTTTTCGCCACCCCCGGGTTTACCTTCTCCAGTTTCCGGATCAGCTCCTTGACTTCCTGGCGTTTGGAAGAATGGACCTCCTCCTCCAGGGCCTTTTCCCTGGCGATCCGCTCCGTAAACCGGCAGGCGCACTGGAGAAAGCGGAGGCCGTTTTCCTCCTTCCACGACAGGATGTCCGCCTCCCTCACCAAATACAGGGGACGGATCAGCTCCATCCCCGGAAAATTGGTGCTGTGAAGTTTTGGCATCATGGTGTTGACCTGGGCCCCGTAGAGCATACTCATGAGGATGGTTTCGATCACATCGTCAAAATGGTGTCCCAGGGCGATCTTATTGCATCCCAGTTCCCTGGCCTTGGCATACAGCCACCCCCGGCGCATCCGGGCGCAGAGATAGCAGGGAGATTCCTCAACATCCACTACCACATCAAAGATGTCCGAGTCAAAAATCTTTACCGGAATCCCCAACCGGCAGGCATTTTCCTCGATCAGGCTTCTGTTATCCGGATGGTATCCCGGGTCCATGACCAGAAATTCAAGTCCAAATGTCATCTTCCCGTGGCGGAGGATCTCCTGCATACACTTGGCCAGCAAAAAAGAGTCCTTGCCGCCGGAAATACACACCGCGATCCTGTCTCCCGGCCGGATCATGTCGTACTCATTGAGAGCGCTGACAAATGGACGCCAGATGGACTTGCGGTACTGTTTAATGACGCTCCGCTCAATGTCCTTTACTGTCTTTAAGATATTTTCATTCTGGTTCATGTATGGTTCCTTCTTTCTATGGGGCCGCTCCCTGGCCCGCTCCCTCAGCCTCCGCCTTGTTCCGAGAACCCTTCACTCCGGGACCCGGCAGATGGCAGGTCTGACAGCTTCTGTTTTATATCTTTCATCTCTTTTTCAAACTTGTCAAGCCGTTTTTCCAATTCTTCGCGAAACTCCTCCGGCAGGCTCTCCCCGCTGTGCCTGGGCACTGCCACTCCGTCCTTCTTCACCACCCTGGCCGGCACTCCCGCCGCCGTGATGTTGTCCTCCAGAGGCTTTAATAATACCGCGTTTGCCGCTATTGTGCAATGGTCTCCCACTTCAAAGGAGCCGAGTATCTTGGCCCCGGCTCCTACCGTCACATAATCCCCCAGGGTCGGATGGCGTTTGCCCCGCTGTGTTCCCACTCCGCCCAGGGTCACTCCCTGGTAGATGGTACAGTAATCCCCCACCACCGCTGTCTCGCCGATAACCACGCCGCCGCCGTGATCGATGAGAATCCCCTTACCAAGGACCGCCCCCGGATGGATCTCGATCTGGGTAAAAAAACGGGCCGCCTGAGAGATCAGGCGGGCAATGAAATACATGCGGCGCTCATAAAACCAGTGGGCCATCCGGTGCCAGATAACAGCATGGATCCCCTGATATAAAAGAAGAACCTCCAGCCCGTTCCTGGCCGCCGGATCCCTGTCCTGAACCGCCTTCACATCCTGCCAGATATCTTTTAAAATCATAAAATTCCTCTCTCCCCCGGCAAACCTGACCCGGGAGAAATTTGTCTTCATAATACCATATGCGGCGAGAAATGAAAAGGGACTTTCCTTACTGTTCAGGCAGGCGCCTTATTGAAAAATAACAGGGTTTTCCAGATTCTCCGTCTTTACCACCACATAAGGGTAAGAAGTCTCCGGTGACGGATTCTCCCCCTTCTCCGGCCCTAAAAGCTCTGTGTCAATAACAATGGAGTTGCTGGTCAGGTACAGCTGCTTTACGCTGATGCTGTAGCCTCCTGTGGATTGAGGCCCATACCCCACCACAATGTACAGGTTCTGTTCATCATTGAAGGTCAGCTTAAATGGCTGTGACATCTTCTCTGAGATGATCTGCTTAAGCTCCTGGGGCACATCCGAATCCCCCACCACCGCAAACTCCATATCCCGCTCTTTCTTGCCGTCATCCTTGCTCACCTTGCACCCAGCGGCGAACAAAACAGCCAGAAAAAGACACGCCAGTAGAAAACACCGGGGAAACAGAGTCCTTCCGCACGTCTTCTTGTTCATGCAAAAACCTCTTTACGCTTGATTGTTTCTATGTTTATGCGGGAGGGATGGCGGATTATGCATGGGCCCGGTATCTCCAGCGGGGTCCTCATCCCGCGGGTCCAGATTCATTCGATATTGTGTTGGTGTCAATCCTGTCATCTGACGGAAACATTTCGCGAAATGACTTTGAGAACAGAACCCCAAAAAACTCCACACTTCATTCATGCAATACTTGTTCCTTGACAGCATAAGCCTGGCAAGATTAATTTTTTCTTTTAAAATCCATGCGTGTACAGTTTCTCCTGTCTCCCTTTTAATGGTATGGGAAAGATGGCTTTTGCTGATGCGCAGGGCATCCGCGATACTCTCTATAGTCAAAGATTCATAGATATGAGATTTTATGTATTTCTGAAATTTTATAAAAATAGGCGACGGGGTGCCGTTATACATGGATTTATCGATGATCCGGGCAAAATCCACCAGATATTCCTCACTGAGCTTTACCAGCATCCACGGTGTGGAGGCTGCCTGAGACCTGGCAATACAATCCTCAAATGTTTTATCTATGACCAGGTTTGGTACAGCCACCTTTTCCGCGATTTTCACAGCCTCCACCCAGATCGTCATGCATACCCTCAGAGCATATGCCCTGTCCCCCATAAACAGCTGATTGCATACCGCCTTTTTCTCTTCCTCGCTGCTGTAGTTCTGAATCATGTCCGCTCTGCCCTGACGGACACATTCAAGCCAGAAATCAAATAGATTATTGTCTGAAGTAAAATAAGCCAGTACCCCATTTCCGGAACTTGCCATAGGAACACCCCTTGCGGAAAACTAGATTTATTGTTCATATGTAAATATTTGTTTTTGTATTTGCACACTCAAAATATAGCATTTATTTTTTATTTAGTCAATTATATTTTTTATTTGCACATATTATTTTTACAAAATGTAACAATCAAATTTTATATTTGACGCACTTTCCATGGTACATTATAATAATCATACATGCCCCGGCAAGGGGTAATCTTTATCTGAGTTACAAGAAGAAAGGGAACACATTTATGGCAAACAGGGTCACTATACAGGATATCGCCGATGCCCTCGGCCTTTCTCGAAACACCGTTTCCAAGGCCATCAATAATACAGGAGTCCTGGCAGACGCTACCAGGGAAAAAATTTTAAAAAAAGCGGCAGAAATGGGATATAAGCAATTCTCCTATTTCACTGCCGCTGAACTTAATAAACCGGAACTATTTACTTCGGATTCCCCCACAGCAGGGGAGATCGCTCTTATTACTACTGTTTTTTGGGGTAAATCTTACTTTATCTCCACCATTGTGGACACCTTTCAAAAGGAGCTGTCCCGCTTCGGCTACAGCCTTACCATGCACCGCGTTCTGGACCATGAGGTTGAGAGCCTGAAGCTCCCCTCCTCCTTTGACCCAAAAAAGACCTCCGGCATCATATGTTTTGAGATGTTTGACCGCCCCTACTGCCAGATGATCCGCGGCCTGGATATTCCTGTTCTTTTTGTGGACTCCCCTGCCGCCTGTCTTAACGGTCCACTGAAAGCGGACATACTCCTTCCTGACAATCAGTCTGACATTGGCGCGTTTGTAAAAGAAATGGTTGGGCGAAACAGAAAACGAATCGGTTTTGTGGGAGAGCATCTCCACTGCCAGTCCTTTTTTGAACGGTACATGGGATACCAGGCCGCCATGTTCCTGTCAGGCCTTTCCCCCATGGAACAATATTGTATTCTCGGAAATCAACAGGGGATCCAGAACCCGGATTCCGCGGATTATCAGGAATATTTAACCGGACAGCTTCAAAACATGAAGGATCTTCCGGAGGTTTTTATCTGCGCCAACGACTTTGTGGCCGTGGACCTTTTGCAGGTACTGAGAAAAATGAAGATTTCCGTTCCCGGGGATCTGTACCTGTGCGGCTTTGACGACGCGTCAGCGTCCAGGATGGTGACTCCCTCCCTGACCACCATCCATATACACAGCGAGACCATGGGGCTGTGCGCGGTAGACCTGCTCCTTTCCCGGATCAGACGTCCGTCCCTGAATTTCCGTACCGTTCACACGGAAACCAGACTGATCTACAGAGAGTCAACAGGAGATGGCCGGTAATCCCTTTGCCCGGTTTTCGGCATCACCATGCCATACCCTTTGCGGCCCTGCCATGAATGGAAGGGGGTTACTGTCCCCAGGGGCTGTGCGGAGAACGAACACAGAGAAGGGCAATATGGACTTACTCCTCCCACAGGTCATACTTGGTAATATTCATGGACACCTGTCCGTCGGCAAAGAAGGAGATCCCCTCTGCCGTCAGATCTGTATACATGGTTACGGACAGCACCTGCTCCCCGTCGTTGACAAAGATCTCCGCGCTGAAAGAGTCCAGGATGATCCGCAGCTTCAGTTCTCCTCCCTCACTCCTCACCAGGCTGCGGCGCTGATGGACAATGGCTCTCCTGGAACCGGAAAATTTACGGTCGATCTTCAGCACAGACTCATGGGGACGGAAGCTTAAGGAAGTCCGGTACTGCTCATCCTGGGCAAACCGCGCCGCGAATTTCCGGTACAGCTTGTCCTGGCTGCCGGGGCGGATATCCAGTTCCAGATCCACCCTGCGTCCCTGTATTCCTTTTAAGCGGATTTCGCCCGACACCATAATATCTCTGTACTGTATCTTGTTCTTTCTCATGGCCTCCAGCTCCCTGACCGGTCTCTGGTAGAGCCTTCCGTTTTTGACAGACAGTTCCCGGGGAAGACTCATCTGGCCAAACCAGGGCTCCTGAGGTGTTCGGATGCCGCAGGCATCCCAGTTCTGCATCCAGCCGATCATCACCCTGCGCCCGTCCGGAGTCTCCACGGTCTGAGGCGCGTAAAAATCAATTCCGTAGTCAATGGACTGGTGGTGTTCTTCCGTAAACTGATCCGTCTCCTGGTCATAATCGCCAATGACGCACAAAGTGCCGTTTCCATTGTGGTACTCAAAGCCCTGGGGCAGCATGTCCTGGGGACTGGTGAGCAATACCCACTTTCCGTCCAGACAAAAGAAATCCGGACATTCCCACATGCTTCCGAAGCGGTTGTGATTGGCGATCAGCACCTTTTTAAAGCTCCAGTGAAATCCGTCAGCACTTGTATACAACAGAATCTGACCGCTTCCGTCAGCGTCCCGGTTTCCCACCACGCAGCCATAAGAGCCATCCTCCCGCCTCCACATCTTCGGATCCCTGAAATCAAACCTGCTGCCGCCCTCAGGCAGATCCTTTTCATCCAGCACCGGATTCCCCTCATATTTTTCGTAATCCACTCCATTTCCCACCGCAAGGCACTGGGTCTGTATCTCACACAGTCCCCCGTCTCTCTGCCTCTCCCTTAAGACTCCGGTGTACATCAGCAGCTGCCGCCCGTCTGGAAGAGTAACCGCGCTTCCAGAAAAGCAGCCGTCCCTGTCGTAAAACTCATCCGGTGCGAGAGCCGCGGGCAGATATTCCCAGTGGAGAAGATCCTCGCTTACCGCATGCCCCCAGTGCATGGGCCCTGTGGTGGAACTGTAGGGATGGTACTGATAAAATAAATGATACTTTCCGTCATAAACGGAAAAACCGTTGGGGTCATTCATCCAGCCGACGCGCACGGACAGATGAAATCTTGGCCTTAAATCCCGGCTGATCATTTTTTCAGAAGCCTCCTCATATTTGCGGGCTTCCCGCAGTGTCTGACTTGTCATTGAAACCTCCATTTTCATCAAAGCGGAATGAGACTGGCCCTTCCCCAGTCTCACCCCGTCTTATTTCTATATTTTATTTAACAGCGCCCGATGTCACGCCTTCTACTATGTAGCGCTGCAAAAGCACATACAAGATCAGGATCGGCAGCATGGCCAGCAGCAGCGCCGCCATGACCAGTCCGATGTCCGTGGAATAAGTTCCGTAAAACACCTGTGTGGCAATGGGAATGGTGTACAGCTCCTTCTTTGTCAGCACCAGGCTGGGCAGGAGATAATCATTCCAGAATCCCATGGCATCAATGATGGCCACCGTGGCGATTGTAGATTTCAGCAGCGGAAATACGATCTGCCAGTAGGTCTGCCACCGGGTACAGCCGTCTATGGTGGCCGCCTCCTCAAGAGCGACCGGAACATTGGTCTTGATAGCTCCGTGGAACATAAAGGTGGCCATGGACAGCGAAAATCCCACATGCATAAAGATCAGTGTGGCCCTGTGGTTTAAAATACCCAGGACACCTCCATATAAGGACACCATGGGGATCATCAGCACCTGGAACGGAATCACCATGGACGCGATCATCAGTCCCATCAGCGCCCCGCATACCTTCCAGTTATTCCTCACGATCACAAAGGCGGTCATGGAGGACAGCAGGATGGTAAACACCGTGGAGCAGATGGTGATAATGGCGGAATTAAAGAAGGAACGTCCGAAATTCATCTTCTTCATGGCCTCCGGAAAGTTTGCCATGGTAAACCCGTGGGCACCTACCAGGGCCAGAGGATCCGAAGTAATGTCCGCCTTTGTCTTAAACACATTGATCACCACCAGGACAAAGGGGAAGATAAAACACACAAACAGGGCTATGAGAATAAAGATCTTAACCGCGTGATTGATTTTTTTATTGCGGGCAGCTCTTTCATTAGCGTTCATTATGCTGACACCTCCCCTTTCTTTCCTATGTATACCTGAAGCACGCCTACTACCGCGCATACCACAAACAGAACCAGGGCTTCCGCCTGTCCCACACCGAAATTCTTGTAAGTAAAAGCCTGGTTGTATACATGCATGGCTGCCATGACCGAGCTGTTAAAGGGTTCGCCGTTGGTCAGGGAAAGGTTCACGTCATAAACCATAAAGCACCTTGTAACCGTCAAAAACAGGCACTGTACAAAAGAGGAAGCCATAAGAGGCACGGAAACATATAGAATGGACTGGGAATCCGTGCAGCCGTCAATCCTGGCAGCCTCCAGAACATCCTCGGACACGCTCATAAATCCGGCCACGTAGATCAGCATCATATAGCCCGCGTACTGCCACACGGAAACAATGATCAGACACAACATGGCTCCTCCCGTGGTAGCCAGCCAGGAGGTTGACAGCGCTCCTATGGAAAAGGCATTGCCCATGGCCACAAAGGCCCGGTTGAACACGAATTTCCAGATGTATCCCAGAACGATGCCTCCGATCAGGTTGGGAGTAAAGAAACCCGCCCGGAAAAAATTCTGTCCCTTCACGCCGCTGGTTACCAGGAACGCGAGAATAAACGCCACCACATTTACCAGAACAACCGCTATGACGGAATACAAAAACGTCCTGCCCATGGCCTGCCAGTACGCGCCGTCGGCAAAAGTAGCCGCGTAATTGGCCAGCCCCACAAAAGGCTTCTGCTTAGATACGCCGTCCCAGCTGGTGAGAGTCAGATAGATGCCATAGAGAAACGGCACGATGACCACGGCAACGAACACGGCTGTCGTTACTCCGGCAAACATGAGAAACTGTCTGCACTTATAAGACATGGTATTGGTCTTCATAACTGAATGTTCCCCCTTTATTAAGCCTCTTCTAGTGTTCTACAGGAGTCGTGGATGACCAGTAATTCTCAATCTCCGAAGCCAGCCCCGCCCGGTCCGTCTGCCCTGCCAGGTATTTCTGGAACGCGGCGCCGCAGAGGGAGAAATGGTCATCAGGCAGATAATTGTAGTTGTCGATCAGGTTTCCAGCATCCGCATAGGATTTTACGGATACAGACAGCGGGTCCAGTCCTGCCGCGGCAATGTTGCTGTAAGCCGGAACAAGGGCGCACTTCTCTGTCAGGAAAGAGTTTCCGGCCTGGTCGAATACCAGCCAGTTAAGGAAATCTTTGGCGGCCTGGCGCTGTTCATCGGAAGTATTTTCCGAGGAATCAATAAAGAAATATTTGGAGCCGCCGCCTACCAGTTTCTTGTTGGTGCCGTCGGAGGTATTCTCCGGTACCGGCATGATTCCCATGTTGTCGGAATGATCATAAGCGTTGATCATGGACCAGTCCCAGTTTCCGCCGAACATAAAGGCGATCTCGCCTTCCGCCAGCTTCTGTTCGGATACTTCCCGCTCTGCCGCGATAGCGGAATCTGCCGCGTAATTATATTTCATCATGGTATCAAAATAATCCATCTTTCCGTTCCACTTGGCGTTGTTGGCCAGATCGGCAGTACCCGCGTGGAGAGCGCTTATGAACCCGTCCACATCTTCCTGCATCTCATAGACCTCTGACAGGAAATGTCCGGCCAGAGACCAGTCCTCTTTCATGATGCCCGTAGGATTTTCCATGCCCCCGGCTGCCAGCTTCTCCAAAAGTCCCTGGAACGCGTCCAATGTGGCGTAATCCTCGGGATTAAACTTCTCACCGGTGATCCCCTCAATGGCATCCGCGTTGTAGATCAGCCCTCTGGCCTCCACACACACAGGGAATCCAACCACCTTGCCTCCAACAGAGATGGCGTAATTGGTATTCTCCACCCACTTCTCTCCGGTCATGTCAGCCGCGTGGTCCTCCGCGAGAGTATACACGTCTTTGGCATCCACCATGGAGAGTGTGTAAGGGTCATTGGAAGAATACTTTGTGGCCAGATGAGCCGCTACGGTGTCGTTGGAATAGTAAACCTCCACATTTACCCCCGTGGCTTCGCTGTACTCTTTTGCCATCTCCTCAAACTGAGCCTGAACCTCAATCTTTGAGTTAAAGACAGTAATGGATACTCCCCCGGCAGCTGTCCCCTCGCCGCCGTCCGTGCTGGAGCTGCCGCACGCTGTCATGGATGCCGCCATAGCGGCCGCAAGTGTCACTGCAAGCAGTTTCTTTTTCATATCGAATCTCCTCCTCATGAAAAATATTATGTTTTTTCGGGTTTCTTGTCCTTTTTGCCGAAATTTTTTGTGCAAAAGTCTGTTTAGGGGCTTTATTCCGGCCAATTTTTCTCCAAGAACCGAAAATTATGTATAAAAAATATAGCAAAAAAACTACTATTATTTCGATAACATTTCTGCAACATTTATCATATTTGTGCAAAAGATATGGGGATTCAATGAGAAACAGAATGAAACGGGAGGTAATTCAAGATTCCTACGCCTCCTGTTTCTTATGCAGTCAGCATAAGAAACTTGAATTCCTCACAGAAAATATAACAAATATAAAATGTGATTTCTACAATAATACTGCAAACCATGGTATATCTGTGCACTGTTTCAGACAATCGAGCAGGGGCGGGGCCGCTCAGCGGACATACTCCTCTCCGCCCCGTGTACATAAAAAGAGGGCGTCGCCCCACAATGGGATAACCCATCATGGAACAACGCCCCCTGTCTGATTTCTAAGGCCTTCCACCCTGCGCGCGTTTTCTACGAAAACAGCATAAGCCGTGAAAGCTGCACTAAATAAACAATGATCATAAAAGTCCAAACAACTCTTTCCGGAAGAACGAACGTGGATTCCTTTGACCAAACTCGATACAGACCGTATGGCGGGAGGAGTATCAGGCACACATAGGTGATCATGCGCCACTTGGTAAAGCGTTCCAGCATACTTGCTGTTCTCGGCATCGCGGCCAGCTGATCGGACAGCTGCTTGTTCTTTTCACGGAGCTCTGCCCTCTCAGCCTCTTTTTCCGCCAAAGACTTTTTCTTTTTGCTGATCTTGGAACTCATCCCATCTCCTCCAAAATTGTGACAGCCAGCTCTGTCAGATTATCGCTCTCTCAATCACTCTTCCGCGGGCGCTTCCTGGCTGTTCAGCATGATAACGAATGGCGTGTAGATAACCGCCGCCACAAGGATAACGATGATCTGTGACAGTCCCGCGGTAATGCTTCCGCCGCCGGCCAGGAAACCGCACAGGAATGGCGGCGTCGTCCACGGTGCGTTTACTACCAGTCTCGGGCAGAACCCGATGGCTGTCAGGAAATAACCGATACCTACAGAGGCCAGCGGGGCAATCATGAACGGGATCATCAAGATCGGGTTCATAACGATGGGAATACCAAAAATCAAGGGCTCGTTGATATTGAAAATTCCGCAGGGAAGAGCCAGCTTGGCAATGGCTCTGAAGTCATCCCTCTTGGAGAACAGGAAGATCGCGATCAGCAGTCCGCCTGTGATACCGCTTCCGGTAAGTGAGAAGAATGTACTCCAGAATGGTGAACAAACAATGTTGGGAGCAGCAAGTCCTGCCGCGTAAGCCGCCTCATTCTCAGCATAGGCCGCAAGGAAAATGGGCTCGTAAATACCGTTCAGAGTATTGGGGCCATGAATACCAAACACCCACAGCAGAGAACACATAAACGCTATTACAAGAATACCAAGAGGATGAGTCATAATACCGCTTAATGGAGTCTGAATAAACCTGATGATCGCTTCTGGAACCATCATGCCGGTAATAGCTGTAAACGCGAATCCAAATGTGGATATGACGAAAATGGTAATCGCGGCTGGAAGCAAAATGCTGAAAGACTTCGCGACATTGGACGGAACACTTTCCGGCATATGAATCGACAGCTTGCCGCTGGAAGTAAGCCTGCAGTAGATCTCAGTGGAAACCAGGGAAACCATCAGGGCCACAAACAGGCCGGCAGCGGCTGTGACACTGGTACCCAAACCGTTGCTTGTGTCAACTACGGAAATATAGCAGGCCAGGGCCGTAACCGGTATAGCCCAGTCGTTCTTCCCCAGAGTCGAGCCTAACTCCATGGCCACCAAAATACAGACACCGATAGCTATCATGTTCATAGTACCATAGTTGGCGGCATCAAAAATAGGCTTTAAAGAACCCAGCCAGGACATACCCGGAAGGTTGGCAAGACTGACATAGCCTTCTGAAGTATTACACACAACATTAGAAATCAATGTACAGACGGAACCCACAATAATGATGGGCATCAGGTTCGTGAATCCATTCTTGATCGCGTTGATATGTCTCTGATTTTGAATCTTAGTCGCAAACAAAAGAAAACCATTCATCAGTTTATCTTTCATGGTAATCCCCTCCTAAATTTTTATTTCCTAATATTACGCGCGCTTATTAGGTCGGTCATTGTGACTAATGCTTATTATATCACATTAAAAATCATAACTCAATATCCTATTTTTCCATTTTAAAGTGGAATTTTTGCCTTCCCTGCTTTTTTATATAGTCAATATATCTGATTTTTTAAACATATATTAGGTAATAATTTTTATAAACACATTCTGAGGCCATGGGTGCGGTTTGACACCTTACGCAAAAAAACGTATAATAAAATGAAGTGATATTATGACACTAAAAGCTCCGGGGGAACCTGTCTGCTCTTATGGGTATAAGCCCATAAATCACATAACACAAGGAGAAACGCGCTATGAAATTAACTTTCGCGGGCGGGGCCATGGAGATCGGCGGCAGCTGCGTCTATCTGAGGGTCCAGGGAAAGGGGATCCTTTTTGACTGTGGGATCCGTCAAGGAGGAAGCCGGGACCCCATCCCTGATTTCCGGGCCATACAGCAGTCCGGAGGCGTGGATGCCATCCTGGTAAGCCACGCCCACATGGATCACATCGGCACCCTCCCGGTTATCAGCAAGGCCTATCCCCAGGCACCTATCTACATGACCGCCATGACCGGGGACCT
Organism: uncultured Lachnospiraceae bacterium; assembly: GCA_910588865.1. GTDB lineage: Bacteria > Bacillota > Clostridia > Lachnospirales > Lachnospiraceae > UBA3402. The sequence goes on from CAJUSJ010000037.1 coordinate 16,602, forward strand.
GGCCCGGGTTCTTTTGTCTGACAGCTTGAAGATCATGAACCGGTGGGAGGGGGAGATTCCCCACTATGCCCAGGAAGATGTCACCGCCACGCTCAACCGGATCCGCCCCTTAAACTTTCGGAGTCCTTTTTCCATATTTGACCAGATGACCGTGACCCTGTACCCGGCAGGACACATCGCCGGGGCTGCCTGTGTCTACTTGGAGACAGGGGAGGGAACCTTGTTTTATTCCGGAGATTTCTGTTCATTTCCCCAGAAGACCATTGAGGGGATCCACATACCCAAGCTGCGGCCCGATGTGGCTGTGGTGGAGACCACTTACGGCGACCGCCTCCACTCCAACCGCCAGGTGGAGGAGGGAAACCTGGTAAACCTGGTGGGGGAATGTGTCCGACAGGGGAACAAGGTCCTGATCCCCGCATTTGCCCTGGGACGGTCCCAGGAGGTCATCCTTCTTTTAAAGGCCGCTATCCAAAACGGCCAGATTCCCCCTGTCCCTGTGTATGTGGACGGCATGGTGCGGGATATCAACTCCATGTATGAGCGCAACCCCACCTATCTCAGAAGCAATCTGGGAAGGTCTGTGCTCAAGGGGAATCCTCCCTTCTACACAAAAGAGATCACCCCCGTAAAGCCGGACCAGAACCGGGATCAACTGGTGGCAACAGAAGGTCCCGCTGTCTTTGTGGCCAGCTCCGGCATGCTTGGCGGAGGCCCCAGCGTCCAATATGCCAAAAGGATCGCTCCCATGGAAAATGGCTGCGTCATCATCACCGGATACCAGGACGAGGAGGCCCCCGGACGGCAGCTTACCAGTCTCCTGGAGGCGGAACCATCTGACCAGGAGCGGACCATCACACTGGATGGGAACACGATCCCGGTCCGCTGCCGGATCTACCGGGCAGGCCTGTCGGCCCATGGTGATAAAGACGAGATCCTGGGGCTCCTGGAGCGCATAGCCCCCAGAGATCTGTTCCTGGTTCATGGGGACAGAGAAGTGATCCAGAAATTTGGCAGGGAGCTGGGACAGGATTACCGAAGAAGGGTCTACCTGCCTGAGTGCGGCGGAACTTATGAGCTGAACTATCAAAACCGGCGCAAACAGTTTCATGAAACCCTGGACTGGTCCCTTCAGCGCCAGGAGAATGTTGATGATTCCGGGGAACCCATTTTGTGGGACTATGTCCTGGAGCATTACGGTGCCAAAGACCTGACCTGTGAACAGCTGTGGTTTATCTGGTCAGGTAAACCGGCCTCCCAGGATGGCAGCCTTATGGACCTTCAGGAACGGCTGCTGAAAAGTCCTTATTTTTCTCCCAACCCCAGACGCCTGTTTCTGTTTCACGCCAATACCAGGGAGGAGACCCGGCAGAATCTGGCCCCCAAGGAGTTGACTCCCCAGGAGCTGGAGGAAAAAATTAAATGTATATTTGAGGGATTTTGTTTTAAAAAGATCAGTTTTCACAGAGAACAGCGGCAGGTGATATTGAATTTTGATTTCCCTGACACCATTGACCAAAACCGCTTTTTGTCCCAGGCAGATTTGTTTTATAAGGAAACCGGTTGGAACATCCACTGGTCCCCGTCCGTAAACCATGCCGCGGCTTCCCTTCTGCTGGCCCGGATGTTCGGCTCCAGAATCGGAAAAACCTCCTATTTTCAGGAGCGGAAGACATACTGCTTGCAGTTAAAGACCAGCGGGGAAGATGACCGGCGCGGCCAGGAGATTTTTCAGGATACAACCGGCTGGAGCCTTCAGCTGTCGGTTCCCGCCGCCTCTTTGCCGGGAGTCGGGAACCCTCGCGGGGGCGGCAATTTGGCTCCATGTTCTGGAAACAGCGGTCCTGCCTTTGGCGTCATCCAGGCCGGGGACTCTGTGTTTTTGCCCCAGGAGGGGGGCCAAAAGCCTATGGAACAGAATCTGGTCCAGTACCTGGTGGACCAGGCTTTTCAGGACCAGAATCATCAGGTGTACAAAAAAAGCGTCAAAACCGGCCCTGACGGAAAATTTCTGGAGCTGTCTTTCCTGTCCCCGGAGGTGGGACGGCGCTATGGGGACCTGCTGCGGCACCTGGCCGATGAGACAAAGTGGCCCATCCGGATCTCTGACTCCGTCAACCAGAAGGAGATTTTCCAGTTTGTTCAGCTCCTCTGCGGCAAATATGACCTGGTTTTGCGGCAAAACCCTTCTTACCTGCCTCAGCGGAGGGTTGTACAGATCAAGGTTTTAGAACCGCCTGCCCCACAAGTATGTCAGACCCTGGTCCAGGAGGTGGAGGAGACCACTGGGCTGGCATGTGTGATAACCGGATAGAAACAAACAGGAGGCGATCCATACTATAGAGGAAATAGTCGGGGAGCGGAGAAAAAGGGGAGCTTCGCGAAGTATTTCAGGAATCAGAAAAGGCATATGCGGGAAAACATATGCCTTTTCTGTAAATGGTTTTGAATCGCTTGCAATTAAATTTTCAGCCCCTCCACAATATCCGCGAAGTTTATAAATAAATTATCATAGATACCTGATTTTACAGAATCCGCAAAGGTATAGTCTCCAGTATTCTCAGATTCGAAGTCGTAAACAAGGATGCGGTCTTTTTCTGAGTCAACGATCCAATATTCACGCACACCAGCAGTACGGTACTTAAACAGTTTGGTATAATAGTCCATCCGCCTGCTGCCTGGTGATACAATTTCGATGATCCAATCCGGAGCCCCCAAACACCCTCTGTCTGTGAGTTTCTCAGGGTCACATATAACAGAGATATCTGGTTCCACATAATTTATATCATCATTATTCAAAAAAACCGCGAACGGAGCTATATCAACTTCACATTTTCCATTATTTTGATTGATATGCTCCCGAATGACCGCAAAGAGCTCCCCTAAGATACGCTGGTGCTTTCTGGTTGGAGGTGCCATATAGTAAATCTCCCCGTCAATCAGCTCCGCTCTATTGCCTTCTGACAGATTGTAGATATCATCAATGGTATAAACCTGTTCTTTCGCTAACGCCATAACAACATTTCCTTTCTGAAACAGAAATATCTAAGAATGAAATAAGGATATCAAATTATATCGGCAATGTCAATCATTCCAATTGATCTGGCGTGGAGCGGAACGTCAGGGCAGGGCCGCGGGCAAACTCAATAATATGGGCTTTCCCGCGGCCGTCTACTTTACATCTGGCATTGTTTGAGTTTTTATTACGTTTATATTTTATGACTGCCTCAACACCTCTAACACATCTGTCCAGTTGGGATGCCGATCACATCCACGCCCTCGTTTCCAGCTCCATCATGGACACAGAGACAGTGGTCACCTCCCGCGGCGTCCTGATACGCGCCGCTCTCACCTGTCTTTTATCGTTTAATCCTGGTTCAGCAGAATCTGTGCCTTGCGTACCAGCCCCGGATTCCTGCCTACAAAATCAAAGGCTTCCTTAAGCCGCTCCACCGGGAACTGCTGTGTGACAAATCCCTCAAGCAGGTCCTGATGCTCCTTTATGTACCGGATGGCCTCTGGAAACTTTCCTGTCTGAAGGCGGGTGCCGTACACATCCACTTCTTTTTTCATCAGCGTGGCGTGAGAGATCTCAGATTTAATATCCCCAAATCCCAGTTCCACAACCCTGCCGGCCGCTGAGACCATATCCACCGCTTCCTCCAGGCTGGTCTTTGTGCACACGCAGTCAAAGATCACGTTGGGCCTTTCCTCCAGCTCTTCTATATAAGAACAAAGCTCTTTATTCCGGACATTCACCGTCACATCCGCTCCGAACCGTCTGGCGTACTCCAGCTTATCATCGTACAGATCCGTGATGATAGCGGTCCCTCCTGCCGCCTTCACGGCCATCAGAACCGTGAGGCCGATGGGACCGGCGCCCATAATCAGCACCAGGTCCCCCTTCTCCACCCGGCCCCTGGACACTGACTGAAAACCTATGGTCAGCGGCTCCGCCAGAGCTGCCAGGCTCCAGGACATGTCCTTGGGCACCTGGTGAACCTTCTCCCTCTTAATTACCAGATACTCCTGACAGCCGCCATCCAGATGAACCCCGTAAACCTGGAGATTCTCACACACATTCCCCCGGCCATGGCGGCAGGCGTAGCAGGTTTTGCAGCTGACAAAGGGCTCTCCCACCACATGGTCTCCCTGGGAAAGATCCAACACCTGTTCCCCCACTCTCACAACTTCTCCCGCGAATTCATGTCCCCACACCCTGGGGTAAGTGGCAAAAGGGTTGGTGCCGTGGAAAATATATTTCACTCCTATCTGATTCAGCTTGTGGGAAATCCCTATATCAGTTCTGTGATGAACCTGGTTCTGGACCACAATATGCGTTTTGTGGTGCTGGGCGCGCGGCTTCCCAACCGCCTTGAGCACAGCAATGACGAGCATGTCCAGATCCTCAACGCGCTTTTGGACGGCAATGAGAAAGCCGCTGAAGAACTGATGCGCGAACACATCCAATACGCCCGGGTCAGCGCCTTTGAGTCCATGTCCCTGTCCCCGGCAATGGTCGGCAATATCCTTCAGGACTCTGCCCATAACAAATTAGAGAAATAATTTGCAAACTTTGCCAGAGGATGTTAAAATATGGTTCGAATATATATATGGAAGGAGCAACAAAAAATGAAAGAAAATGAAACAGAAAAATTTCAGAGGTTTGGAAGCTTCTTTTTCCTGCTTCTGCTGGGCATCGGCGTGGCCCTGCCTTTAGGAATCGCCCTTATCGCCTGCGCGGCCCACAACAATTTCAGACTGGATGTATTTCTGCCTCTGACTCTGACGTTCATGTTCATCGCCTGGATGGCCCTGATTATGATGATCGGATACGGCAGCCTGACCTCCCTGTTTGTAAAGCGGACCGCCAAGGGGATCAAGGACCTTCCCTACCACTTTAACAGCTCTTTTAAGGGACGGGGCGGTATGCTGTACATAGATGTGGAGAACGGGATGATCGGTTTTATCTCTGCCTACAACCCCTTAAAGATCCAGATCTTCAACGCGTCCCGCATAGAGAGCGCCCGAACCATCGCGTCAGCCATAACAGGAATCCGGTTCGTGTTCTATCTGGATGGAAAGAAGATCACCATGCCCACTCTCCTCACCAACAAGATCGTCAGCACCAAGTCCGGCATCGGAGCCGAGGCGGTATCCAAAGCTGACACCTTTGTGGAACTTCTCCTCGCCGCCAGAGCCGCGGCCCGGTCTGGAGGAAAGAGCTGATCATGGGTGAGCTGACCTACTATCTGCCTGAGATCATGTTCGGTGTATTTGCCCTGGTGGCCATAATATGGGGAATCCTGTTTGTCAGGGACATGGTCCGCCGTTCCGGCGGCAAAGCCACCTGTACACACTGTAAAGGCAACGCCTCAAAGCTCACCTCGCCCCCCTACTTGTTCCTGCTGCCCATATCTTTTGGAACCAAGTATGACAACCCGGAGTCCTATCTTCGCTCCCACATGGTTCCCATCCTGAGAAAGGATCGGATCCCCACCGGGCGGCGGGCCTGTCATGTGGATGTGTACCGGTGCGAAAAGTGCGGCAAAAAGCAGGTGATCATCACAGACTTCCTCCAGGTCCGGGGGGACGAGTCTGTGGAGGGCACCTATGTTTACCCCTATGAGAATTTTGAGCCTCTGCTGAAACGCTGGGAGGCCATAGACCGCCCGCCTGAGGCATACACCTGACAACGGGGTTCTCTATACAGAGATAACCCTGGTTCTACGGCACCGGCCCTTTGCCTTGGGAAATAGAATCGTAAAAATATATAGAAAAGGAGACTCTTCATGAAATCATTAAAATTAGCCGCAGCTGTATTGTTTATGACACTGACCCTGTCCGTCCCCGCGTTTGCCGGCCAGTGGATGTCCGATTCCTCCGGATGGTGGTATCAAAACGCTGACGGAAGTTATTTAAAAAGCGGATGGTACTGGATCGACGGTTGCTGTTATTATTTCAACAGCAACGGCTACATCCTGACAGACACCACGGCTCCTGACGGCTCCACAGTCAACAGCGACGGAGCCTGGACCAGCAACGGGGCAGTGGTTACAAGGCCTTCCGAGGTCGCCCTCTCCTCCCTGAGTGTCAAAGTTCCCAACGGATATTATGCCACTTTTGACGGCGACGACTCTCTGGAACTGGATCAAACCAATCCCACTGGTTCCGGCTCTGTGCTGATTCTGACGTCTCACGACGACTCGGCCCAGGCCATCCAGGCCGCCTACGGCGTCGAGGGACTGAGACAGGCTGTCAACCAGTCCGCCGACTCTCTTATTCAAAACATTGACGGCAGCGTTTCCACCTGTCTGGGCCGCGAGACAAAACAGTTTCCCACAGGCACATGGTTCTTCAATCTGTACCGCTTAACCGCAGATGGGGAGACCATTGATCTGTTCATGTATATAAATTACTCTGGAGATGAGGTCAGGCTGGTGACGATCATGGGAGACAACAGGGAATTTACTCCTGACCAGTTTATAAACGATTATATCCGGTAAGGGATGGAGCTGGGGATGCCGCCGTATTTATGATGACTACCTTGCGGGGAAACCAGTGGATTTCCTTGCTGAAAAATACGCTCTGGAAGAAATCGCGAATATTTCTGGACTTTCTCTTGATGAGGTAAAACTAAAAGCAGAGCAGACAGCATAAATAAAACCGACCGGGAATCTAAAAAACAGATTCCCGGTCTAATTTCGCTCTTTTTGGTATTTTTTATATCTTTCAATTTTGCAAGTGTGCCTGCAGGTTTTCTCGCTATAGTTGATGCCCACCAGAAGCAGGTCCTGGTCATGTCCGAATTTCCGGACAAAGCTGGCATAATCTTTGTCACCAATCTGTGTAATGGCTTTTTTCGCGCTTTTATTCCATTTTAGTTCAATGAGCAGCGCCGGTTTTTTTGATGTCTTGTGGGGAAGAAATAAGATATCAATATACCCCCGCCCGCTTGTCAGCTCTTCAAATCTTATATAGTGATCCATACTGCTTAAGTAAGCCATAATAACCACCGAGCGGAGGGCCTGCTCGTTATTGTAAGATTTGGGCGATGTGTTGGCCATATGAACCTCGCTGATCATCTCCGCCACAGCATCGCCGTCCATGCGGATCGTGGCGTCAAGAATCCTGTCTGACAATTCCACAGCCTTCACCAGCTCTTTCCTCCTGCCGTTTTTGATGGCGCGGAGAAACTCTTCTCGGATCTCCTGGTTGGGAATCCATACGCTTTTTCTGTCCCCGTTATAGGCCAGATATCCCAGATGAACCAGCAGGGTGAGAACATCATCCCTGTTTTTCATGGAAGTCATATCATTCTGGAAAGCCCCTGTATCGATTTTGCGCTGGTTTCCCCCAAGCATGCGGAGAACCGCGTCTTTCAATCCATCAAAGTTTAAGTCAATATAAAGCATCAGGGACTCATAGGTTTCTGTCTGGGTCCAGTAATCGCTGAAACGCTGGTTGATAACCGCCTTCATCACGGAATTTGGGTTATACACATCCCCGATCCTGCTGAAGCTATATCCATCATACCATCGCCGTGTCTCTTCAAAATCCATGTCATATTTGTGGCAAAGCGTTCTCACCTCATCCTCTGTAAACCCAACATATTCCGCCAGCACACCGGGTTCCAGCATCGTATACTCACAGAAATCGGTCAGCGCTGACTGTGTTCCATACTTCTTAATCGGCAGGATCCCGGTCATATAGGCCCCCTTGAGAAACCGGGATACCTGGCTTCCTTTAAAAAGGCCTCTCAGAAACTGAATATAGGTTTTCTGCAGATCCGTCTGTTCCTTTGCCTCCCGAAACAGCGCATCCCATTCATCAATAATAATAAAAAACTTTCGCCCCGTCCCCGCGCTGATATTTAAAAGAACCTCTGGCAGAGAGGCCTTTTCTCTTTTTACATAATCCGGGAACTCTGCCTTCAACTCCTCCAGAACCCGAATCCGCAGATTTCGGATCGTATCCTCTATATTCTCCGCATTGGAGATAAACCAGGTCATATCCCAAAACAATACATCACATTTGTTCAAATATTGTTCATGGTCAGCCAGTTCCCGATCCTTTTCGCCTTCAGGCGGATTGGACACCCGCAGATTATGGAACAGCTGCCGGGAATCCGCGCCCTTTGAGTAGTATGCCGCCAACATCTGGGCTGCATAGGACTTGCCAAACCTCCTGGGACGGCTAAAGCAGGTCAGTTTTCGGGAAGTCCCCATAACCTGGTTTATATAAGTAATCAGCCCTGTTTTATCAACATAAAAGCCGTCTCTCAAAATATCCGCAAATCCGTCTGACGGTGGATTCAGGTAGATTCCCATCTTATGTTTTCCCCCTCTCTTTCACCTGTCTTGTTCTATTTTATCATCAGCCTGGCCTATTGGCAAGGCACTGTTCACAGGCGTTCACAGCAACTGTCAAAAATCCATGAAAATCACCTGCGGCGATGGGATTTTGCTCTCTAGCCCAGTTTATCATACGGTCAGTTCGGCAAGCGCGCAGGCCTACCTGAACAATAACAATTGCAATTTTCCCCAGATAATGCTAAACTGTGAGAGGCAGCCGCGCGGGCCCGTCTCCCTGTACCAAATCAGGCCATAGACGGTCTGCCGGACAGACCAGCATATTATATTATTTATAAGAGGTTGCGGATCATGAAAAAGAAGATGGTAAAAGCTTTAGAATTTGTCATGGTGGTCATTGCCATGGTGGTCGGCGCTGTGGTGGCGAAAAACATAGGCGTGGAGTCCCTGCTGCGGGGCAAAGAGGAGCCTGTGACCCTGGCCATGACCGAGAGCGGACTTCAGGACGATTTCATCGGCCTCCCCGCGGGTGACGACATCCCCCGAGTGACAAGTGCCGAGGAGTGGGAGGACACCTGGGCCACATCCTGTGTGACCGTGGAGCCCATTGATATCGTCTCCACCGGCATTGGAGCGCGCAACGCCTGGGTCAGCGCTTACACCAACTCCGGGCGGAGAGGCGGTCCCAGGAAGAAAGCGGATGTGTCCCGGATGGCTTTCGACATCCTGGGGGACTACAGCGAATATTTCCTTCTCAAGCTTCCCGACCAGTCCTACATACTGGCCCAGATCTCCACAGAAGACGCCAGAAAATTAAAGGCCGGAAAAGAGCTCACCCTTCCTGTGGGAAAAAAAGGCGCTGTCCACCGCCAGGTGCTCGCCAATATCCAGGACCTGTGCCAGGAATACGGAGCTGACACAGAGGGTGTATTCTACTGCATCAATGACCAGTGGAACGCTGAACACTATTTCATGTCCCAGCTGGCAAGACTCGGCATCGCCTTTGTGGTGATGCTTGTGCTGGGAACTATCCTGATCACGATCGTGGATAAGATCTTTAAGGTGAAGGACTAAACCTGGCAGAGGATTTGATTTCCGGCAATCAAGCAGGGGAAGCTCTTCCCCCTACTGGCCATGCCGGGGCGGGGCCCCTTTAGCGGCCATTCCTCCTGGCCCCGCGTACACGAAAAGGGCTGCCGCGAATTTTCGCGGCAGCCCTTTTCGTGCTCATAATATCTTGTGTGATTGAAGGAAAAGAGTGCTGTCTGTCAGTTTATTCTTTATCACCTCTGTGAGTGACAATGCCGTCTTTGTCAGAGGAATAGTAGATTCCATCCGCGTCTTTTAAGTTTTTCTTGTTCTTCTGAATCTTTCCGGACTGGTTCACCAAATATTCCTTTCCATCATATACAATGATACCGTATCTCACTCCTGATTCAATGGTCAGCAGACGGCCTTTCTCGTAGATGGCTCCGTCGTAGATGCCGTTCACCCCGGCCCCTCTGCCGCTTCCTGACTTATTAAAATAGTAAGTGTACCTCTCTCCATCCAGATTTACATTGCATTTGCCTGTTTCCATAACGCCCTCTTTTGGACTGTCCCCGAAATAATAGACCTCTCTCGGGTCATCCGGCGACGGGAAATCAGACTCGCTCTCAATCTGTTCATAGGACAGGATCTCTTTATCCTTTACCTCCAATTTATACAGTCCGTAAAGCATCCTTCCTTTATCATCAAATCCATAAGGCTGGCCGTTGATCGTTTTGATCTGGCTGGTTACCACGCCTCCTCCGTTCAGCCCATAGAACCAGTAGGATTCATCGTTTGCATAGCCTTCCGGATCCAGCTCCTCGCTGGGCACTGTGTAGAACCAGCCTGTGGCCAGCCAGCACTGGTCCGGGCGCTTGTAATAAGAATTTTCCGTAGCGTCTGACGGACTCGCGGAGCTGGAAGCGTCAGAAGGCGTTGAGTGCCATTCATACTGGGCGTTCCCATTTTCCAAAAACAGATACTTTCCGCCGTTGATGGTCTTTTTTGTGTTGGCCGCCTTCTTGCCGTTGGCCTGAAAATAGAACCAGTACTGGCCGTCATAGGAGCTGTCGTTGTTGTCGTCATCCTGGGCCTCCAGAAGCCTCCACGCCTGAGAAACCATGGCTCCGTCTCCCTCCTCGCCGCAGTAATAGACCCCTTCCTTCCACGCCTCGTCTCCTGACACATGCTGGGATTCCTCGTTTACCCAGCCAAAAAGCATATGGCCCTTATCGTTAAAGGCATATTTCTTGGTCTCCCCGCTGGAGATCTTGATGGACTTAAAGGAGGTCTTTCCTGAATTCGGCGCTTTGTACGCCTTTCCGCTGGACTGGAAATAGTACCACACTTCATCAAGCTCTCCGTCATCCGGATCTTCATTAGGAAGCTGCCGCCATTCATTGGAAACTCTGGCTCCGGCAGAATTGACATAATAGTAATCATCTCCATCCTCAATCAGGCTGCTTTTGACCATACGGCCATCGTCTCCCAGGTAAAACCAGTTATCTCCGGACTTTTTCCAGTCGTCTGTCACCGCCTCCCCGTCTCTTAAGTAGTATCGCCATTCACCGTTTTCCATGGTCCAGCCTGTGGCGGCAAAGGAGGTTATGGTCATGCCCAAAGCCATAACAGCTCCAACTCCCGCTATGAAATACATCCTTGTCTTTCTCTTCATGTTCTTAATCCTCCAAATCTTTGTTTTCATGTATCATCTCTGATGACGCCAGTATATACCCTGGAGTGACTCCAGGGTCAATGAATGAAACCTTTCGGATTCTTTACTATCTTGTTCCCCCGGACAAACAAAATCCCCTCTTTCTCAACCGGAAAGAAGGGGAATATAGATCTCCTGGACATAGGAATTGGAATCTCCCTGGAGCCTGGAAAAATTGGAGGTGACCAGCACATCAGGGGAGGCCACAAGTCCCTGCTCCGCCGCCCATCCGCGCATGGAAGAAATCGTCAAAATATCCGGCCTGGCATCCTTTGACTCCACAACTGTGTGGACACAGGATTCCTCCGGCAGGGCCTTGCAGCCGGAAAAATCGTAATCCAGCTCCATGGCTTCTATGACTTCCTTATAAAGAATCAGGCAGGAGCGCTGGTAGATCAGCTCTGCCTCGTAATCCCGATGAATCAGGGCTTTGGAGGAAGGCTCTGCCGGCTCCTGGGACTCCAGGGTAAATCCCGAGCGATACTGATAACAATCATAGATGTAGACCATATCCAGCCCCGGCTGTTTCTGGCACAGCATAAACCACTGCTTCAGCCCATCTGTCAGTGAATCCGCGGTACACATAAGCAGGGAGGCCGGAAACGGCTTTATACTGAAACGGCCTTTGCTGTTCTCAACACCGTCATAGATCTTCCCTATGGACAAAAGGCGGCAGAGGGTTTGTTTATGAAGCCGGATAGCCTCCATCTCCTCCCGGATCTGCCTCCGCATGGTATCCTGATAATCAGGACTCAGCACATCCGCTGGCAGCAATTCCTTTGTGGTGCCAAGGGCAAAATTCATTTTTTTCGAAAACAGGATCCTGACCAGGAGATAAAGATCCTCCTCCGTAAAATACCGGTATCCATTAGCCTTCTTTTTGGCGGTGAGAATGCCTTTCTTTTCGTAAAACCGCAGGGTATCCCGGCTCAAGCCCGTGATAGCGGCAATGTCCCCGATCAAATATGTCTGTTGTTCCATAACTTCAAAACTCCTGTTCCTGCTGCTTTTTGTGGGAAAGCTTCCATGATCTTCCAGATACCTCCCTGAAAAAGTTTACCGTGGATCCAGGGTTTGGTCAATACATGTTCCTAAATCGGAAGAAAACCGGAAGAAAATGTTAATGATTTTCACACCCAGAAAAAGATCCCGTTCACCGCCGCGCACAGAATGGCCCCCAGAACCGTAGGGAGCGCAATGGCCACCGCGGTCCACTTTAAGCTCCCTGTCTCCTTCTTTATGGTCAGGCAGGTGGTGGAGCAGGGCCAGTGGAACAGGCAGAATATCAGCATACACAAGGCTCTTTTCCACGTCCACCCGTTATTTACCAGAAGCGCGAACAGGGCCCCGGAGTCGGTCATCTCCACCAGGGTGCCGCTCTGCAAATAGGCCATAAGCATAATGGGGATCACGATCTCATTGGCCGGAAATCCCAGGATAAAGGCCATGAGGATCACCCCATCCAGCCCCATGAGGCGGCCTAAAGGGTCAAAAAATCCGGTCATATAGAACAGCAGGCTCTGGCCGCCCAGCTGGATATTGGCCAGGAGCCAGATGATCAGTCCGGCAGGGGCGGCAATGGCGGCGGCTCTTCCCAGCACAAAAAGGGTTCTGTCAAAAACCGAGCGGACCAGCACCTTCCCCACCTGAGGGCGGCGGTAGGGTGGCAGCTCCAGGGTAAAAGCCGACGGGATCCCTTTTAACAAGGTGTGGGACAAAAGCCAGGAACACCCCAGAGTGGCCGCCACCCCCGCCAGGATGGCCCCGGTAAGCATAAGGGCGGACAACAGGGAGCCCGCGGCGCTTCCCCGGACCCCTGTGAGGAAAAACAGGGTGATCAGGGTAAACAAGGTTGGAAAACGGCCATTGCACGGCACCAGGGAGTTTGTCAAAATAGCGATAAGCCTCTCCCTGGGAGAGTCAATGATCCGGCATCCTATAACTCCGGCAGCGTTGCAGCCAAACCCCATGGCCATGGTCAGGCACTGTTTGCCGCAGGCCCGACAGCGTTTGAAGGAGCGGTCCATGTGGAACGCCACCCGGGGAAGATACCCTAGATCCTCCAGAAGGGTAAACAGGGGGAAGAAAATGGCCATGGGGGGAAGCATCACTGACACCACCCACGCCAGAACACGGTAGACGCCGTACACAAGGGCCTGGATCACCGGGTCCGGAATTCTTATGACAGAAAGCCACAGGGCCAGATCATCCTCCAGGGAAAAGAAAAAGTCCCACAAAAGCCCGGAAGGAACATTGGCCCCTGCCATGGTCAGCCAGAACACGCCCATCAGGAGAACAATCATCAGAAGGCTTCCCGTAAAACGCCCCGTGACGATCCGGTCAATCATCTCCTCCTGCCTCCTGTAATTGATCCGGGTATAGCGCACCGTCTCCCTGGTTAGGTGTTTCGGTGAAAAGTCCAGACACTCATAATGTCCCCTTGTTCCCTCACACTCCAGTATGGTCTCCTTAAGCCTGACAAGATCCCCCCCGCGCCTGGCACAGCAGGACACCACCGGAATCTGCAGCACATCCTGGAGCAGGTCAAAATCAATCTCAATCCCCTTTTTCCGGGCCTCATCACACAGGTTGACACACAGGACAACGGGGATCCCCTCATCTTTGACCCTCTCCAGGGCAAGAATCTGCTTCAAAAGGTGAAGCCCCCGCTCCAGACAGGTGGCATCCCCCACCACCACTATGGCATCCGGCTCCCCTGAGCACAGATACTGCTTTGCCACCTCCTCTTCCTTAGAATGGGTGTTGAGGGAGTAAGTCCCCGGCAGATCCACTAAGCGGCAGGTCTTTCCGTTGCAGGTAAACTCCCCCCAGGCAGTGGCCACGGTCACCCCTGCCCAGTTTCCCGTCTTCTGCCTCAAACCTGTCAGACCATTAAAAATGGTGCTCTTGCCTACATTGGGATTTCCAGCCAGCGCTGCTGCCATCTGATGATCAACCATGGAATCCCTCCATATATTTATTCCGATCAGCCTTATGATCACTTTATGAAATCCGGAAACAATAAGTGCCTGGGTATTTCCTTTTTTTCACAAATGTGTTATACTGTCTCTGTCAGTTTGAGACAGGAAGGAGTATTTTGCCTTATGTTTAATCTGTTAAAGAAGACTTTGGTCATGATGATGATGTGTCTCTGTCTGTCTACAGCAGCAGTACCGGCTATGGAAGCCCAGGCGGCAGCCCAGATCCAGCCAGCGGCCCAGACAGCTGTTCAGGACAGTCAGACCACACAGGCCGAAGACGAGGAAAGCGCGTTTTTCCTGCTTTTCATGGGTGGCGGGCTTCTGATCATCCTGTTCGCGGTGATCTCAGCCATGTCTACCGTGTCAGGCGCCATCAGTATCGCGGTAAATATGGATGTGGACGGTGAATAAGACGCACGATGAAAAAGGCAGCCATTGTGATGACTGCCTTTTTGTCTGCCTAAAAATATGCCCTGTCACAGGGATGGGCTGGTCCGCACAAAGATCTCCCCTATATTTTCCTCCCTAAGTCCAATGACGGCATTGCGCACCAGGTATGCCCTCATGCCGCCTTTGCGGCCCTTTAAGACACAGGAGATTTCCTCGTCAGGGATAAAACCAAGGTCTGCCAGCCTGTCTGCCATGTGCTTCTCGCTGGCAACCCAGACCACCTTCACCGTCTCCCCCAGATCTATCTGACTCAATGGGATTACCATAAAAGTTCACCGGAAAGAATGTACTTACGACTACCATATGCAAAAAGGAGCTGGACGTGAAACTATGAAGTATCAAACTACAAAAAAGGGCATTTTCAAGGCCAGGCCCAACCGTTTCGTGGCCCAGGTAGACATAGACGGCACAGAGCACACGGTCCACGTAAAAAACACCGGCAGGTGCCGGGAGCTGCTGATCCCCGGAGCCACCGTCATCCTGGAATACCACCCCGACGCCCTTAGACTGGGGCGAAAAACCGAGTACTCCCTGGTAGCTGTCTACAAAGGGAAGCTCCTGATCAACATGGACTCCCAGGCCCCCAACTCCGCTGCCGCGCGGTGGCTTTTGGAAGGAGGATTTGAGAAAGCCACTGGCATGAAACCAGAGCAGATCCGCCGGGAAGTGACCTACGGGCAATCCCGGTTTGACCTGGCATTTTCCATAGAAGGAAAGCCCTGTTTTATGGAGGTAAAGGGAGTAACCTTAGAAAATGACGGCACAGCCATGTTCCCAGACGCCCCCACAGAGCGGGGAGTAAAGCATCTGGAGGAGCTGGCAAAAGCCGTAAAAGAAGGGTTTCAGGCTTACGTGCTGTTTGTCATCCAGATGAAGGGAGTCAACGGATTCCGCCCTAATTATGAGACCCACAGAGAATTCGGGCAAGCCCTTGAAAAAGCGGCCGCGGCCGGTGTCAAGATCCTGGCCTACGACTGTCTGGTGAAGGAAAACGGATTCTCCATTGATCAGGCGGTTCAGGTGGTGCTGGGGGAAAATTGATCGTTCATTTTCAACCAGCTTCTCTTCGCTTAATAAAAAAGTAATAGGGCACCTCCACCGCCAGCATCATAGCCCATCCGACGGCGCAGGCAAAGGCCACTCCGGAAAGTCCCATGGCCGGCGTCAGCACATAGACAAAAACCACTCTCAAGCTGGTCTGGATAAACGTTCCCAGAAGGGTCATCTTCATATGCTTTCTCCCCCGGAAATACCCCTGCATCCCGTTGGTAAACCCGGGAAACAGGTAGAAAAACGCCATAAGCCCCAGATAGCCGCTCCCCAGCGCCACAATATCCGCGGCGTTTCCCACAAAAAGCCTCATAAGAGGCCCCCTGAGCGCCAGAACCGTCACGCAGATCAGGATCCAGTAACAAAATTCCAGAACCAGGCCTGTCCGAAATCCCTTCTGGATCCGTTCTTCCTTTTTCGCCCCGGAATTCTGGGCCACAAAAGTGGTAATGGCGTTGGCGATGCTCTGTTCCGGAGTAAAAGCATAGGCGTCGATCTTGTTCACCGCGTTGAAAGCCGCCATCACATCCACACCCATAGGGTTCACCGCCCCCTGGATCAGAAGCTTTCCTATGGGCTGGCAGGACTGCTGGAGGGCAGTGACGCTTCCATACCGAAGAGTCTGCCCCAGAAGCCCCCTGTCCACCTTAAACTCCCCCGGCCTCAGCTGAAGCAGGGGAATCTTCCGGTAAACATAGACAATACACAGCACCGCTGACAATGCCTCCGCCACCACGGTGGTCACAGCGGAACAGGTGATGCCAAACCCCAGCAGTCCGATAAAAATCACATCCAGAACCCCGTTAAGCACGGAGCAGAATGCCAGAAATTTAAGCGGTGTCCTGGAATCCCCCACGCTTTTCAGCGCCGAGGCAATGGCATTGTAAAAAAATGTAAAAGGCGCTCCCAGAAAAATGATCCGCAGGTATATGGCAGCTGTGTCCAGAATCTCCTCCGGCACATACAGGGCCTTCAGGAGAGGTGTGGTGATCAGCATCCCCACCGCCACCACCATCAGGGAAAAATACACTCCAAACACAGCGGTTGTGGCCATCTCCTTCCTCACCATATCTTCCTCATGGGCCCCGAAAAAATTGCTCATGAGCACCGAAGCCCCGATACAGATCCCGGAGATGCCCAGGATGATGATGTTCATCACCGGGCTGGCAGTGCCCACCGCCGCTAAGGCCTCCTTTCCGATAAAGCGGCCCACGATGATGGAATCCACCGCGTTGTACGTAAGCTGGAACAGGTTGCCCAGAATCAGCGGAACCGCGTAAGTTATGAGATGGCGGGGGATACTTCCCTCAGTCATGTCTTTTACCATGTTCATTTGTCTCCTTTGTCTGAACCCGCGGCTGGGGTCCGTATCTACACGTAATTGTATCAGGTTTGGGGTGGGCAGACAATAGGGAGTTTATATGGACTGCTGTGTTTTTTCTGTTCACATTACTGTTCACATCCCTGAAAACGTGTTATACTAAACAATATCTGAAAGCGGAAAGGTGACAAACATGGGCAATAGAATCGATCAGATTCAGTTGAAAAACTTTGGCATTATCCAACAGTTTTCCTGCAATCATTTTTCAAACATAAACCTTATCATCGGAGAAAATGGCACCGGTAAAACATTTTTGCTGAAAGCTCTTTATTCCGCCATCCGTTCTCTGGAGGAATATAAACGAGGTGATGATATCAAAACCATCAATGAAGTTCTATCTGAAAAATTAAGATGGACCTTCCAGGTAGAAAAGCTTGGGGATATGGTATCCAGATCATCAGCAGAAGAATTGACCCTGGAAATGCGGTCAGGGATCCACAGAATCCACTATCAATTTTCACAGAGCGCTTCCAGCAAAGCAGGAGCCGTAACAGCTCCAGAAAAAGGAATGACCGGAAATTCCATATTTATCCCCGCGAAAGAAGTATTGTCATTATTCTCCGTTATCCTGAAATCCAGAGAAGTCGATAAAGTCTTTGGGTTTGATGACACATACTATGATCTGGCAAAGGCATTGAGGATTTCTCCCTCAAGAGATAAGAATTCTACAGCATTCTCCAATTCACGAAAAATCATCAGCGACGTAATTGATGGAAAAGTGGAATATGATGAAAACAGCGGAAAATGGTGCTTTAAAAACAGAAAAAATCAAAAGTTTTCTATAGGCGCGACTTCTGAAGGAGTAAAAAAAATCGCGATTATGGACCGCCTGCTGGGGAACGGTTATCTGGATAACAATTCTATCATTTTTATCGATGAAATTGAATCCGCTTTGCATCCAAAAGCAGTCTGCCAATTTCTGGATATGATTGACATGATCGCCAATGATATGGGGATACAGGTATTTATTACCAGTCATTCTTATTTTGTAATAAAAAAGCTTTACTTAATCGCGTTAAGACAATCAAACTCTGTAAGCTGTATCTCCTTGAGCAAAGAACAGGAGGCCCAGGTTTATGATCTGCTTGACGGGATGCCGGAAAACTCGATTATCGACACTTCAATCCGCCTGTATGAAGAGGAAATTGAGGAGGTGTTGTGATGACTGTGACTATTATCAAACGAATCCATGACCGCAAGAGGAAAAGAGATTGTCGGATAATGGGAGATATGCTATAATCAGATAAGGAAAGTCAGAAAGCAGAGGCGGCTTACCCTCCATCTTCGGAGGGGCTAAACCCTCCAGATATCATGCCCTCTGGGTACGAAGGAAAGGAGGGATGCCCATGTATGTTACATATCCTGAGCTTGTTCAGATAGGTATCTTCGTGGTTGCCCTCGTGGGGTTGTGTCACGCAATCTTCGGGGGCAGAAAATAGCCGCCACTACCGCAAATAGTGACGGCTGCCCATAACGGGTAATGCTTGATATTTGAGGGTAGGCCGCTTCTCTGGCTTTTCCTTCATAACTAATATACCATATTGATGGGCGGCTTTCAAGTTGTTTTATATGGACCGCTGTGTTTTTCCATCTTATTTTGTAATAAAAAAGCTTTACTTAATCGCGTTAAGACAATCAAGCTCTGTAAGCTGTATCTCCTTGAGCAAAGAACAGGAGGTCCAGGTTTATGATCCGCGTGACGGGATGCGGGAAAACTCTATTATTGACACTTCAATCCGCCTGTATGAAGAGGAAATTGAGGAGGTGCTGTGATAACCGTGACTATCCGGGAATCAGATATTCTGTTTACTGTAACAGCTCCGTGCCTCTACGCTGAGCTGTGCGAAAACGGGGTAACGAAGTGATATCTTCCCTGCCCGTTTTTGCATATCCCGCCGTAGAACACAGTACCCCCCTTTCTTTCATAGTGGTACCCGGGTACTTCAGCTCTATAATAATGCCGATCTCTTTCTTTTCAATCTCTATCAGAATATTGCGGATACCAGAAAATCAAAAATATTCGTCAAAGAACATCTACAATAGACATCGCATTGAAATTGTTTAAATTTGCCTTTATATCAAGTTTTTCAATATTGGAATTTGCTTTAACATCAACGATATGATATAACCAAGCAAATATACTATTCCACAAACACAAAAAGCAGAAATCATATAATTTATGTGCCATTCATTTCTGAATATTTCCCACAGTTTTTCTACCCAACTAAATTTTCTTAAGAAAAAAATATGCATCAGATAAATTCCAAACGCACAACCCCCTCCTGAAATAATCAACTTATGAAGCCACTCTGGTATTTTTATTTTTTCCATGACATATTTACAGGTAATAAATATTGTTACACAATTAACTATTACAAAACTGGAATGAAATGATTGCGAGGCACCTTGGTTACATTCTCCGGTAGCCTTTGCTTTTAAATAAGTTATATAACACGAAAACAAAATTGTTCCTATGTTGACAATCCATAACAGTATAAGTCGCTTTTTATTCCATGTGCTTTTCTTATATCTTGACTGTAAAAAATATCCAAAACACGGATATATAAAGCTTGAGATTAAACGTTTGTGTGCTGTTCCAGAAGACTTCAACAAGATAATAAAAGAAAGACCATATCAGTAAAATCAGCATCATTCTTAGTATCCTCCTCACCCAAAGTTTCTTCAGGGATTCAGGTTCCCTTTGCAGCATTAATGCGCCAAAAATCATAAAGAATAACGGAACAGAGAATTTACAGAATACCGAAACTAACATATACAGCCAGAATTGTAGGGTATTTGCGTCATACAATGAAAATAGAAAGACCCCTCTATCTCCTGTATGATTAAAAATCACAAAAAAACAGGCAAATATTCGCATCAATTCTATATCTTAACTTTTTGATTTCATTTTTTTCATTCCTCTCCTCTTGATTCGTATGTGTTTACTGCCAATTCTCGTCTTAGCTTTTAACAACAGCAAAAATGAGCAAAAGCAATATCAGCCACTATCGCAGCATCTTATCTTTGAATTTTTCTATTATCTCGCATTCCACCCCATTGTCTAAAAAATAATTTTCAATCTTTTCCTGTAAGGTTGCCCCTGGATATCTTTTAATATATTCAACCATTTCAGAATATCCAAACGCGTCAGAATCAACAGTCCTTTCACCGAATACAGAGAATGAGGACAACTCATAATCCTTATCAAGATCTGCTTCAGCTACACCCAGAAGACCCAATAACAACCAAGATATTGTCCCT
>CAJUSJ010000038.1 GCA_910588865.1 uncultured Lachnospiraceae bacterium
CAGTGATAGAGAAGAAACCGGTTAAGATTGTGGAGACCGTCCTCCGTGACGCCCATCAGTCTTTGATCGCCACCAGAATGAGCACCGAGCAGATGCTGCCCATCATCGACAAGATGGACAAGATCGGCTACTATGCGGTAGAGTGCTGGGGCGGCGCGACCTTTGACGCTTCCCTTCGTTTCCTGAAAGAGGATCCATGGGTAAGGCTTAGAAAACTGAGAGACGGATTTAAGAATACCAAGCTGCAGATGCTGTTCCGGGGTCAGAACATCTTGGGCTACAACCACTACGCGGACGACGTGGTAGAGTATTTTGTGCAGAAATCCATAGCAAACGGCATTGATATTATCCGTATCTTTGACTGTTTAAATGATTTAAGAAACTTACAGACAGCGGTGAAGGCATGTAATAAGGAAAAAGGCCACGCGCAGATCGCGCTGTGCTACACTCTGGGCGACGCTTACACCATGAACTACTGGAGAGACATCGCGAAAAGGATCGAGGACATGGGAGCGGATTCCATCTGTATCAAGGATATGGCCGGCCTTCTGACTCCTTACGCGGCGGAGGAATTGGTGACCGCTTTAAAGAGCTCTACAAAACTTCCCATTGACCTGCATACTCACTACACCTCCGGCGTGGCTTCCATGACCTACTTAAAGGCAGTGGAGTCCGGCTGCGACATCATCGACACAGCCATGTCTCCTCTGGCTCTGGGTACCAGCCAGCCGGCAACCGAGGTGATGGTGGAGACCTTTAAGGGAACCCCCTTTGACACTGGCTATGACCAGGTGAAGCTGGCGGAGATCGCGGATTACTTCGCTCCGCTGCGGGAGCAGGCGTTGAAGAGCGGCCTTCTGAATCCCAAGGTGCTGGGTGTCAACATTAAGACCCTTCAGTACCAGGTGCCGGGCGGCATGCTGTCCAATCTGGTGTCCCAGCTTAAGGAGGCAGGCCAGGAGGATAAGTACCGCCAGGTTTTGGAGGAGATTCCAAGGGTGAGAAAAGATTTCGGCGAGCCGCCTCTTGTAACCCCTTCTTCCCAGATCGTGGGTACCCAGGCTGTTATGAACGTTATCGGCGGCGAGCGGTACAAGATGGTTCCCAAGGAGTCCAAGAAGATTATGCTCGGGGAGTTTGGCCAGACAGTGAAGCCCTTTAACCCGGAAGTGCAGAAGAAAATCATCGGCGACGAGACCCCGATTACCTGCCGTCCGGCGGATCTGATCCCGCCTCAGCTTCCCCAGTTTGAGAAGGAGTGCGCTCAGTGGAAGCAGCAGGATGAGGATGTGCTCTCCTACGCGCTGTTCCCCAAGGTGGCGGAAGAGTTCTTTAAGTACAGAGAAGCCCAGCAGACCAAGGTGGACGCTGCTGTGGCAGATACGGCCAACAAGGCGTATCCTGTCTAGGATTTAGAATAAATAAACAGGATAAGAGCGTGTCAGGAAGCGGTACCCGGCTTTCTGGCACGTTTTTTATGTATACGGGGGGCATAGTTGAAATTAAGAACCCCATGGTTTAAAATAGGATTAAGAGGAAAAAAGTTTAGAAAAAATTTTGTGGTAAAGTCCGCTGTTGGGAAATATAATATAGGTAAGGATTTGCGGCGGACCCGCGGTGACTTTGGGGATAGAGGTGTGAAAGCAGACGGAGCAGGGAGATCCGCGACATTATATACAGGGGAGGGGAGCTATTTGACCATCAGAGAATCCATGGAGCAGCTGGAGGAGCAGTATTTAAGCCCCTATGCTGCCCTGAGCAAAAATACGAAAGGGAGGGATAAGCCTGAGGAATTGTGCGATATCAGGCCTGAGTATCAGAGGGACCGGGACCGGATTCTGCATTGTAAGTCATTTCGAAGGCTGAAGCATAAGACTCAGGTGTTTTTAGCGCCAGAGGGGGATCACTACAGGACCAGGCTTACCCATACCCTTGAGGTAGCCCAGATCGCCAGGACCATTGCCAAGTCTCTGCGCCTCAACGAGAGTCTGGCGGAGGCCATTGCTTTGGGGCATGATCTGGGACACACGCCCTTTGGCCATTCCGGAGAGGCCATCTTAGACCAGCTGTGCCAGGACGGATTTGCCCATTATCAGCAGAGTGTCCGGGTGGTGGAGGTGCTGGAGAAGAACGGGCAGGGGCTGAACCTGACAAAGGAGGTCAGGGATGGCATTTTAAACCACAGAACAAGCGGCCACCCCTCCACCTTAGAAGGCCGTATTGTCCGGCTCTCCGACAAGATCGCGTACATCAACCACGATATTGATGATGCCATCAGGGCCAGGATCTTTAAGGAATCGGATCTGCCTTCTGAGTACACGGATATTTTAGGACACAGCGTCCGGGAACGGCTGAACATCATGATCCACGATATTATTGAGAACAGCCAGGGAAAGCCGGAGATCGTCATGTCCAGGGAGAAGGAGAAGGCCATGAAGGAGCTGAGGGCATGGATGTTCGCCCATGTGTACAGCAAAAGCGTGGCCAAGGAGGAAGAGGGAAAGGCCCAGAGGATGCTGGAATTTTTGTATGAATATTATATGGAGCATTTGGAGGCCCTTCCAGCGGAGTACCGGGTGCTGATGGAGGAGAGAGGGGAGAAGAGGGAGCGGATTGTCTGTGACTATATCGCGGGCATGAGCGACCCCTATGCCATCGACATGTTTGAACAGCTGTTTGTTCCAAAGGCATGGAAGGCACTGTGAGAACCCCGGGGAATGATGGGATAAACCTGCTAAAATACCAGGAGACGAGAGAGGAGATGGAGCTTCATGTTTTATCCAGAGGAGATCGTTGAGGAGGTCAGGACGAAAAATGATATTGTGGATGTGATCTCAGGGTATGTAAAGCTGCAGAAGAAGGGAAGCAACTATTTTGGCCTGTGTCCGTTTCACAATGAGAAATCTCCGTCATTTTCCGTGTCTTCCAGCAAGCAGATGTACTACTGTTTTGGCTGCGGGGCAGGAGGCAATGCCATCACCTTCCTTATGGAGTATGAGAATTATTCTTTTCCGGAGGCTCTTAAAGCGCTGGCGGACCGGGCGGGGGTGGCTCTTCCGGAAAAGGACATGTCAAAGGAGGCCAGAGCCCAGGCGGACTTGAGGACAACTCTTCTTGAGATCAACAAGCTGGCTGCCAATTATTTTTATTATCAGTTAAAGCACCCACAGGGCAGGGCAGGATATGAATACCTGAGAAACCGACAGCTCACAGACGACACCATCCGTCGGTTTGGTCTGGGATTTGCCAACAAGACCGGCGACGACCTGTACCGGTATCTGAAGGATAAGGGCTACCGGGACCAGATTTTGAAGGAGACAGGGCTGGTAACCATAGAGGAGAAGGGGACTCACGACAAGTTCTGGAACCGGGTTATGTTCCCTATCATGGATGTGAACAACCGGGTCATTGGTTTTGGAGGCAGGGTTATGGGGGACGGGAAGCCCAAATACTTAAACTCTCCTGAAACCAGGCTTTTTGACAAGAGCCGGAATTTATACGGCCTCAATTACGCCAGAACCTCCAGGGAGAAATTTCTGCTGATCTGTGAGGGCTACATGGACGTGATCGCCATGCATCAGGCGGGCTTTACCAACGCGGTGGCCTCTTTGGGAACCGCGTTGACCCCGGGGCATGCCTCTCTGATCAAGAGGTACGCGGATCAGGTTATTCTTACCTATGACAGCGACGGGGCAGGGGTGAGGGCGGCTCTCAGGGCTATCCCCATCCTTAAGGAGGCGGGCATTTCCTGTAAGGTGCTGAATTTGGAACCTTACAAAGACCCGGACGAGTTTATCAAAAATCTTGGGCCGGAGGAATTTCGCCAGAGGGTGGACAAGGCCAGGAACAGCTTTCTTTTTGAGATCGATGTGATGAAGAGGGAGTATGATCTGGAGGACCCGGAGCAGAAGACCAGATTTTACAACAGCGCGGCCAGAAAGCTTCTGGAGTTTCCCGAGGCCCTGGAGAGAGATAACTATATCCAGGCCGTGGCCAGGGAGCATTTTATTAACTACCAGGACCTAAGGCGGCTTGTGAACAATCTGGGAAGCAGGCTGGGAGGGGTGCCTCAGGGGGGAAGGTCTCAGAACAGCCTTTCCTACAAGGACAGGAAAAAGGAGAAGGAAGACGGGCCAAAAAGGTCCCAGAGGCTCCTTCTCACCTGGCTCATTGAGGACCCCAGGCTGTTTGAGAAGATCCGGGGGATCATTACACCCGATGATTTCAGGGAGGAACTGTATCACCAGGTGGCCCAGATGGTATTTGACGGCCACGCTAAGGGGGATGTGAACCCGGCGGGGATCTTAAACCATTTTATTGATGACGAAGAGCGGTACCATACAGTGGCGTCTCTTTTCCACGCGAATGTCGGGGAGTCCCTGAACAATGAGGAACAGAAGAAGGCATTTTCAGAGACCGTTCTGAAGGTGAAGAAAAACAGTCTGGATGAAGCCAGCAAAAAGGCTACGGATATGGCCCAGCTGCAGGAGATCATCAAGGCACAGAGTGCTTTAAAGACGCTGAATATTTCCATTGATTAGGGCAACACTATAGGGAAGAGTACGGAAAGGTTGGACCATATGGACGAAAAGACATTGGGATTTGAAGAGAAACTGACACTGCTGCTGGCAGAGGCGAAGAAGAAGAGAAATGTGCTGGAGAACCGGGAGGTGCTGAACTTCTTCTCAGGAGATATCCTGGATGCGGACAAGCTGGATAAGATCTATGATTTTCTGGAAGCCAACAAGGTGGACGTCCTGCGGTTAGGCGAGGAAACGGATATTGACGAGGACCTTTTCATTGAAGAAGAGATGGACTTAGACCAGGAGGAAGAGATCGATTTGGAAAAGATCGATCTTTCGGTGCCGGAGGGAGTGGGCATTGAGGACCCTGTGCGGATGTATCTGAAGGAGATCGGCAAGATCCCCCTGTTGTCCCTGGAGGATGAGACCCGTCTGGCCAAGCGGATCGAGCAGGGGGACGAGGAGGCCAGGAGAGAGCTGGCGGAAGCCAACCTGCGGCTGGTAGTCAGCATTGCCAAGCGGTACGCGGGGCGGGGGATGCAGTTTCTGGACCTGATCCAGGAGGGAAATCTGGGCCTTATCAAGGCAGTGGAGAAATTTGACTATACCAAGGGGTACAAGTTCAGCACTTACGCTACCTGGTGGATCCGGCAGGCCATCACCAGGGCCATCGCGGACCAGGCCAGGACCATCCGGATCCCGGTGCACATGGTGGAGACCATCAACCGGCTCATCCGGGTGTCGAGACAGCTTCTACAGGAGCTGGGCAGGGAGCCTCAGCCGGAGGAGATCGCCGCCAGGGTGGATATGCCTGTGGAGCGGGTCAGGGAGGTGTTAAAGATCTCCCAGGAGCCGGTGTCTCTAGAGACACCCATAGGCGAGGAGGAGGACAGCCACCTGGGGGACTTTATCCAGGACGAGCATGTGATGGTTCCCGCGGAGGCCGCGGCTTTTACCCTGCTCCATGAACAGCTGATGGAAGTGTTAAAGACCTTGACGGAGAGGGAGCAGAAAGTGTTAAAGCTCCGGTTTGGCCTGGAGGACGGAAGACCCAGGACCCTGGAGGAAGTGGGCAGGGAATTCAACGTCACCCGGGAGCGGATCCGGCAGATCGAAGCCAAGGCATTGAGAAAGCTGCGTCATCCCAGCAGGAGCAAGAAGCTGAAGGATTATTTAGATGAGTAGAGGGGCAGGAGCTCATGGTTTACAGGGCAAGCAAAAGCCCCCCGGACAGGCAGGAGAAAAGATTAACATGAAGTTATCAAAAAGGCTGGAGCTGGTGGTTTTCTTTGCCACAAGGGTAAGCGGCCCCCTGAGGATCGCGGATGTGGGGACAGACCATGGGTATGTGCCGATCGCTGCGGCAAGGAGGGATCCCGGGGCCCGGTGCATTGCCATGGATGTGCGTCCCGGACCTCTTGAGAGGGCCAGGGAGCATATCAGAGAGTATGGACTTGAGGACAGGATCCAGACCCGCTTAAGCGATGGCGTGGAAAATTTAGAGGCAGGCGAAGCGGACACGGTGGTAATCGCCGGCATGGGCGGGGAACTGGTGATACATATTCTGGAAGGAGGACGCCGTCTGTGGCAGTCAGTGGAGAGGTGGATCCTGTCCCCTCAGTCAGAGCTTTACAAGGTCCGCCGGTATCTGGAAGCCAACGGCTTTGCCATCGCGGATGAGGAGATGGTGGAGGAGGACAGTAAATACTATACTGTCATGGAGGCGGTCCGGAGGGATCAGGGGCTGGGGGGACCGTCCGACGCCAGGCAGGGGGAAGAGAATGACCTGGTCCGGGCCGGATATTACTACGGCCCCAGACTTATAGAGAAAAGGTCTCCCGCGCTTATGGAGTTCCTCCAAAAAGAAGAGGAGCTGCTGACCCATATCCTCGCGGGCGTGGAGGGGCAGGGCAGCCCCAAAGCATTAGAAAGACAAAAGGAGCTGAGGGAAAGGCTGCGCCTGATCCGGGCCGCCGGGGACCGTATGGCCGGAGATCTTGAAGCCAAAGACAATCAGAATGGAAGAAGAGGAGAAGGACAGTATGATGAGGTGCGGTGAGATCATATCAGAGCTTGAAAAGCTGGCTCCTGAGGCCTGTGCCTGTTCCTGGGACAATCCGGGGCTGCTGGCGGGCAGGGCGGGGAAAGAGGTTTCAAAGATCCTCATTGCCCTGGATGCCACTGACGAGGTGGTGGAGATGGCGGTGAGAGAGGGGTGCGGTCTTCTTCTGACCCACCATCCGCTGATCTTTCAGCCAGTGAAGAAGATCAATGATCAGGATTTTATCGGCAGGAGGCTGGTTAAGCTGATTCAGGCGGATATCAGCTATTATGCCATGCACACCAATTTTGACGGGGCCCCCGGGGGTATGGCGGATCTGGCGGCAGAGCGTCTGGGGCTTAAGGATACTGCCCCCTTGGAGGTTTTGGGGCAGTGGCCTGACACAGGGCTGCCTTACGGAATCGGTGTCTGTGGGGACATGAGAGATCCCCTCACCCTGGAGGAGACGGCTCTGCTGGTGAAAGAGAAGTTTGGTCTTCCGTTTGTCAATGTCTACGGGGCAGGGCAGATACAGGGAAGACTATGGCGGGCAGCCATATGCCCCGGCTCCGGAAAAGGCATGGCCGAAAAGGCTCTGGCGCTGGGAGCCCAGGTGCTGATCACAGGCGATATAGGCCACCATGAGGGCATTGACGGGGTGGCCAGAGGACTTGGGATCGTTGACGGCGGACATTACGGCCTGGAACATATTTTTATGGATTTTATGGAAAGCTACATCAAGGAAAAAATAGATTCCCAACTGACCATTATAAAGGCCCCGCCGGCATATCCGGTGACAGCCTTGTAGAGGACGAATCCGCTGCCGGGACAGGGCGGCGGTCCCTGGAGACGGCGGATATCCATACTTAAAAAAGGAGGAGAGACATGAGGTACATAACCATAGGCGGAGAGGAAAAAAAATACGCGGAAGGAACTTCCTACCTGCAGATTGCCCAGGAGTACCAGCCCCTTTATGAAAATGACATTATCCTGGTATCTGTGGACGGGAAGCTGAGGGAGCTTTACAAGACCGTTGACCGGGACTGCGCTCTGGAGTTTGTCACTACAGCTCAGAAGCCGGGGATGCAGGCCTATCAGAGGACAGCCAAGCTGATCATGCTGAAAGCGTTTTTTGATATTATTGGGAGAGAGCGGATCAAGAAGATTACCGTGGATTTTTCCGTGGGAAAAGGGCTCTTTGTGGAGGCAGAGGGAGATTTTGAGCTGACCGGGGAGCTTTTGGACAGAGTGAAGAAAAAAATGAGGGAGTATGTAAGCCAGGAGATCCCTGTGATGAAGCGGAGCGTCAACACTGACGAGGCGGTGGCGCTGTTTGAAAGCCGGGGGATGTATGACAAGGCCAGTCTGTTCAAATACCGCATGGCCTCGCGGGTTAACCTCTACAGCATCGGCGGCTTTGAAGATTATTTTTACGGCTACATGGCCCAGAATACAGGGTATATCCGCTATTTCGACTTAGTGCCCTTTGAGCACGGGTTTGTCCTGCTTCTGCCTACCATGGCAGAACCCCGGAAAGTGCCGGACTTTGTTCCCAGCAGAAAACTGTTTGAGGTATTGAAGGAGTCCTCCAGATGGGGACAGCGTCTGGGTGTTCCCAATGTGGGAACCCTTAACAATGAGATCGCCAAAGGCAATGC
This sequence comes from uncultured Lachnospiraceae bacterium, assembly GCA_910588865.1. Classification (GTDB taxonomy): domain Bacteria; phylum Bacillota; class Clostridia; order Lachnospirales; family Lachnospiraceae; genus UBA3402. The sequence goes on from CAJUSJ010000038.1 coordinate 8,223, forward strand.
CAATGACCTGATCCTGATCCAGGAAGCCCTGCAGGAGAAAAAGATCGGACAGATCGCGGAGATGATCGCGGAGCAAAAGGAGAAGAAATTCGTCATGATCGCGGGTCCTTCATCCTCCGGCAAAACCACATTTTCCCACCGTCTGTGTATCCAGCTGAGGGCCCTTGGCTTAAAGCCTCACGCCATCGGAGTGGACGACTACTTTGTGAACCGGGAAGACAGTCCCAGAGACGCCCAGGGAAACTATAATTATGAGATACTGGAATGCCTGGATATCCGCCAGTTTAACCAGGACATGACCGATCTTCTGGCAGGGAAGACGGTGAACATGCCCCACTACAATTTTATTACCGGCATGAGGGAGTACAAGGGCGACAAGTTGACCTTAGGAGCCGAGGATATCCTGGTGATCGAGGGGATACATTGCCTCAACGATAAACTGTCGCACACCCTTCCCAGGGACAGCAAGTTCAAGATCTATATAAGCGCCCTGACCCAGTTAAATGTGGATGAGCACAACCGGATTCCCACCACAGACGGAAGGCTGATCCGCCGCATGGTGAGAGACGCCAGGACGAGAGGGGCCACGGCCCAGGATACCATCCGCAGATGGTCTTCCGTGCGCCGGGGTGAGGAGGAGAATATCTTCCCCTACCAGGAGGAGGCGGATGTGATGTTCAACTCTGCCCTGGTGTATGAGCTCGCGGTGTTAAAGCAGTACGCCCAGCCTCTTTTGTTCCAGATCCCAAAGGACTGTCCGGAATATGTGGAGGCCAAACGGCTTCTTAAATTCCTGGATTATTTCCTGGGGATCAGCAGCGAGAACATTCCCCATAATTCCATTGTCAGGGAGTTTGTGGGAGGGAGCTGTTTTAAGGTATAGATTTGACAGATCCCGGCGTTTATGTTATGCTGTGTACATGAAATAATATTACATGTACGGAGATAGATGAGAAATGAGTAATCAGGGTGTATCGGGAACAATCTGTGCTTCCTATGAACAGTTTTTTGACGCGGAGAAGAAGATCGCGGACTTTATCATGGAGCACAAGAAAGAGGTGGTGGACATGACGGTGGCGGAGCTGGCCAGGGCCAGTTCCACCAGCGACGCCACGGTGTCCAGGTTCTGCCGCCGTCTGGGGTTCAAGGGATTTCAGAGCCTTAAGATGGATCTGGCGAAAGAGGTCATGGAGGAGGAGAGGGACAGCCTCCAGGTGTCCAATGAGATCCACAGGGAGAATCTTCCCCAGTCCCTTCAGAATATCCTCGCCAACAAGATGGCGGAGATGACCGGCACCATGGGGATGATGGATGCGGACAATCTGGAGACCATCTTAAGGATCCTGGAAAACGCCCGGATTATCCAGTTCGCGGCAGTGGGCAACACCATACCTGTGGCCATGGATGGGGCCTTCAAGTTTAACCAGCTTGGACTGTGCGCCATGTCAGGGTCCATCTGGGAAGGGCAGATCGCCCAGACCTACAATTTAGGTCCCAGGGATGCGGTGGTGATCATCTCCAACTCCGGCACATCCAAAAGACTCCTTACTCTGGCCAGAGGGGCCCGGGACAATGGGGCCCGGATCATCGTCATCACCAACAAGGATTCCTCCCCTTTAGCTCAGATCAGCGACTTTAAGATCATCACCGCCACCAGGGAGAAGCTTCTTACAGGAGAGTTCTGGTTCTCCAGGATCCCGGCCATGCTGGTGATCGAGACCCTCTACCTTCTCCTTTTCATCAGCAAAAAAGACTCAGCCGCCCACATCAGAAGGCACGAGGACTCCATACGGCCTGACAAGCTGGGATGAGGATTTTTTTAACATGGCATTACCCACAAGTACAGCATAACAGGATTTAAAAACCAAAGCTACAGCTGATATGGAACATCTCCATAGCGGCTGTTTTTTTATGTACACGGGGGCGGAAAGGAAATGTGGCCGTTTGCACGGCCCCGCCCCGGCACAGCGAGCGGGGAGAAAGGCCTTCCCCGCTGGATCGCGCACGGGCTGGAGAGGAATAAGGCCGCTAAAGCGGCCTCGCCCCGGCACGCCGGGCAGGGGAAAACGGTCTCCAAATACAGTTGGGGTTGTAAAATTAAATTTCTTGAAAAAATATATTGACGAAATGATTATTTCATGCTATGATAGGTTCAAGATAAGAAATGAAATTTCATAAAATAAAGAAAAGGTGATAGAAATGATTTACACAGTTACATTTAATCCAGCTCTGGACTATGTAGTGAAGGTGGAGCATTTCACATTGGGGGAAGTGAACCGGACAGCGGAGGAACATATCTTCTATGGAGGAAAGGGCATCAACGTGTCAGCGGTGCTGGCCAACTTGGGGCATGAGAGCAGGGCTCTGGGGTTTGTGGCGGGGTTTACCGGAGAAGAGATCGAGAGGGGAGTCAGGAGCCTGGGTTTTGAATCGGATTTTATCCATGTGGCGAGAGGGATGTCCAGGATCAACGTGAAGCTTAAGTCCGACCAGGAGAGTGAGATCAACGGCATGGGACCGGAGATCACCAGCCAGGATGTGGATAAACTCTTTGAAAAGCTGGAAGACTTGAAACAGGGAGATGTGCTGGTGCTTTCAGGCAGCATCCCCTCTTCCATAGACAGAGGGATTTATGAGAGGATCCTGTCAAGTCTTGAGGACAGAGGGATCCTGGCTGTGGTGGATGCGGAGAAAGAGCTTTTGCTCAATGTGCTCAAGTACCATCCATTTTTGATCAAACCCAACAATCATGAGCTGGGAGACATGTTCGGGATAATCCTTAAGAGCCAGGAGGAGATAGCGGAATATGCGAGAAAGCTTCAGCACATGGGAGCGGGCAATGTGCTGGTATCCATGGCAGGGGACGGCGCTCTTCTGGTGACAGAGGACGGCCGGGTCCACAGGATGGGGGTCGCTGAGGGCACGGTGAAGAATTCCGTGGGAGCCGGGGATTCCATGGTAGCGGGATTTTTGGCGGGATATCTGGAAAACGGCGATTATGGCCACGCTCTGAGGCTGGGGACAGCGGCAGGAGGGGCCACGGCCTTTTCCGACGGTCTGGGGACAAAGGACAGGATCATGGAACTGTATGAAGCACTTGGGGAAGTGTAAAATAGATATTAAATTCAGGAGGGAATGGATATGAGGATAACACAGCTGCTGAAAAAAGAGAGCATTGAGCTGTCAGTGGCCCTTGATTCCAAGGAGGCGGCTATCGACAAGCTTACCGGGCTGATGGAGAAAGGCGGACGCCTCCATGACAGGGCCGGATACAAGGAAGGGATTTTGGCCAGGGAGGCTCAGGGAAGTACGGCGGTGGGAGACGGCATCGCGATCCCCCACGCTAAGGTGGCCGCGGTGAAGGAGCCGGGTCTGGCGGCAGTGACGGTGCCGGAGGGAGTGGACTATGACGCGTTTGACGGCTCCCTGGCAAACCTGATCTTTATGATCGCGGCTCCCGCGGGGGGAGCGGATGTCCATCTGGAAGCCCTGGCCAGGTTGTCCACCCTTCTTATGGTGCCGGGATTTAAGGATGATCTGCTGAAAGCCTCTGACAAGGACGCGTTTTTAAGAATCATTGATGAGGCGGAGACCGCCAAGTACGGCGCGCCGGGGGAAAGCGGCGGTGAGGCGGCAGCCAAGAGCCAGGAGAAAGGCCAGACGTCCCAGGGCAAAGGTACCTACCGCCTTCTCGCGGTCACCGCCTGCCCCACCGGCATCGCCCACACCTACATGGCGGCGGAGAATCTGGAAAATACGGCAAAGTCCATGGGAATCGCCCTGAAAGCGGAGACCGATGGCTCCGGCGGCGCTCAGAATGTGCTTACAAGAGAGGAGATCGCCCAGGCGGAGGCCGTCATCGTGGCCGCGGACAGGGAGATCGAGATGGCCCGGTTTGACGGAAAGCCGGTGCTTCAGGTTCCGGTTGCCGACGGAATCCACAAGGCCAAGGAGCTGATCGAGAAAGCGTCGTCGGGCCAGGTTCCCATCTATCACCACGCGGGCGGCGGAGAGTCGTCAGTGGCCTCCGGGGATGGAGACAGTATGGGAAGAAAGATCTACAAGCACCTGATGAACGGTGTCTCCCATATGCTCCCCTTTGTCATCGGCGGGGGGATCCTGATCGCTTTGGCGTTCCTTTTTGATGATTACTCCATAGACCCATCTAATTTTGGCAAAAACACGCCCCTGGCGGCCTACTTAAAGACCATCGGCGACCATGCCTTTGGCCTGATGCTCCCTGTTTTGTCAGGATATATCGCCATGAGCATTGCCGACCGTCCCGGACTGGCAGTAGGATTTGTGTCCGGTATGGTCGCCAAGATGGGAATGACCTTTGCCAATCCCGGGGGAGGCGATGTGAACGCCGGATTCTTAGGCGCCCTGTTCGCGGGATTCGCAGGTGGATATCTTGTGCTGGGTCTTAAAAAAGCGCTGTCAAGGCTTCCCAAATCCTTAGAGGGAATTAAACCCGTGCTGCTGTATCCGGTTCTTGGAATCCTTCTGGGTTCCATAGCAACCACATTTATCAACCCTTATATGGGCATGATCAATGACGGGCTCACCAGCTTTCTTAACGGCATGGGCGGGGCAAGCAGGGTGATCTTGGGGATGATCGTAGGCGGTATGATGTCCATTGACATGGGCGGCCCTTTCAACAAAGCGGCCTATGTGTTCGGAACCGCTCAGCTGGCGGAAGGCAATTTTGAGGTCATGGCCGCTGTCATGGCGGGAGGTATGGTTCCTCCCATTGCCATAGCCTTGAGCACCATGTTCTTTAAGCACAGATTCACCAAAAAAGAGTGTCAGTCCGGCGTTGTCAATATTATTATGGGACTGTCCTTTATCACAGAGGGCGCTATCCCCTTCGCGGCCTCAGATCCTTTGAGGATTATCCCATCCTGCGCGGTGGGAGCGGCTGTGGCGGGAGGGCTGTCCATGTTCTTCGGGTGCACCTTGAGGGCTCCTCACGGCGGGATCTTTGTCATTCCTACCATCGGGAATCCCGGGGGCTATCTGGCGGCTGTCCTTGTGGGTTCGGTGATCGGATGTGTGATCCTGGGACTTCTTAAGAAGGAATTGAGTGAGGAGGAGAGGGGATAAGCCAGGCCGCGGGAATCCTGCCGCTTAGCAGCCTATATGTCTAAAACAGCGAAGAAATCCATAGGGATGGATTTCTTCGCTGTGCGCTTAATATCTGATTTAGAGTCTTTGAGCTATCTTAATCTTCTTTATCAGGAGGATACTCCTTTTCTAAAAGTACAATTTATTCCAGGTACAGCACGCGCCCACCAGGTTGGCGTCATTTCCAAGTGCGGCAAGGCGGATTTCGGAGCGCGGCCGGGGAAACGGGGCTGATTGGTAAATCAGTTCCAGCTGTTGTGATATGTAATCAAGAAGAACGGCGCGGCTGCTGATGCCTCCGGCGATGACAATGATTTCAGGATCTAAAATAATCTGAAGGTTGGTGATCTGAAATGCCAGGGTACGGCAGAATTCGCGCAGGGCGGCACAGGCTTCCCTGTCGTTTTTCTCAACCAGGTCGAAGATTATGTGGCCATTTAATGTTTCAATGCCGGAAAGCTGTTTATGCTTTGCTACCAGCCGGCACAGAAAGGCATTGCCGTTATCTTCCCCAAAGCAGCTGTACCTGGCCCCGGAAGGGTTTTGGGTGGTGAGAATGTGGGCAAATTTTCCGGCAAAGTCATGAGCGCCGGTAAGGATGGACCCATTAATCAGAATGCCTCCTCCTACACTTGTGCCAAGAACGATCGCGGCACCGACGCGGCAGCCTTTTAATGCCCCGGCAGTATATTCGCCAAGGAGACCGCATCGGCCATCGTTTTCTACGGAACAGGGAAGATGTGACGCCGCGGACAGCCGCTCGCCGAAAGGAACCTGGTCTAAGTAACGCGGTTTTCCGCCTCGGTGTATGATGCCCCGTCGATGGTTGCTTACGCCTCCAGGCGTGCTGACCGCGACCCCGGCAATGGGGTATTTGCGGAGCGCCTGCTGGATTTTGCTGTTTAAAAGCGTGATCAGATGGTCGGCGTCATTATAAGGGGTGGGGAATGAGGATTTTTCCAACAACTGATAGCTGTGTTCTGGGCAGTGGGGGTCTGGCCAGTTTACGACAGCATGTTTAACCGCTGTCCCTCCAAGATCAATGGCATAAAGATACATTAATGATTCACCTCCGAAGTGATACAGATTTCAGGATAATTTCTGCAGGAATCTGGAATGTCTTCCCAGCGTTCCTTGTCACAGGAGACACCAACGGCCTGTTCGTAGGCTTTCCAAAGCTTTGTGTTTCTCGCGTGAAACTTTTGGATCTCCACAGCTTTGTGGGCCATTTGGTAACGGTGTGCTATGTTCCGCGTATTTTCCGCGATTTTAGGCAGTGTCTGGATTAAATTGATCCGCTCTTCAGGGTCCGCTACGGTATCAAACAGGAATTCGTGCTCAGGATCATCATGGAAACACATATATTTATAGACGCCGCTTTTTACCATGAAACAGTAGCTGTCTGCTGGAGATCCCATATCAGCGCGCTCTAAAAATTCTCCATAAGCAACATGATTGACACCAGAACCGCCATGTAACGCGTCGATCAGTGATACGCCGTCAATTTCCGGCATCTTCTGAGCACCGGTATAATCAAGCAGTGTAGGACCGATATCCATAATGCTGACAGGCGTGTCCACGGTATGATTTTTAGAAATATTTGTGCCGGCTATAATCAGCGGAATCTTGGCGGATTTTTCATAGAAGGTAGACTTCGCGAACATCCTCCTGTCTCCGCACTGGTCTCCATGGTCTGATGTATAGAGGAATAAGTGGGAGGTTCCTCGTTTTTCACAAAACCGCTGGAAGGCTTGCCGCACCTGGCCAAGCCGTCTGTCCAACTGCTCGATCATAGCACAATAGGCAGCTTGAGCGCCAAGGGCCACTTCTTCACTGACATCCTGGCGGTGGCGCGCCAATACTGGTGTGGGAAGCGGGTCATAAAAGGAAGCGGGCAGAATTGCTTTTTTCCTGTATTTTAGGTATAATTTTTTAGGGCCCACATAGGGAAAGTGAGGAGCATAAAGGCTTACAACGACGCATTGGGGTTTATCATGAGGCTGGTTCAGGTAGTTAACGGCTTTTTGGACCACATACTCGTCATAATAATCCACAGGTGACTCACCGCCTCCAATCAGCTGAGTACAGAATGCCTCTCCAAATGAGCGGACAAATACGCCCCGCGATTTCTTTAGTTTTTCTCTGGGAGAATTCCAGCTTATAGTAGTTAGATCACCCGCGATCCGTTTCGTAAAGCCATGTCTCTGATCAGCGCCTACAAAATGCATCCTGCCGGCCAGCACGGTTTCATAGCCTTGTTCAACCAGATAATGAAGAAAGGTAGGCGTCATATCAGGGATCGCGTCATCCAAGGTGAAGATTCCGGTTCTGGCGGGACGCAGGCCCGTAAGCAGGGAAGCCCGGGACGGAACACAGAGGGGACATACGGTGTAAGCCTCTGTGAAGCAGGTGCCGTCGTGACAGAGCTGGTCCATGGCTGGAGTGTCTGTGTTTTTTCCATAAAAGCCGGAGTAGTATGGCGTATGCTGATCGCTCATAAAAATTAAAATATCGGGAAGTGTCATATTATAGCCTCCTTGTGTAAAATAGATATGAAACAAAATGTAACAAAATATTTATCTGCTGTTACAATTATACTATTATTTAGCAGAAAAGACAAGAAAAACATTAAAAAAATAGCATAACAATACATGTCAGATGTAAAAAAACGAAAAATTGTACAAATTACATAATTAATTATAAAATAATTATGCAAAATTTATTTGCATTTTGATACATAAAGTGTTACACTAAATGAAACGGAGACAAAATATGAAGAAAGTAACAATCAGAGATGTGGCAAAAGCCGCGGGTGTATCGACAGCGACAATTTCAAGAGCCATAAGCGGTAAGACCAAGGTATCTCCAGAAACCATGGCAATAATTGAGAAGGCGATCAGAGAAACAGGCTATCTGGAGCCGGAGCAGGTGCCGTTCGGGTCTGGACAGTCAGAGGGACAGGTTTATTTTGTAATGAAATCCCTCAGTTCCAATAAATACGCGGAATTGTTAAATCAGAGCATGATACGGGTGGCGGAGAAATTTCGTCTGAGAGTGGTATCGGTCAATATTGAAGTTGATGATGAACGCAATGGAGACCGATATTTTCCTGATGATGAGATCATGGAACTGGTGAAAGAGGTGGTTCGTATAGGGGCCAGAGGCATGATTATTTCCGGCTTTTCGGATCAGTGGATGGCCAAAGAGGTAAAGCAGCTGATTTTGAACCACCAGGTTCCGATTGTATTTATCAACAGAAGCATGACTTTGAATAGTTTTAACAGAATTCTGACCGGAAGTGACAGAGGAACTTATATGGCGGTCCAGTATCTGGTGAGAGAGGGACGGCGGGATCTTTTGATGATTCAGCTTCCGTTTCATATGGGAAAAACCAGAGGCTTTGTGGAGGCGGTATCGTCCTTGGCTATGGAGGATTTAAACCACCGCGTTATGATTGCTGAAAATTCAGATCCAGGGGAGATTGCCAGGGTAATCGGGGAGGCGTTAGAAGAGAATCCTGACACAGATGGAATTATCTGCTGTGATGATGAGATCGCCGCGGCGGCTCTTAGAAAGCTTTTGATGATGGGAAAAAAGGTTCCTGAAGATATTGATCTGATTGGTTACAATGATAATCTTGCTCCGTTGCTGACACCGCCTTTGAGCAGTGTCCGGGTTCCAATGAATAAGATATGTGAAACCGCTATTGAGATGCTGTTGGATACCAGACAGCACGCGCCGGGAGAACCGGCGAAGACGGTTTTGCTGGATCCTCAGCTGATTATCAGAAAGGATTCTGTCATGTAAACGAAAAGGAGAGAGGCATTATGAGAAAACAGTTATGCAAGGGATACAAAAAAACTCTGGTATTGCTCGCGGCGGCGGTTCTGATGAGTGGCTGCAAAGGACAGCAATCACCCGCGGGCACTGCCGAGGCTGTCACCGCGCCAGATGGAGCGGTGACAGATGATACGGATAGCTGGAAACCAGATCTAAAAACCATTACCTTCCGTGTGGCCAACGCGGCAGGTGGTAACGCGGATCTCATCACCCGTCTGATCGCCAAAGCTGTGCAGGATCAATATGGGGTGACGGCTGTGGTACAGAATATTACGGGTTCCAGCGGTTTTTTAATGGCTACCGATTTAAATTCCTATGATCCCTCTCCCTGCGAGCTGATGTTTGGAACCGATACGCTCTTTGCCATCGCGCCGCTCTTTAATGAAAGCATCCAGGTTTCGCTGGATGATTATGAGATCCTGTATGGCTTGGACAACCGCCAGAGTCCCTCTGTTTTGGCGGTATCCTCGGATCTTGGGGTCAATACATGGGAAGAATTTCAGGAATATGCGAAAACGAATCGTATTCTGGCGGCCTCCAATACGCCGGGAGGCCTGACTCATTTGCAGGTGGCTGCCCTTATGGGAGAGGCTGGAATCGAATTTACCTCTGTAACAGACAGCGGGGGCAACAAAAACATTCTTTCCTGCTTAAATGGTGACGCGAATTGTGTTATGGTAAATACCGGGGCTCTGGCTCCCTATGTGGACTCCGGGCAGATGGTGCCGTTGGTTCAGTACAATGAAGATCCATTTGAGTGGGAGTACGGCACGATTCCAAGCGTAGCTGATTTTGGATATGATATAGCCATGGAAAGCTGTTCTGTCATGTGCGTTCGCAAAGACGCGGATCCGGTTGGCGTGGCCGCGATGGCAAAAACCATTACGGATTATCTGGGCAGTGAGAAGGGCATTGCTGAAATGAAAGAAATCAACACAGAGATGGTGGTTATGGACCCGGAAAGCGCGAAAGTATGCTTGGAGAAATTTACGGAAACTGTGAAACGTTTAAAAGAGGCTTATTATAAATAGTAAGAGCAGATAAGATTACGAGGGAAAATAATATGGGAAAGAATCAGCCGAACATTTTATTCATTATGGGAGATCAGTTCCGGACAGCATCCTTGTCAGGAATGGGGGATGGAATCCGTACCCCCAATATTGACAGGATTCGGAAAAATGGTATGTTTTTTAGGGAAGCCGCCTGCACAGCGCCTTTATGCACACCCAGCCGGGCTTCTCTCGCGACAGGAAAATATCCGCATAACTGTGGTGTAACTGTACACGATGCCAATTTGCCCCTGGATCAGAAAACCTATTACCAGATGTTGGTAAAAGCCGGTTATCGGGTAGCGGTGGCAGGCAAGACCGATCTCCATAAAAAGACACGATTTATCGGCTCTAAAGGAGACCTTCCGGTGATCCACCATATCGGGTTCACAGATCCCCATGAGATGGAGGGGAAAATAAACTGCTCACGCCTTTTGTGGGATGAGAACGGAGGACTGAAAGCGCTGGGACCATATCAGCAGCATCTGTTGGATAAAAACCCGGAGCTTATAAAGAAGCTAAATGAAACTTACATGAATTATCTTGGAGAGGATACGCCGCCGTATCATTCGTGGGAGACATTTTTAGAAAAGGAAGATTTTCTGGATTCCGTGATTGGGGAGGAATCTTGTCGTTTTCTGAGGGAAGTAGATATGGACAGTCCCTGGCATCTGTTCGCGAGCTTTTCGGGCCCCCATAATCCATGGGACCCGCCGGCTTGTGAATATGAAAAGGTAAAAGACAGCCAGTTCAGCCTGCCGCCCCATGACAATTTGGAGGGCAAGCCGGAGTGGGTGAAAAAACGCGCGGCACAGCAGAGCGCCGGGCTGACCGATGCTCTGTTGATGGACGCCAAACGGCATTACGCGGCCTCCGTGGCAGTGATTGATGAATATGTGGGGCGGATGCTTGATATTTTGGAAGAGCGGGGGCTGGCGGATAACACGGTTGTAGTATTTTCGGCGGATCACGGAGAACTTATGGGCGATCATGGGTTGTTCGAAAAAAGAGCCATGTATGAGGGAGCGCTGCGGATTCCCATGCTGGTACATCTGCCGGGGATGACCGAACCTCTGGAAAGCCGGGAACTGGTTTCTCTCATGGATCTGGCTCCCACTTTTTTGGAACTGGGACAGGCCTCCTACGACCCTGGTGATATGGATGCCAAAAGTATCCTGCCGATCCTGAAAGGGGAAGATGTAAAAATCCGAAAGGTGCAGCAGAGTGAGCTGATACATACTATGATGCTTTATGACGGAAAATATAAATGGATCCGCTCTTTTAATGACTTAGACGAACTTTATGACCTGGAGCGGGATCCTCACGAGCTTTGCAATTGTATCAGTCATCATCCGGAAGTGATCAGGGAACTGCGAAAGTATACATTCCAACAGTAGAGGAGGGGCATATGATAATCAAATATAAATGTAATCTGGTTTGCGGAATAGGGGCGATTCTGGCCTCCGCGGCTTTATTTGTGATCATCCCCTGGCAGATTCAGGTGGAAACAGTGGTTAATTTTGGAATTACCTCCCGGAGTCTTCCATATGGCATCGCTGTATTGATCGGAGTGTGCGGGATGGCTCTGGTGACACAGAGCCTGATATTAAAACAAGATAAAGAAAAAATACTGGATCTTTCCGCTGAATTACCACCAGCGCTGTTATTTGTGGCGTTTATTTTGTATATCCTCTCATTTGAAAAAGATTGGATGGTCAGTACGGCGCTGTTGGCCTGCGTGACCCTGGCACTGTCTAAATGCAAAAACTGGCTCTATTATGTGATCGTAGTGGTGTTGACGATTGGGATGTATTTCATCTTTGTGAATATACTCCATATTCGTCTCCAGTCAATTCTGTTTTAGGAGGAGGGCGCTATGGTATTAGAAAATTTACCAGAGATTTTGGTCGCTGTATTCACTTTTCAGAATTTGCTATTCCTTTTTATTGGGATCTTTATTGGAATTATTTTCGGGGCAATTCCCGGTATGAATGGAAATCTGGCAATTACGTTATTCCTGCCATTTACTTTTCAGATCCCAAGTGTTCCGGCGCTTCTGATGCTGACAGCGATCTACTTTGGTTCCGCCTTCGGCGGTTCTATCAGTGCGATTCTGATCAATACGCCGGGAACCGGGCAAGCCATGGCGACGCTGCTGGACGGATACCCCATGTGCCAGAAAGGCCAGCCTCACCGGGCTTTGGATGCCGCGTTGGTCGCTTCGACTGTCGGCGGCCTGATCAGCGCGCTGTGCCTGCTTCTGTTTGCTCCTCAGCTTGGGAAAGCTGCCCTTAACTTTGGTTCACCGGAATATTTTATATTGGCGCTGTTTGGACTTTCGGTTATCGCGACGGTCAGCGGTGACAATATTTTTAAAGGACTGATTGCCTCTGGCATAGGTGTGCTGCTTGGTATGGTTGGAATTGATACAATAAGCGGGATTCCCAGGTTTACCTTTGGCAGTATGATGCTGTATAATGGATTGAAAATGATGGCTTGTATGCTTGGCTTTTTTGCTCTGCAGCAGATGATCAATCGGGTAAGGGAGTCTGCTTTGTGCAGGATATCGGATAAAGAAATTACGAACCTGAAAAAAGCCAGAAAAGATGACCGTTATACAGCGAAGGACTTTAAAGACTGTATATCAATTATGCTGAAAGGTTCCTTTCTTGGGGCGATTATTGGAGCGATTCCGGGAACCGGAGGGGGAATAGCCTCATATTTGGCTTATAATGAAGCGAAGCGCCGCGCGAAAACAGGAGAGGAGTTCGGGAAAGGAGAGGTGAAAGGAGTCGCGGCACCTGAAGCCGCGAACAATGGAGCGACCGCCGCGTCTTTGATTCCCATGATGACTCTGGGAATTCCCGGAAGCGCGGTAGCGGCCACACTGATGGGCGCGTTTCAGATGCATGGATTATCTTCCGGGCCCAAGCTTTTTGAAGATCATACGGTTATAGTGTATACAATCCTTATTGGATGCGTGATCGCTCAGTTTGTCATGCTGCTGCAAGGCAAATGTCTCATGAGATTGTTTGTAAAAATTACCCATGTACCTTATGAATTGTTAACAAGCGGTTTGATGGCCGTGTGCTGCGGTGGCGCGTTCGCGATTTCCAACAGAGCTTTCGACGTGAAGGTTATGTTGGTTATGGGAATGGCTGGCTATCTGCTCCAGTATTTTGAGCTGCCCATGACTTCGCTGGTACTTGGCCTGATCCTGGGGCCGACCGCGGAATTTTATTTTCGGAATTCGTTAAGCGTAGGCAATGGGAACTGGCTGATTTTTTTTCAGAGGCCCATCTGCGTTGGATTTGTCGTACTGTTGCTCGCGCTTCTGTATTTACTAAAAAAGAAAAAGTTGGGAGATTAAGAAATAAACTTTCTGTTGGACAATTTCCCTATTATATGGTAAAATCCTTTGGGAGTAAGACAGATGGTCGCTGCCGCGGCATCGCGAGACCGCGGGAGAGGAAAGTCCGGGCTTCACAGGGCAGGATGCCAGATAACGTCTGGCGGAGGCGACTCCAGGGACAGTGCAACAGAAATATACCGCCGGCTTTGCCGGTAAGGGTGGAATGGCAGTGTAAGAGACTACCGCCTGGCTGGTAACAGGCAGGGCACATGTAAACCCCATCTGAAGCAAGACCAAACAGAGAGCATAAGGCGGCCCGTCTGCTTTCGGGTAGGTCGCTTGAGCCTGGCGGTGACGTCAGGCCTAGATAGATGACCATCCAACGACATAACCCGGCTTATCGTCTTGCTCCTTTTTGAATTCAAAGGAGGGAGCGTTCTTCTTTGAGAACAACTGCTTTGTGCTCAACACCGGGCTTCCCAAAAACATCGGCGGATTTCTTTCCGCGTATATAAAACAGGCGGCATGTCCCATCTTTGGGATATGCCGCCTTTGCTGACAAATCGACGGGATTCCGATGGCGGTCCTATTTCCCGTACTTTTCCTCACAGTACAGGCACCGGTAGGTCTCCGTGCCTTCATCGGACAGATAGAACACATGGGGCAGCTCCTGTTCGATTGAAGTGATGCACCGTGGATTTTTGCACTGGATTACATTGGTGATCTTTTTGGGAAGCTTTAAGGCCTTTTTCTCCACAATCTTGTTGTCTTTTATGATGTTGACGGTAATGTTGTGGTCAATGTAGCCTAAGACCTTCAGATCCAGCTGGTCTAAAGCGCCCTCAATCTTTATGATGTCCTTGCGGCCCATCTTGCTGCTCCTGGCGTTCTTGATGATAGCTACCTCACACTCCAGCTTGTCCAGACCCAGGTTGTAATAAATGTCAAGGCTTTTGCCTGCCTGGATGTGGTCCAACACGATTCCTTCTTTTAATCCGCTGATGTTTAACATGGTTTTTTCACCTCCAGCAATGTCATGATCAGGGCCATGCGGACATACACTCCATACTGTACCTGACGGAAATAGGCGGCTCTCGGGTCATTGTCCACTTCCACCGAAATCTCGTTGACCCTGGGAAGGGGATGGAGGACAAACATGCGCTCTTTGGCAAGCTTCATCTTGGCCTTGTCCAGGATATAGCAGTCTTTCAGGCGGATATAGTCCTCCTCATTGAAGAAACGCTCCCTCTGAACCCGGGTCATGTACAAAATATCCAGCTGAGGCATGGCCTCATCCAAGTTCCCGACTTCCGCGAACTCTATGTTGTTGGCGTTTAACACGTCTTCCCGGATATATTCAGGAACCCGGAGCTCTGGCGGGGAGATGAGGATAAACTTTACATTGGGGTAGCGCACCAGGGCGTTGATCAGGGAGTGGACGGTGCGGCCGAATTTTAAATCACCGCAGAGGCCCACGGTCATGTTGTCCAGACGGCCCAGAAGAGACCGTATGGTCATCAAGTCCGTCAGGGTCTGGGTGGGATGCTGGTGTCCGCCGTCGCCGGCGTTGATCACCGGGATGGAGGAGTGGAGGGAAGCTACCAGCGGAGCGCCCTCTTTTGGGTGGCGCATGGCGCAGATGTCCGCGTAGCAGGAAATCATGCGGATGGTGTCGGACACGCTTTCGCCCTTGGACGCGGAGCTGGAGGCGGCAGAAGAAAAGCCAAGAACACTGCCGCCAAGATTTAACATAGCGGCTTCAAAACTCAGACGAGTTCGGGTGCTTGGCTCATAAAATAACGTAGCGATCTTTTTACCGTCACAAACATGGGCATATCCGGGGAGATCATGCTCAATATCCGCGGCCAGATCCAGGAGGTCCGTGATCTCTTCCACGGAAAAGTCAAGAGGATTTAAAAGATGTCTCATGGGGGTCTCCTTTTCTTTTTTGTTTTACGCTGCTATCATTATATCCAATCCATCCGCGGATTTCTACTGTTTTTTTGAAAAAATGTGGTATACTTGTGTAAGAAAACCTTAAAGAACATTAAGAATAAATTATGGGACAAACCAGGGGACAGGTTGTAAGATATAGATATGTTTTACCCTGGCTGTCCAGCTGGGAGGAAGAGAGGAGAGGAAATGGCGGAGGGATTGGAGACACCGGATGTTGGCGGCATGAGCTCCCAAAAGGAGAGGAGGCCCATCATCCAGGTAAAGAATCTGTACAAGATCTATCGTGTGGGAGAGACTAAGGTGTACGCCCTGGGCGGTGTGGATTTTACCATGTATCGGGGTGAGTTCTGCGCCATCGTAGGGCCGTCGGGGTCGGGAAAGTCTACCCTTCTCAACATGCTGGCAGGGCTGGAGAAGCCTACCAAGGGTGAGATCATCATTGACAAGATCCACATTGAGAAGATGAAGGAGAATGAGCTGGTGGCTTTCCGCCGCCAGAGAGTGGGATTTATCTTTCAGTCCTACAATCTGTTAAAGACATTAAATGCCGTGGAGAATGTGGCCCTGCCTCTGTCCTTCCGGGGGATGCCAAGAAGGAAGAGGAACCAGATCGCCAAAAAGTACTTAAAGCTGGTTGGGCTTGAGAAGCAGATGAACCACATGGCCAACGCCATGTCAGGAGGCCAGCAGCAGCGGGTGGGTATTGCCAGGGCCCTGGCGGTGAACCCGAGGATCATTTTCGCGGATGAACCTACGGGGAATCTGGATTCCAAGACCACCATGGAGATCTTGAAGCTGATGCGCCGGATCGTCAGGGAGCAGAACCAGACTCTTGTGATGGTTACTCACGACAACCACCTGGCATCCTACGCTGACCGGAAGTTCCACATTGTTGACGGCAAGATTTTTAAGATAGAAGAATGCCATCATGAAGAGGAGGAAGAAATAGAGTGATGAAGAGAAAGATAATAACAAGAGGCCTTGCTTTTCTAATGGCGTTCGCGGTGCTCTTCGGGGCTCTGCCCCCGGTTTTGGCCAGGGCCGAGCTGATCGACATCAGCGACAATGAGATCATCATCTCCAAGACCGTCCCCAAGGGGAAGACGGGAAAGAGGATGACCGTGAATTTTACGGTGCGAAACAACACGGAAGAGGACTGGCAGGATGTGGAGGTGAATATTTACAATGGCTCGTCCTACATAGCCAGCCCCAGCGCGGAGGGGGAGTACATATTTCCCTTTGAGGTGACTGAGGGGACCTTTGAGCCAAAGCATGTGGGTACGGTCAAGAAACATTCCTCAAGAAGCGTATCCCTGCCTGCCATGGTCAGGGCAGATCTGCCGGAGGGATATTACGCGGTGCAGATTGAGGTCAGCAGCAGGGACAACAAAGCCACCACCACAGAATATTTGAACATCTGGATCACCAAACCTACAGGAGATGACGAGGAGGAGGAAGATGACAAGGAGGTGGGCTTTGTTATGGGAGAGGGCCAGCCCACTCCAAGGGGGAGTTACCCGGAGGCCATGAACTTTACCATCAATATGCGGAACAACGGCCTCTCTGAAGCCAGGGATGTGAGTGTGGTTATGGTTCTGGACAAAGACAGCACCGTGTTCCCCTTTGACATTAATGAAGGAAATTATGACAGGAATTTCGAGAAGATAGAGCCGGGCCAGGTTGTGGAACTGCCATACAGCATGGGAATCCGCTCTGAAACCTATACAGGATATTATCCCATCAAGTTTGAGATACGGTACCGGGAGACTGCCACTGGCCAGATCATGAAGGAAGAGGAAAGTTTCTGGGTTCATGTCAGGAACAAGGAGAAAGAGGACAACAGCGGAGAGTTCAATGAGAACGACAGGACAAAGGCCAGAATTGTGGTGGACAGTTTTGAGACAATACCGGAGACCATTATAGCGGGAGAGCCTTTCCGCCTGATTCTTCGTATGAAGAACGCGTCCGCCAGCATCGCGGCCAGCAATATCCTGTTTACTTTAGAGTCAGAGAAGGTGGATAACAGCTCTGTCTTCACCACAGAGTCCGGCTCCTCGTCTGTGGTGGTCAATTCTTTAGGTGCCGGTGAAGTGACGGAGTTGTCGGTGGACATGCTGTCAAGGGCAGGCATTGATCAGAGATCTTACGCGCTGACCATCAAGGAGACCTATGACAGCCCGGAATTTAAAAACGCGTCGGAGTCTGTGACCATTGACATCCCTGTGCGGCAGATCGCCAGGCTGAATACCGGAACCATGGAGGTGATGCCGGACAGTGTCACCGTGGGCTCTGAGAGCAATATCATGTTCCCTATCAACAACACGGGAAAAGTGATCCTCTACAATGTGATGGTGGCCTTTGAGGCGGATTCCATCCAGCCGACGGACACCTATGTAGGCAACATCAAGCCGGGAGAGACCGGGAATGTGGATGTGATGCTGTCAGCCATCGCCCCCACCATGGATGAAGGGAAGATCAAGGTACGGATTACCTATGAGGATGAGAGCGGGGAAGTTCAGCCAGAGGTGGAGAAGGAGCTGTCCCTCTATGTTGTGGAGGCCATGGAAGAAGACCCGGGCCTGGACATGGAAGTGGGCGGCATGATGGAGATGCCTGTGGAAGAGGATTCCTTTTTTGAAAGGTATAAGCTGTGGATCGGCGCGGGCGCGGCGGCAGCCGCGGTGGCGGTGTTTGTCATAGTCCGAAGGAGAAAGAAAAAAAAGGCTCAGCAGGAAGAGGATGATTTAGGCGATGAGATTTCTTGATCTGCTCACCATGAGCGTCAATAATTTAAGGCGGAGGAAGCTCCGAACGGCCCTGACTGTGCTGGGGGTGATCATCGGCGTGGCGTCGGTGGTGATTATGGTGTCCTTAGGCATTGGCCTCAATGCCCTGATGCTGGAGCAGTACGCTTCTTACGGGGACATGACCACCATATCCATCTATTCTGACAGCTATTACGGAATGTCTTCTGGTGATTCGGAGCCAAACTATCTCACTGACGAGGTGATGGAGCGGTTTAAGCGGTTAGACCATGTGACGGGGGTGTCCCCCATGCTCTCAACCTACGTGATCATGAAGCAGGGGATCTATGAGGCCAACATGAACATTATAGGGGTTACCCGGGAATACCTGGAGAAGATCCCCTTAGCCCAGGGTCAGGTGCCGGAGGAAGGGGAGGAGATGAAGCTGATCTACGGAAACTGGGTCATCCAAAGGTTCCACAACAGCAAAACCGGGGAAGGGTACTGGGATACAGGGGAGCTTCCGGATATTGATTATATGAACAAACCCATGTTTGTGATCTTTGATACCAGCGCTTATTACCAGTCCCAGGGCGGCGGTGAGAATCAGACAAAGCCGCCGAAAAAATATATGATCAATGCCGCGGGGGTTGTGGAGGGCGGAATTGACGATTACAACTCCTACGCATATTCCGCGTACACGGATATTGATGCCCTTAAGACCCAGTTAAAGCAGATCTACAAGAAGAATCCCATCCCCGACCAGCCTACCAACAAAAAGGGGAAGCCTTATCCCTACTTTATCTATGAGCAGGCTGTGGTGTTCGTGGACGAGATGAGCAATGTGACCGATGTGCAGCAGACCCTGATCGATATGGGATTCCAGGCGGACAGCCAGATGCAGTGGATCGAACAGTCCCAGCAGACCTATGATGTCATTCAGCTGGTGCTGGGGGGAATCGGGGCCATCTCCCTGTTTGTGGCCGCCATCGGCATCGCCAACACCATGATGATGTCCATCTATGAGAGAACCAAGGAGATCGGTGTCATCAAGGTTCTGGGATGCGATATGGGAAATATCCGGAACATGTTCCTCATGGAGTCCGGGTTTATCGGGTTTATGGGAGGGGTCATAGGGCTGATCATCAGCTTTACGGTGTCCTATGTGATGAACAATTATCTGGGAATCGGACAGATTATGATGGGAATCGAGGGTGATATCTCCAGGATTCCTCTGTGGCTGGCCGGAGCTGCCATCGGATTTGCCATCCTGGTGGGCATGGTGGCAGGATTCTTCCCATCCCTGCGGGCCATGAAGCTAAGCCCCTTGGCGGCCATACGCAATGAGTAAGTATTTTAAACACACAAAAAGCCGCCCAGGCCCATGTTTGGCCCTGGGCGGCTTTTTTGTGTACACGGGACGGAAAGGAAATCTGGCCGTTCGCGTATCCCCGGCACGGCGAGTAGGGGGAGACCTCTTCTACTTGATTGTGCGCGATTCTGTCTTTTTAGTTCCGCGTCCCCGATACCTGGTCGAGAAGTTCGTTTCTCATCTTCCACAGAGGCATGGAGAGGTCCACATGGGTACGGTGAGGATATTCCAGACGGCGAGACTCCTCCCACAGGGTGGAAAGCTCTTCTTTGCAGTATTTCTGGATATCCATGACCTTGGGGGACTCATAGACCCGTTTCCCCTTTAAGAATACCGGGATCATCAGCTCCCGCGTCACGTAGCTGCCAGGAGCCAGGTGAGTTTTTTTCCAGGTCTCCACAGGGTCAAAGAGGAGGAGGGAGCTGTCAGGATCATACTCCTCGCCCACAAGGCAGATCAGGTCAGCGATGATCTTTTTGGTGTCCTTGTTGTAGATCCTGCGGATGGTTTTATTTCCCGGGTTGGTGATCTTCTCGGCGTTTTCCGATACCTTGATCTTGGGAATAAAGTCACCGGTGGCTTTATCCTTTATGGCTGCCAGCTTATACACGCCTCCAAAGGATGGGCAGTCCTTGGAGGTGATCAGGTTGGTGCCCACGCCCCAGGAGTTGATGGCAGCGCCCTGGAGCTTTAAGCTGCTGATCAGGTTCTCATCCAGATCATTGGAGGCAGAGATGACAGCGTCGGGGAAACCGGCGTCATCAAGCATCTTTTTGGCCTTTTTGGACAGGTAGGCAAGATCGCCGCTGTCCAGGCGGATGCCATAGAAAGTAAGAGGAATCCCCGCCTCCCGCATCTCCTGGAACACCTGGATGGCATGAGGGATGCCGGATTTCAAGGTATCATAGGTGTCCACAAGGAGGATGCAGGCTGAGGGGTACAGTTTCGCGTATGTACGGAAAGCCGTCAGCTCGTTGGGAAAGCTCATGATCCAGCTGTGAGCGTGGGTTCCCTTTACTGGGACATCGAACATCTGCCCTGCCAGAACATTGGAAGTTCCGATACAGCCGGCGATCATGGCGGCTCTGGCCCCATAGATGCCAGCGTCAGGTCCCTGGGCCCGGCGCAGGCCAAACTCCATGACCCCGTCTCCCTGGGCGGCGTAGATGACCCTGGCGGTCTTGGTGGCGATAAGGCTCTGATGGTTGATAATGTTTAAGAGGGCAGTCTCCACCAGCTGGGCCTCCATGATGGGAGCGATAACTTTTACAAGAGGCTCCCTGGGAAAGACCACCGTGCCTTCCGGGATCGCGTAGATGTCTCCGGAAAAATGGAACTGCTTTAAGTATTCGAGAAAGTCTTCGCCGAACAGGCCGGTGGAGCGGAGATAGTCGATATCCTTTTGGTCGAAATGGAGGTTCTCGATGTAATCAATGGCCTGCTCCAGACCAGCGCAGATGGAGTACCCGTTGTTGCACGGGTTGGCCCGGTAGAAGGCATCGAAGATCACGGTCTCATTGGCATCCTTTTCTTTAAAATATCCCTGCATCATCGTCAGTTCATACAGATCCGTAAGTAGTGTTAAATTCCGCTCTGCCATAGTTTGGTTCTCCTTTTTTGAGAGTATACATAACGGTTCAGCGGCTCCCCATTTCGTTCCGGAAGGGTACTGAACAGTTACGAGTATATCATAAAATCCAGAAAACACAAGATAAATGTTAAAAAATTAACAATTACTTTTTCTTGACAACCCAGCTGCCTGTTACTATAATAATGGTGTATAAAAATATGCAGAGGAAAGACGCAGAGGAAGACAGTAGTCCTGTCAGGAACGTTTCAGAGAGCCGGCGGTTGGTGGAAGCCCGGTACAAGTAAGGCAGGGATGAAGATCGCTTCGGAGTCGCGGGCTGAAAGGGAGTAGGGCTCCCCGGGTAGGCTTTGCCGGTTTTCCGCCGTTACAGGGAACTCATATTTTGAACTGAGGAGCTTGAGAGTGCCCATCCTGGAAGGGATAGGAGACGGGGGTTCCGGAGGGGATCTGTATGTGGATAGTAATAGGTGGTACAGCGAAGCAGCCTTCGTCCTCATTACGGGGAGAAGGTTTTTTTATGTACACGGGGCGGAGAGGAAATGTGGCCGTTTGCACGGCCCCGCCCCGGCACGGCGAGTAGGGGAAGAGCCTCCCCTACTCGATGGTACACGGGTCGGAGAGGAGTATGGCCGCTAAAGCGGCCCCGCCCCGGCACGGCGAGTAGGGGAAAGAGCCTCCCCCGCGTGAATTTTCAAATTTAGAAAGATTGGAGGTTTCGCATGTCGAAATACGACAAAGTCTCCACGGATTTGAATTTTGTGGAGAGGGAAAAGGAAGTAGAGAAGTTCTGGAAAGACAGGGATATTTTTAAAAAGAGCATTGAGAGCCGGGAAGGACATCCTACTTACATGTTTTATGACGGTCCGCCTACGGCCAACGGCAAGCCCCATATCGGCCATGTGCTCACCAGGGTCATCAAGGATATGATCCCCAGGTACCGCACCATGAAAGGGTATATGGTGCCCCGAAAGGCCGGGTGGGATACCCACGGGCTTCCGGTGGAGCTGGAAGTGGAGAAGATGCTGGGGTTAGATGGCAAGGAACAGATTGAGGAGTATGGTTTAGAGCCCTTTATCGCTCACTGCAAGGAGAGCGTGTGGAAGTATAAAGGCATGTGGGAGGATTTCTCCTCCACGGTAGGCTTCTGGGCGGACATGGATGACCCCTATGTAACCTATCACAACGACTATATTGAGTCCGAGTGGTGGGCATTGAAAAAGATTTGGGAAAAAGGCCTGCTATACAAGGGCTTTAAGATCGTTCCCTACTGCCCCAGGTGCGGTACCCCCCTGTCCAGCCATGAGGTCGCGCAAGGTTACAAGGATGTAAAAGAAAGATCCGCCATCGCCAGGTTCAAGGTAAAAGGGGAGGATGCCTATATCCTTGCATGGACCACCACACCTTGGACCCTTCCAAGCAACGTAGGACTGTGTGTGAATCCTGATGAGGCCTATGCCAAGGTGAAGGCGGCAGACGGGTACACCTACTATATGGCCCAGGCGCTTTTGGACACCGTGCTGGGAGGGCTGGCGGATAAGGAAAGCGATGCCCCTGCCTACGAGGTTCTGGAGACTTACACAGGCAAAGACCTGGAGTACAAAGAGTATGAGCCTCTGTTTGACTATGCCGCGGGAATCTGTGAGAAACAGCGGAAAAAGGCGTTTTATGTGGTATGCGACACTTATGTGACCCTCACCGACGGCACCGGTGTGGTCCATATCGCTCCCGCTTTCGGTGAGGATGACTCTAAGGTGGGGAGAAGATATGACCTTCCCTTTGTGCAGCTGGTGGACGCGAAAGGCAACATGACAAAGGAGACTCCCTGGGCAGGCGTGTTTGTGAAGAAGGCGGACCCCCTGGTGTTAAAAGCCCTGGAGGAAAAGAAGCTTCTGTTCTCGGCTCCTGCCTTTGAGCACAGTTACCCTCATTGCTGGAGATGTGATACTCCTCTCATCTATTACGCGAGAGAATCCTGGTTCATCAAGATGACCGCGGTGAAAGAGGACCTGATCCGCAACAACAACACCATCAACTGGATCCCCGAAAGCATTGGAAAAGGCAGGTTCGGGGACTGGCTGGAGAATGTCCAGGACTGGGGCATCAGCCGGAACCGCTACTGGGGAACCCCCTTAAATATCTGGGAGTGTGAGTGCGGCCATCAGCACTCCATCGGCAGCGTTGAAGAGCTGAAATCCATGTCAGATAACTGTCCGGAGAACATTGAGCTGCACCGTCCCTTTATCGATGAAGTGACCATCACCTGCCCCAAGTGCGGAAAACAGATGAGGAGGGTGCCGGAGGTTATTGACTGTTGGTTTGATTCCGGGGCCATGCCCTTTGCCCAGCACCACTATCCCTTTGAGAATCTGGATGTGTTTGAGCGGCAGTTCCCCGCTGACTTTATCTCCGAGGCAGTGGATCAGACGAGAGGATGGTTCTACTCCCTCCTTGCCATCTCAACCCTGATCTTCAACAAGGCACCCTACAAAAATGTTATCGTAATGGGCCATGTTCAGGATGAGAACGGCCAGAAGATGAGCAAATCCAAAGGCAATGCCGTGGATCCCTTTGACGCGTTAAAGACTTACGGCGCTGACGCTATCCGGTGGTATTTCTACATCAACAGCGCTCCGTGGCTGCCCAACCGTTTCCACGGCAGGGCGGTGACAGAGGGCCAGAGAAAGTTTATGGGCACCCTGTGGAACACTTACGCGTTTTTCGTGCTGTACGCCAACATCGATGACTTTGATCCCACACAGCACAGTCTTGAGTATGACGGGCTTCCGGTGATGGACAAGTGGCTTCTGTCTAAGTTAAACAGTGTGGTGAAGGATGTGGACAGCTGTCTGGCAAACTACCAGATCCCTGAGGCGGCCAGGGCTCTCCAGAATTTTGTGGATGACATGAGCAACTGGTATGTGAGGCGGAGCAGGGAAAGGTTCTGGGCCAAAGGAATGGAGCGGGATAAGATCAACGCTTACATGACCTTATACACAGCCCTTGTGGATGTGTGCAAGGCGGCCGCTCCCCTGATCCCGTTCATGACCGAGTCCATTTACCAAAATCTAGTACGGGGGGTGGATAAGACCGCGCCGGAGAGCATCCATCTGTGTGATTTCCCCGGGGTCCGGGAGGACTGGATCGACAAACAGCTTGAGACAGACATGGACCAGGTGTTAAAAATCGTGGTCATGGGCAGGGCGGCGAGAAATAACGCCAACTTAAAAAACCGTCAGCCCATTGGCCAGATGTTTGTGAAAGCGCCCGGAAGCCTGTCCCAGTTCTATGTGGAGATCATGGAGGAGGAGCTGAATGTGAAGAAGGTGACCTTCACAGAGGATGTCCGGGATTTCACCACCTACACCTTCAAGCCTCAGTTAAAGACCGTGGGGCCAAAGTACGGCAAACAGCTTAACAATATCCGCAGGGTCCTGTCGGAGGTGGATGGCAACCAGGCCATGGATACCCTGAAGGAGACAGGAAGCCTGACCTTTGACTTTGACGGGGTGTCGGTGGTGCTGACTGAGGAAGACCTGCTGATCGACATGGCCCAGAAGGAAGGCTATGTGACAGAGGCGGACAACACGGTCACTGTGGTCCTTGACACCAATTTAACCCCTGAACTGGTGGAGGAAGGATTTGTCAGGGAGCTGGTCAGCAAGATCCAGACCATGAGAAAAGAAGCCGGCTTTGAGGTGACAGACCATATCCGGGTCTATGAGCAGGGCAATGAAAAGCTTGCCGGCCTTATGAAGACTTATGAAACCGATATCAGATCTGACGTTTTGGCAGAAGAGATTCTTACAGACCAGATGGGAGGCTATACAAAAGATTGGAATATTAACGGAGAAAGTGTTACACTTGGAGTGGAGAAATCAGAGTAAGGAAAGAGGAGGAATATACCAGTTATGAACACAGAGACAGCAGCAACACCGACAGCACCGGCAGCGCCGGCGACATCGGCAAAGGTGAAGAAGCCCCAGTTTGACAAGGAAGAGTTTAAGCGTTCCATCATCTACTATCTTAAAAATACCTACCGGAAGAACTTAGATGAGGCGACTCCCAAGGATATGTTCCAGGCCGTGGCCCACGGGGTGAAGGATATGATCGTGGACCGGTGGATCGAGACCTTCAAGGAGGTAGAGAGAAGCGACGCCAAGATGGTCTATTATCTGTCCATGGAATTTCTCATGGGGCGGGCCCTGGGCAACAGCATCATAAACCTGTGCGCGCAGAAGGAGATCAAAGAGGCTCTGGATGAGATAGGGGTGGATTTGAACCTGATCGAGGACCAGGAGCCGGATCCCGCTCTTGGAAACGGCGGTTTAGGACGTCTGGCGGCCTGCTTTTTGGATTCCCTGGCCACCTTGGGCTACCCGGCCTACGGCTGCGGCATCCGCTACCACTATGGTATGTTCAAGCAGAAGATCGAGAATGGCTATCAGGTCGAGATTCCCGATGAGTGGTTAAAGGACGGCAACCCATTTGAGGTGTGCAACGCGGAATATGCCCAGGAAGTAAAATTCGGAGGCAGAGTGTCCACTATATGGGAGGATGGAAAACAAAAATTCGTCCAGGAGAGCTATCAGTCTGTTCTGGCTGTACCCTATGATCTTCCGGTTGTAGGTTACGGCAACAATGTGGTGAACACCTTGAGGATCTGGGAGGCCAGGCCAGTGAACACCTTTGGTCTGGACAGCTTTGACAAGGGCGAGTACCAGAAGGCGGTGGAGCAGGAGAATCTGGCAAGAAATATCTGTGATGTGCTCTATCCCAATGACAACCATTATACCGGCAAGGAGCTGAGATTAAAACAGCAGTATTTTTTCATCTCCGCCAGCGTACAGAGGGCTGTGAAGAAGTATAAGAGGAATCACGATGATATCCACAAGCTGTACGAGAAGGTTGTGTTCCAGTTAAATGATACCCATCCAACCGTGGCGGTTCCTGAGCTTATGAGGATCCTTCTTGATGACGAGGGCCTGACCTGGGAGGAAGCATGGGACATCACCACCAAGACCTGCGCTTACACCAACCACACCATCATGTCCGAGGCCCTGGAGAAATGGCCTATTGACTTGTTCTCCAAGCTTCTCCCCCGTATTTACCAGATCGTGGAGGAGATCAACCGCCGCTTCGAGGCTCAGATCCGCAAGATGTATCCTGGCGATGAGAGAAAGGTAGAGAGCATGGCGATCCTCTACAACGGCCAGGTTCGTATGGCTCATCTGGCCATAGCGGGCAGCTTTTCTGTCAACGGTGTGGCAAGGCTTCACACAGAGATTTTAAAGAATCAGGAGCTGAAGCATTTCTATCAGATGATGCCGGAGAAGTTCAACAACAAGACCAACGGCATCACCCAGAGGCGTTTCCTCCTTCACGGCAATCCGCTTCTGGCTGACTGGGTCACCAAAAAGCTGGGCAGCGACGGCTGGATAACCGATCTGTCCCGGATCGCGGGCCTTAAAAAATACGTGGATGATCCCCAGGCTCAGAAGGAATTTATGGAGATCAAATACCAGAACAAGCTGCGTCTCGCCAAATACATTAAAGAAAACAACGGAATCGACGTGGATCCCAACTCCATCTTTGATGTACAGGTAAAAAGGCTTCATGAGTACAAACGGCAGCTGATGAATATTCTTCATGTGATCCACCTGTACAACCAGCTGAAGGATAACCCGGATCTGGATATGATCCCCAGAACCTTCATCTTTGGGGCCAAAGCCGCCGCGGGATACAAGAGGGCAAAGCTGACTATCAAGCTGATCAACGCTGTGGCTGACGTGGTGAACAATGATCCGGAGATCAAGGGTAAGTTAAAGGTGGTATTTATCGAAGATTACCGGGTGAGCAACGCGGAGATCATCTTTGCCGCCGCTGATGTCAGCGAGCAGATTTCCACGGCCAGCAAGGAGGCATCCGGTACAGGAAACATGAAGTTTATGCTCAACGGCGCTCTGACTATCGGAACCATGGACGGCGCTAATGTGGAGATCGTGGAAGAAGTAGGGGAGGAGAACGCGTTTATTTTCGGTTTGTCCGCGGACGAGGTGATTAACTACGAGAAGAACGGCGGATACTACCCCATTGACCTTTTCAACAACAACGAGAGGATCCGCAAGGTATTGAACATGCTGATCAACGGTACCTTCTCTCCCCAGAACCCCAACCTGTTCAGGGATATCTATGACTCCCTGTTAAGCGGCCATGCCATGGACAAGGCGGACACCTACTTTATTCTGGGCGACGCTATGGCCTACTCAGAGGCTCAGGAGCGGGTGGACAAGGCTTACCGGGACAAGACCTGGTGGGCAAAGGCAGCCATGCTCAACGTGGCCTGCGCGGGCAAGTTCAGTTCCGACAGGACCATCCAGGAGTATGTGGATGAGCTGTGGCATCTGGATAAGATTGAGGTAAATGTATAAAATGAAATAATTTGGTCCCCCTCTTCATAGAGATAGTGAAGAGGGGGATTGTTTATGCGCAGATTCTGGATCTTTTGTGTACTGGCAGTGATGTTTCCCTACGTGGCCACCCTGGCATTGAGGGGAACCATAAAGGGGATGGAAAATTCGGAAAAGGGGGAGCTTCTAAGTGGCAGGCAGGTCCGTCTGGACAGACAGGGGTATGTGGATGTGGAGGAATACCTGGTGGGGGTTGTGGCCAGACAGATGCCGGCTGATTATGCGGAGGAAGCCTTAAAAGCCCAGGCCATCATTGCCAGGACCTGTGTGTACCGCCAGATGGAGGAACGAAGCGAAATCAGCCAGACAGAGCTGAATATGGACTATCTGGAGGAAGGGCAGATGGAAAAGCTTTGGGGGAAACCAAAATTTCTGGAATACTATCAGAAAGTGCGTCAGGCCGTGGAAGAGACAAATGGGATCGTGATGGAGTGGGAGGGGGAGTACATAGAGCCTCTGTTTCACCGGTGCAGCGGGGGCTGGACCAGGGAGGGAGACCAGGGGCACCCGTACCTGGCTTCTGTGGACAGCCGGGAAGACTTAGAGTCTGACGGATATCTGACAGTGGTCACCTGGACGGCAGGAGAGTTTACAGAGCGGATTCGTCAGATGAAAGAAGGGGAGAGCCTTACCCAGGAGCAGATCCCGGACTCAATCCAGGTGATTCAAAAGGATGATGCCGGGTATGTGACGCGGATCCAGATCGGCAGCCACAGCTTTGACGGAGAAGAGGTGCGCATGGCTCTGGGCCTTCCGTCCGCCGCTTTTACACTGGAAGGCTATGAAGGAGGAGTGAGGGCAGTGTGCCGGGGACAGGGACACGGGTACGGCATGAGCCAGTACGGGGCTCACAAAAAGGCCTCCAATGGGATGAAAGCGGAAGAGATCCTGGCGTATTACTACAGGGACATAAAAATATCGAAATTATTTGAGGACAACAATGAATAACTCCGGCACCTTTGGTAAGAATAGTACCGAGGTGATAAACGGTGAAAGAGAAATTCAATCAAATGTTCAAGGACAA